>JAZQLP010000001.1:0-9563 GCA_045542755.1 Eubacteriales bacterium
AAATTTATATTATAATAATATTATAATTAATAATACATATTCGGAGGTTCCTATGGTCCGTTACGTAACGTTGGCATCCGTAATAGAAGAGTTTAAGCTAAATGTGATTTATATGCCCGAGTCGGCAGGGGAAAACGGAAAAAACGTAAAGATCGAAACTGTTGAGGTTAATAGAACAGCTCTGCCCCTTGTAGGGTTTTATTCTCACTTTGAGGATACCAGAATACAGATAATCGGCAATAATGAGTTTGACTTTATTGAACAAATGACTTCCGAAGAGCGTGTAAAACGGTTTAACGACCTATTCGCTACAAATATTCCCGCTCTTATTTATTCGACCAATCTCGTGCCCGTTCCCGAGGTAATCGAAGCTGCAAAAAGATATAACAAGCCTATATTGCAAACAAGCATCACCACATCTGAATTTGTCGGTTCATTAATTGCATACTTAAATCTTTGCCTGGCTCCAACCATAACTCAACACGGAGTTCTTGTTGAAGTATACGGCGAGGGTATCCTTATACTGGGTGAAAGTGGCGTAGGTAAGAGCGAAACGGCCATTGAGCTTGTAAAGAGAGGACACAGACTTGTTGCCGATGATGCAGTTGAAATAAAGCGTGTTTCAAGTAAGACTCTGGTAGGTTCTGCTCCCGCCTTGATTCGAAACCTTATTGAACTCAGAGGTATAGGCATTGTTGATGTTAAGCGCATATTCGGTATGGGTGCCGTTAAAGAAACTGAACGTATCGATATGGTAATAAAGCTTGAGCTTTGGAACGAGGAAAAGCATTACGACAGGCTTGGAATGGATGATGAATACCATGAAATCCTTGGACAGCAAAAGCCTTGCATCACTATACCGATAAAGCCAGGACGAAATCTTGCAGTTATTATAGAGGTTGCCGCAATGAATAACCGCCAAAAGCGTCAGGGCTATAACGCAGCAACAGAGCTTAATCGAAGAATAATGAATGGTATAGATTCTGCAGATAACTGATAAAAACCCTATTATTTTGGGAGATAGCTATGACAAATATAATTTCATCACTAACAGAATGTGGCATACGTTACACTGAAAACGAACAACTCTCAAAATACACCAGCTTTAAAACTGGTGGCCCTTGCCGATTAATGATAAAACCGGCTACTGTAGACGAGGTTAAAACTGTTTTTTCGTTGCTTAGAGCTTCAGATTATTCTTTTCACATTATAGGCAACGGCTCAAATATTCTTGCTCCAGATGATCCCGGCGACGACGTATATATATGCACTTCTGAGATGTCCGATATCTTGGTAACCGATACTGATGACGGTGGAATTATCACTGCGGGTAGCGGTGCTATTTTGGCCAAGGTCGCATACACAGCTTATACACACGGCCTTACGGGACTTGAGTTTGCCCACGGTATCCCCGGTAGCTTAGGGGGAGCCTGCGTGATGAATGCAGGGGCATATGGCGGGCAGATGGCTGACGTCGTTGAATCAACCACATATCTTAACGCTAATGGAGATATTGTTACCGTCAAAGCTGAAGAGCATCAATTCGGATATCGTAAAAGCGTTTTCACAGCCAATGATTATATAATTTCTTCTTCAATTAAACTTACAAAGGGGAATCCCGCCGAAATTAAATCGAAAATGGAAGAGCTTTCAGCAAAAAGAAGAGCATCTCAGCCTTTGGAATTTCCCAGTGCAGGAAGCACATTTAAACGCCCTGAGGGATATTTTGCAGGCAAGCTTATTGAAGATGCAGGTTTAAAGGGTACTACCATTGGCGGTGCCCAGGTGAGCACAAAACACGCGGGATTTATTATCAATATCGGTAACGCATCATCGAACGATATTTTGAATCTCATATCTCACGTTCAAGACGTAGTTTATAAGGCCAGCGGGGTTATGTTAGAGCCCGAGGTCAGGATTATCGGAAGGACAAAATAATATGTCGTACAATCTTACGGTAAAAAAATCATTAATAACAAAAAGCAAAAAAAACTGCTGTAAAAAGGCGGAATTTTTTGCTTATTTGCTCTTTTCCGATTCATTTACCGAAGATACAATAGTCATCAAAGAGATGGATCCTGATATTCTTGATACCTACGTAGAGCAAGCCGAAAACTATTTAAAGCATACCATACCACAGAGTAAAAACGGTCGTGTTTTTAACTGTATAATTTCCGATAAGGATGCCAGGATATTAAACGCTAAAATGCTGGGAATAAGAGAGGTTTGTCTTAATTCACTGTCCGAACTCAAGAGTGAATGTTGTAAAAAGGCTTTTTTGAGAGGAATGTTTATTGCCTCCGGCATTATATCGGACCCTCAAAAAAGGTATTCTCTTGAATTTGCTTTTAAGTCAAAGCGTCTTTCAGAGCTTTGTGCTGCTTATATATCTGAGCTTGGCTATGAGCCGGGGATATCAAAAAGGAAAGAAAAACACGTTGTCTACGTGAAAAATGCCGAAAGTATAAAAGATTTTCTTACCATGACCGGAGGTGTGGAGTTTCTTTTTGATTACACAAATGCTGAGATTTATAAGGAATTTCAAAACAACGTTAACAGAATAGTAAACTGTGAAAGCGCAAATATTGATAAAGCAGTAAAAGCAATGACCGAACACAGAAGTGCAATAAAAAAGCTTAAAGAACTGTCTTATGATGGTCTGTCACCCGAACTTATACAGATTGCAGAAAAGCGGTTATCGTCAGATGCCGTGACCTTGGATGCTTTGGGAAAAGAATTTAATCCTCCCATTGCAAAATCTACGCTCTACCGTAAGCTAAAGAAGATATGTGATATAGCGGATAAAACCGTACCCCAGACGAAAGGAGAGGAATAAAATGAGTTTTGTGCACCTTCACGTACATACCGAATTCAGTCTTTTGGACGGCGCCTGCACAATAAAAAAAATGATGCCTCTTCTTAAAGAGATGGGGCAAAACGCCGTAGCAATGACCGACCACGGTAATATGTACGGTACCATAAAATTCTATGAAGAAGCAAAAAAAGCGGGTATAAAGCCCATAATCGGTTGCGAAGTATATACTGCGCCCCGTACCCGTTTTGACAAAGTTAAAGAACTGGACGGCAACTACGGCCACCTCGTATTGCTTTGTAAAAATAACGACGGCTATAAAAACCTTATAAAAATTGTTTCTTTCAGTAACCTTGAGGGCTTTTACTATAAGCCCAGGGTTGACTTTGAGTTGCTTGAAAAGTACCACGACAATCTTATTTGTCTTTCAGCTTGTCTTGCAGGTGACGTACAACAGAAGCTTCTTGCAAACGATTACGAAGGAGCAAAAGCACTTGCGTTGAAGTATCTCGGTATATTCGGGGAAGGAAACTACTATCTCGAATTACAGGATCACTTCCTTGAAGAAGACAAAACCGTAAACGAAGGTCTGATCAGGATTTCCAGAGAAACTGGTATACCTCTTGTAGCAACCAATGATGCCCATTATTTGCAGAAAAAGGATGCCCGTGCCCAAAAGGTGTTGGTATGCGTTCAGATACAGAAGACCGTTGACGAGGACAACGGTATGGGCTTTGAAACTGAAGAGTTCTACCTTAAGTCTGAAGAAGAAATGCGTGCTCTTTTTGAGTATGTTCCTGAAGCCATTGATAATACTCAAAAGATCGCCGATATGTGCGATATTGAATTCCCTGTAATTGACGGCACGGAAAAGGTTAAATATATCCTTCCGGACTTTAAGTGGACAGACGGTCTTTCTCACTACGAATATTTCAGGAAAATGGCTTTTGAGGGCTTTGAATACCGATATAAGCCGGAAGAGCGCACTCAGGAGAGAATAGACAGACTTAACTACGAACTGTCGGTTATTAACCAAATGGGATTCGTAGACTATTACCTCATAGTTTGGGACTTTATTAAATTCGCAAAAGACCACGGTATTCCCATTGGCCCTGGACGAGGCTCGGGTGCCGGTAGTATTGTTGCGTACTGTCTTAAAATAACCAATATTGAACCTATACGTTTTGCATTGATTTTCGAGCGATTCCTTAATCCTGAACGTATATCAATGCCCGACTTCGACATAGACATCTGTACTGAGCGACGCGGAGAGGTTATCGAATACGTTAAACGTAAATACGGTGAGCAGAATGTGGCTCAGATAATAACCTTCGGTACAATGAAGGCTAAAATGGCCGTAAAAGACGTTTCAAGAGCCCTTGGGTTACCGCTCCAGACAGCTAACGCAGTAGCCAAACTCATCCCTGAAAAAATGAATATCAAGGAGAGTATTGAAGCTGTTCCCGAGCTTAAGAGTATGTATGAAACGGATAATGAGATAAGAGAACTTTTAGACATGTGCGAAAGTATTGAAAACTCTCCCCGTCATACATCTGTTCATGCCGCAGGCGTTGTTATCACGGAAGACCCCACTTACACTTATGCACCGTTGGGTATAAACGAAGGTATGGCCGTTATTCAGTTTGACATGGTAACTACGGAACGTATCGGTCTGGTTAAAATGGACTTTTTGGGTCTTAGAAACCTTACCGTTATAGAAGACGCCTGCAAACTTATTAGGCGGCAACAGCCAGGCTTCCTTATTGAAAATATTAACTACGAAGATAAAGAAACCTTCGATATGCTCTCTCAAGGTAAGACCGAAGGCGTATTCCAGCTTGAAAGTGGCGGTATGAAAAACGTGCTTATGCAGCTTCATCCCAAGAGCTTGGAAGATATCACCGCTGTAATATCTCTTTATCGTCCCGGTCCTATGGATTCTATACCTACATACGTAGATAACAGTTTCCACCCCGAAAAAGTAACCTATAAACATCCTTTACTAAAGAATATACTGAGCGTTACCTACGGATGTATGGTGTATCAGGAACAGGTTATGGAAATCGTAAGAACTCTCGCCGGATATTCTTACGGACGAGCTGACCTCGTACGCCGAGCCATGGGTAAGAAAAAAATAGACGTAATGAAGCAGGAAAGAGAATACTTTATTAACGGTAAACTTGCCGCTGATGGAAGTATTGAAGTTCCAGGATCCGTCCGTAACGGAGTTCCAGCCGAAATTGCAGACCAGATCTTTGATGAAATGGTCAAGTTTGCTCAGTATGCGTTCAATAAGTCACACGCGGCCGCATATGCGTTTGTATCATACTATACAGCATACCTTATGTGTCACCATAAAAAGGAATATATGGCGGCACTGCTTACCTCTGTTGTTACAAAACCAGATAAAATGGTTGGCTACATAGTGGCGTGTCAAGGACACAATATTGAGATGCTTCCTCCTGACGTCAACAAGTCCGAAAGCGTTTTCTCCGTTGAAGAGAACGGTATACGTTTTGGCCTCATTGGCCTTAAGGGTATGGGTAAAAACGTCGTTGATGCTATTATAGAAGAGCGCGCAGTTGCAGGTCCATTCCTCAATTTCTACGACTTCTGCAAGAGAATGCTTTCTTCTCACGACCTTGATTCAAGGTCGGTAGAATGTCTTATCAAATGCGGAGCATTCGATACATTTGGCTTAAAGCGTAGACAGCTTGAAATAGCATACCCGGAAATCAAAAAGGCTCTTCAGGTAGTAATCAAGCAGGAAAGAGAAGGCCAAATGTCTCTCTTTGGAGGCATGGAAGAGGAGCAGCAGGATAACTTCGAGTATCCCGATGTTGAAGAATACCCCAAAAAGCTTAAGCTTTCCTATGAAAAAGAAATTGCAGGTGTTTATCTTTCAGACCATCCCATGAAAGAATACGCCGAAATAATATCGGAGAGGGATCTTCCCACAGTCGCAGACCTGAACAGCGATGATACTTATAAAAATAACTCTCGTGTCAGCATCATTGGTATCGTTTCTAAATTTACAAAAAAGATGACCAAGAGCGAAACTATGATGGGTATTATGCAGGTTCAAGACCTGACGGGCAATATTGAAGTTCTGCTATTCTCGAAAACCTTTGATAAATACTCTCACGAAATCGAAGAGGATGCGGTTGTCCAGATAACGGGCAAACTTTCAAAACCCGAAGAGACCGCACCTACAACCGATGATAATGGGGAAGAAGGCGGCTTTGCGGAAACGGCAAAACTTATTGCGTCCGAAATATCAAAGGTTGATTCACCAAATGATGTTAGCGTCTCTGCGCCTGCGGTTACCCAAAAACAGCAGGAACAGTATCTGTCTATAATGATTACCAAAAACGATATGTCCTATATTAACAAATGCGCCGAAATAATCGAAAATTCCCCCGGTACAAGTAAGGTATTCTTTACATTTACCGATATGGGAAAGCAGGCTCGTTTCAGAACAGACGTTCAGATATCTGACAAGCTTATTTCTGCGCTTTCAGAAATTCTCGGACACGGAAAGGTTGTGGCTAAAAACTTATGATAGAAGCTAAAAAGGTCGTGTATGAAAATAAATTTTGCTATCAGCTTACCTGCGACGGTAATTTAGGCGGAAGATGTTTTTACGATCCTACTGAAGGTGAGATATATGACTATGAATATCTTATGGAACTTGATGATATCTCAAAAAGAATGATGTTTCTTTCTGTTCTTGGATATCTCGAAGATATAGGACACCGTAAAGTTGTTTGCACCTGCAACAAGGACGAGGATATCATAACTCGTTTAGGTTTTGAAAAAAAAGCTGAGAACAAATTTGTTCTCAGCCTTGAAGGATATTTTAAGGGGTGCGGCGGTCACTGAATGATTCGCGCGATACGTAATAACTCTATCACGCCATAGATTATTATTAAAACTATGGGCTGATGGATTACGTATAATACCAATGAGTGTCTTCCAATAAAAGATATGGGGTCTTTTCCTGATATTGAAAAGGGGAAAAGGCTCCTTTTTTCTTTGTAAAGCAGCTTTCCGAGAAAAAAACCTATCAGCACAATGCCAACATAGGGAAACAGGGGATAGTAATCTGATGAATAGAAGTCGTATGTGTGAAAACCAATAGGGAATAGCCAATAAATACTTTTTATATTTACAATTTGTCTGATTATAAGTATGGGTATCGCTGTAGTAAGTACTGCTATTGGAGAAAGTTTTTTAAGTATACCACAAAGTATCATCGCAATACCAAGCATATGTAATATGCCAAAATTTATTATTACTCCAATATTAAAGAGAATATCTATAAGCCCTGTTACTACCGTCAGCCAACAAGCTATACCGAACACTTTGAGTCCGTTTCTTATGGGGGCTTTCGATAGATGACAGGAAATTCCGCAAAGGAGAATAAATAGTATTGCGGAGAAATCACCAATAAGATAGTCATATCCCCAGAAAAGATTTGTCCTGTAGTCGAAAATATAATTTATATCGTAAATTGCATGGTCATAAACCATACATATGAATGCGATTCCTCTTAGAAGGTCTATTTCCCAAATTCTGTTTTTAACTTTCATATCCAATCTTAAACAAGAAAGGCAGAGCTCTCAACATTGAGGCCCTGCCTTGTCTTTTAACAAATCTACTTATTCGTTAACAATGTGAGCCTTGATGAATTCAGGCGCATACTGGGTGTCGTAACTTACGGTCATAGTGATATTGATATGCTCGGTGAGCTTATCAATAGCTTCGATAAACTTGGAAAGGTCATCCATGCTTTCGTTTCTGCCGCAAATCTTGGTAATAGAATCAATATAGATATCGGTAATATCGAAATTACCTGCGATAATTCCGCAAATAAAGCCGTAGAAGCCCTGATAGTCGTTGATGTTATAGTCAGCGGCGCTTACCAATCTTGCCTTGTGGCTGATATCATAGCGAAGCTTGTGGTCTTTTTCAACACAGATAACGCTGCCGTGTTCTTCAGCTGCAGAGCCGTTAACCATTTCAATCAACGTCTTGGTCTTACCTGTACCTTTTAAACCCATAATAATCTTAACCATAGTAACATCTCCTTTAATATTTAAATGTTAGTTTTTTTATTTTTTCTTAAGCTTTTTTTCAAGCTCAGTTTTCAGTTTTTCATAGCCGGGCTTTCCAAGAAGAGCAAACATATTCTTCTTGTATGCTTCAACACCGGGCTGGTCAAAGGGATTAATGCCAAGTATGTATCCGGAAAGTGCACAAGCTTTCTCATAGAAGTATATGAGGTTACCCATGGTATAAGCACTTGCATCGGATATCTCAAGAACTACATTTGGAACACCACCGTCAACGTGAGCAAGACAGGTGCCGATAAATGCCTTCTCGTTTACGTACTGCATAGTCTGTCCACTTATGAAATTAAGTCCGTCGAGATTCTCGGGGTCGTTGGGAACGATAACTTCGTGCTTAGGAGTATTGACCCAAAGTACGGTTTCAAACATGGTTCTCTGGCCTTCCTGAACGTACTGGCCAAGAGAATGAAGGTCGGTAGAATATATCATGCTGGAGGGGAGAAGTCCTCTGCCAGCCTTACCTTCACTTTCGCCGAAGAGCTGCTTTATCCATTCGCCGAAACACCAAAGATAAGGCTCGTATCCAACAGTGATTTCTACGCATTTACCTTTTCTGAGAAGGATATTTCTGATAACAGCGTATTCGTATGCAGGATTCTTCTTTATGTCAGCAGCTTCATAATCGGTCATCGCATCTGCGGCGCCTCTCATAAGCTCGTCAATATCAATACCGGCAACGGCAATGGGAAGAAGACCGACTGCAGTAAGTACGGAATATCTGCCACCAATATCATCGGGAACTACGAAAGTTTCATATCCTTCGTCAGTAGCAAGCTTTTTAAGTACACCCTTTGCCTTGTCGGTAGTAGCGTAAATTCTTTCCTTTGCGCCTTCTTTGCCGTATTTGTTTTCAAGGAACTCCTTGAAGATACGGAATGCTACGGAAGGTTCGGTAGTGGTTCCGGATTTGGAAATAACGTTAACGGAAACGTCCTTACCTTCGCAAAGAGCCATCATTTCTGCAAAATGGGTAGAAGAAATGCTGTTTCCAACGAAGTATATTTCGGGCGTATCCTTTTTAAGCTGATTGTAAGAGGGGGATTTTACAAACTCGATAACAGCTCTGGCTCCAAGATAAGAGCCACCGATACCGATAACAATAAGAACCTGAGACTGCTTCTGGATTTTTTCGGCAGCCTTTTTGATTCTTGCAAACTCCTCCTTATCATAATCGCGGGGAAGATCTACCCATCCAAGGAAATCCTTACCCAAACCGTTCTTTTTTTTGATCAACTGATCAGCAGCCTTTACAAAAGGTTTCATTGCCTTGTATTCGTCAGCAGAGATGAAATCCTTCAGATAGGCTTTGTTAAGTTTTACAGCCATTATATTAAAACTCCTAAAAATTAATTATAGCTCCTTTGTAACACAGGGGAGAAACAATTCTGACGGATCAGTAGCTTCAGGCCTTACAGGGGGAGAGGGTTGCCTTCTAAGTGGATCGTATAAAAAATCAGAGCAACGGGAAAGAACACGAATCATGCCATGCTTTTCGCAAATGCAGTGTTCTCCGTTGCTCAGAACATACCCACGGGCGCAATAGTTGCAGTTTACGGGAATATTGGATTTGAACATATTGACCGCCCTCTTTCCGAGTATTCTGTGTTTGTATATATTAT
>JAZQLP010000002.1:0-10744 GCA_045542755.1 Eubacteriales bacterium
CTTTCAGAGGAACGAAGGTCATAACTCCGGCCTCAAGGTCAACGTTTATATCACTGTCGGCAATGGCGGGAATATATACCTTCTTACCATCAGCCATAGTGATCTCGTACACGTCGTTAGCGCCGGTCTGAAGAATATCCGTCACCTTGCCGTAGGACTCCCCTGTCTGGGCATTTTTTGCCTCAAGCCCCATAAGGTCGTCCCAGAAATAGGTACCCTCTTCAAGCTCGAAATCCTCCTTATCAACAAAGATAACCTTGTTGCGAAGCTTTTCGGCGTCTTCGGGAGTATCTACGCCCTCAATTTTCATAAGAACGCAGGATTTCTGTATACGGGCATTAAGTACGTTACGCTTCTGTCCGTCTATCCAGATCTCCTCAAAATAAAGAAGATCCTCAGGGCTGTCAGACCAAGGCTGAACCTTGACTTCGCCCTTTATGCCGTGAATATTTACTATTTTTCCGGTTTGTATGAGTTCCATATTTTCAAATAAACAAAATCATCCGCAACGTCGGGGCATATTAACGCCTGACGCGCGGATGTCGTATCCTTTATCAGATTATGTCGATGCTGATCTTTTTGCCCTCTTTTGCGGCAGCGACCTTTGCTATCTGACGGATAGACTTGGCGACACGGCCGTGCTTACCGATAATAAAGCCTTTATCATCGTCTGCAACGGAGAGATTATAAACTATAACGCCGTCCTGTTCACCAACTTCGGTAACGGTAACGGCATCAGGCTCGGAAACCAGCTGTCGAGCTATAAAAAGTATGAAATCTTTCATTTTAAATGTCCTTTCCTATCGAAATTTGTTTTTTCGGATAATTGAGTCAAAGAATAGAAAAGAATTAAAGAATCTCTACCGCAAAAAGAGCTTGCCGTATCGGAGGTGCATCGGAATAAACTTCCAATTACCCTCCGATACCAAAGTCTTTTACCGTCCTCGGTAGAAACAACTTTCGGAGAAATTATTCGGCCTTGGTTACGCCGCTTTCTCTGAGAAGTCTTTTTACGACATCAGTGGGCTGAGCACCGTTCTTGATCCACTGCTCTGCCTTTTCAGCGTCGATCTTTATCTGGGAGGGTTCGGTGCAGGGATTATAAGTACCGATCTCTTCGATAAATCTGCCATCACGGGGATAACGGGAATCCGCAACTACGATTCTGTAGTAGGGAGCCTTCTTAGCACCGATACGGCGAAGTCTGATTTTTACTGCCATTCTGATTCACCTCTTTCAAAATTTGTGTGTTTGTTTATCATAACAGGTATTTACCCGTTGTAAACGCTAAGTTATTTCTTGTGCTTACGCTTCTTTTTGGTAGCACTCTTTTTGTGGCCTCCCATACCGGGAACCTTTTTCATCATGGTCTTGGTCTGTTCAAAGGATTTGAGGAGTCTATTAACGGCCTCAACCGTAGATCCTGAACCCGCAGCAATTCTTTTTTTACGGGAATGGCTTATTATATCAGGGTTCGATCTCTCGGCCGGAGTCATGGAGAGGATTATGGCCTCCGTCCTTGCCACCTGCTTTTCATCTATCTCAACGCCCTTAAGAGCCGCCTTATTCATACCGGGTATCATTTCCATCATCTTATCGAGAGGACCCATCTGTTTAAGCTGCTGCATATTGTCAAGGAAGTCGTTAAGATCAAGCTGATTCTTCCGGATCTTTTCTTCAAGCTTTTTGGCTTGAGCCTCGTCAAAGCTTTTCTCTGCCTTTTCAATAAGGGAGAGCATATCGCCCATACCGAGAATTCGGGAAGCCATTCTATCGGGATGGAAAGGCTCTATATCCCCGAGTTTTTCACCCGTACCCATAAACTTAATGGGTCTGTCGGTAACGTATTTTACAGAAAGGGCCGCGCCGCCTCTGGTATCACCGTCAGTCTTTGTGAGAACACAACCCGTAATTCCCAGAGCTTCGTTAAAGCTTTCGGCTACGTTTACAGCGTCCTGACCGGTCATGGCATCTATTGTAAGGAGTATTTCGTCGGGATCAACGGCGGATTGAATATCCTTAAGCTCCTGCATAAGGACTTCGTCTATATGAAGACGGCCCGCGGTATCGAGAAATACCATATCATAACCGTGGTCCTTAGCCTCGGCTATTGCCCTTTTTGCTATATCAACGGGCCTTGTGCCCTCGGGCTGAGTAAAGACGGGAACCCCTATCTTCTCACCCAAAACCTGCAACTGGAGAATAGCGGCAGGTCTGTATATATCACAAGCAACCAAAAGAGGTCGTCTGTTCATATTCTTAAAGTAAAGAGCCAACTTTGCGCAATGGGTGGTTTTACCCGCACCCTGAAGACCGCAAAGCATTATTACCGTGGGGGGCTTTGACGCCATTTTAATACGGTCGTTTTTGCCACCCATCATAGCGGTGAGTTCTTCGTTTACTATCTTAATTACCTGCTGAGCAGGGGTAAGACTTTCAAGCACCGCTTCGCCGAGAGCTTTTTCACTGACCTTGGCAACGAATTCCTTAACTACTTTATAGTTAACGTCCGCACCCAAAAGCGCTATGCGTATCTCACGCATAACCTCTTTTATATCGGGTTCAGTGAGTTTGCCCTTTGACTTAAGGCGCTTAAATATTGAATTGAGCTTATCCGAAAGGCTTTCAAACGCCATATCGTAACTCCTAATCGACTATCTTCTTAAATGTTTCTATCATTTCGTCAAGCTGCTTTATAAGATCGGCAGGGAAAAACTTGGTCTTTGCATATTCTCTCAGCTCTATAGCGGAAGCATAAGCAGAGGAAATGCCGTCCTTTATCTCGCTGAACTTATCAACGTGATGTAGACGCTCTTCCATTTCTATAAGCTGCTTTTCGCCGCGTCTGATATTATCCCATACGCCCTGACGGGTTATACCGGTCTGTTCGGATATTTCAGAGAGGGTGAAGTCCTCCTGGAAATACAGATCCATCGCAGTATACTGTTTGTCAGTGAGCATTTTGCCGTAACAGTCAAGAAGCAGCGCGATCCTTGCTCTGTCGTTTCCTGAAGAAGTATCCATTTTTCTTCTCTCCGTTCTATCGTAATTTTGCCCGTGTAAAGTTGAACATCTTGACACACAAATATTATATCATAAAAATGCCGTTTGTCAAGAGGAAAAGCATTAAATTCATAAATGTTTCAAATATTCACCCTGTCAATTCGCTTTTCTGTTATTTTTACAAAACTTTGTACAAAGTGTTACAAGTTTTCCACTTTAATCTAAACGGTGCATTTTGTCACATTTTATACATATTTTCCTGATAAAATACTCCGGTATCGATAAACTACGGAGGTTTCCGCTAATGAAAATTGCGTTTTCAACGCTGGCCTGTCCCGAGTATAGCTGGGCAGACATATATTCCATGGCAAAAGATACCGATTTTGACGGTATTGAAATAAGAGGTTTGGGTAACGATATCTTTGCAGTAAAGACTCCCCCCTTCTCTGACAAAAAGATAGATGAGACAATAGCTACTTTGAAAAAGCTTCATCTGGAGATTCCCTGCCTTTCAACAGGATGTCCTCTTAAGGACTTTGACAAAATAGAAGAAAATCTCGACGAAATAAAGCAGTACGTTGAGCTTGCGAAAAAGCTCGGTACCCCTTATATAAGAATACTTGCAGATAAAGAACCCATGCCTATGGGCGAAATAGACGACGATAAGATGGTGGAAGTCCTCAAAGAGGCGGCTAAATTCGTCGAAGGTACCACCGTTATGCTGCTGGTTGAAACCAACGGCGTGTACTCCGATACCGCAAGACTTGCAAGATTGCTTGACAGCGTAAACAGCAGAAACGTGGCTGCACTTTGGGATATGCATCACCCCTACAGATATGGGTATGAAGCGCCCAAGACTACCATCAGAAACATTGAAAAATACATAAAATACGTTCACGTTAAAGACTCCATAATGGTAGACGGCAAATGCGAATACCGTATGATGGGCGAAGGCGACCTCCCCATAAAGGAAATGCTTGACTGTCTGCGTCAGATAGGCTATATCGGATACGTATCCCTTGAATGGGTAAAGAGATGGGCAAGTCACCTCAGCGATGCAGGTATCGTCTTCCCTCAGTTCGTACACTACATGTCCGCCTACAGAAGAAAGCACAAGCACACTCTTCAGGAAGACAGTCGCGGTACGGGAAGCTACATATGGCCTAAAGAAAGACTTATAGATTATACATTTTCCGAAGTTCTTGACAGAATATGCGAAGAGTTTCCCAGCCAGTACGCTTTCAGATACACGGAGCTTGACTATACAAGAACCTACCCTGAGTTCAGAAACGACGTTGACACCTTTGCCCGCGCTCTTCTTGCCATGGGCGTTAAAAAAGGCGACCACGTAGCCATTTGGGCAACAAACGTTCCCCAGTGGTACATAACCTTCTGGGCTACCGTAAAAATAGGCGCCGTACTCGTTACCGTTAACACCGCGTACAAAGTACACGAGGCTGAATATCTTCTCCGCCAGTCGGATACCCATACTCTGGTAATGACCGACGGATATAAGGATTCCGACTACGTTGGCATCATTAAGCAGCTTTGCCCCGAAACAGAAACCTCTGCTCCCGGCAACCTCTCTCTTGCAAAGTTCCCCAGACTTAAGAATATAATTACCATAGAAAGCAGTCAGGCGGGATGCTACACATGGAACGAGGCTATGGCTCTGGCATCAAAGGTTCCCGTTGAAGCCGTATATGAAATAGCCGCATCCGTTAAAAAGGACGACGTGTGCAACATTCAGTACACTTCGGGCACTACCGGATTCCCCAAGGGCGTTATGCTCACCCATTACAACGTAGTTAACAACGGTAAGGCCATCGGCGACGGTATGGACCTCTCCACCGCAGACAAGATGATGATTCAGGTACCCATGTTCCATTGCTTCGGTATGGTACTTGCAATGACGGCATCTATGACTCACGGCGCCACCATGTGCCCCATAACTGCATTCTCTCCCCGCAAGGGTCTTGCATGCATAAACAGCGAAAGAATAACTGCATTCCACGGCGTTCCCACAATGTTTATAGCTATGCTTGGCCATGATGATTTCGAAAAGACGGACTTTTCAAGCATGCGAACCGGCATAATGGCTGGAAGCCCCTGCCCCATTAAGGTAATGCAGGAAGTCGTAGACAAGATGAACATGAAAGAAATAACCATTGTTTACGGCCAGACAGAAGCATCCCCCGGTTGCACCATGTCAAAGACTACGGACACCATTGAACAGAGAGTTAACACCGTAGGTAAAGCCATGTTCGGCGTTGAATGTCGCATAGTTGACCCCGAAACAAACGAACCCCTTCCCGATAACGTAGACGGTGAGTTCGTGGCAAGAGGCTATAATATAATGAAGGGCTACTACAAGATGCCCACCGCAACTGCGGCTGTTATCGACAGCGAGGGTTGGCTCCACACAGGCGACCTTGCAAGAAGAATAGACGGCGGATTCTATAAGATCACCGGCCGTATTAAGGATATGATTATCCGCGGCGGCGAAAACATTTACCCCAAGGAGATAGAGGACTTCCTCTACACTCACCCCAAGGTAAAGGACGTTCAGGTCATTGGCGTTCCCGACAAGCAGTACGGTGAAGAAATCATGGCATGCGTTATCCCCGTTGAAGGAGAAGCCATTACCGAAGAAGAACTCCGCGAATTCTGTGTAAAGAACATTGCAAAACACAAGGTTCCCAGATACTTTGACTTCGTGGCAGGATTCCCCATGAACGCTGCCGGAAAAATTCTCAAGTACAAAATGAGAGAACAAGCAGTAGAAAAGCTTAATCTCCAGGCGGCAAGTAAAATAGTGACTGCGTAAGAAATATTGAGAAGAGTCTTGAAAAAGGCTCTTCTTTTTTTGTAATTTTACCTTGCGACAACCGCATATTTATATAGTGATATTTATGAAAGCAAAGGTAAATTATGAAAACAGACAATTCCTTTATCAAAGGCACTCTCCTGCTTACCGTATCGGGAGTCGCCGTCAAAATCCTCGGTGCCGCATTCAGAATAATTCTCACAAATTACGTGGGTGCCGCCGCAATGAGCTTTTACTCCTCCGCATACGCGGTATATCTCTTTCTTTTTTCCCTTTCCTCGGCAGGTATTCCCACCGGAATATCGGCTCTGATTTCCAGAGCAGTAGCCATGGGCCGAAGAAAAGATACCGAAAAGATATTCAGCATCTCTGCCCTGGGTTTTATATCATTCGGAGCCGTCTTATCCCTCCTCGGAACGGCTTGCGCATACCCATTAGCCGTACTTATGAACAGCCCCGAAGCATATCCGTCAATGTTGGCAATAATGCCTTCCGTACTCTTCATAACCGTAGCCGCAGTATTCAAAGGCTATTTTCAGGGCTTTGGCCGTATGGCCCAGACTTCGGTATCAAACCTCATAGAAGGCGCGTCAAAGACGGTCTTTGGCTTTTTCGGAGCTTATTACTGCGCCTCACGGGGATATCCGGAAGGAGTAACCGTCGGTGGAGCCATACTGGGCGTTACAATAGGCACAGTATTGGCAATGATATATATGACGGTAAAATACCTTTGCAGAAACAAGGATTTTTCCACTACGGTAAGTAATTTTATCAAAGAACAGACAACCCCCGTTACCGACCTTGCAAAAGCAATAGCGAGAACTACTCTTCCCGTGTCCGCAACATCTGTAACCACATCCCTCATGGGGGCGGTAGATGCTTTTATAGTAATGAACAGGCTTAAGACCTACGTATCCGTTGATCAGGCAAAAACCCTATGGGGAGCTTACGGAAACATGACAATGACCCTTTTTAACCTCCCCGCTTTTATGATATCGTCGGTAGGTATAAGTCTTATTCCGGCTGTAGCCGCCGCTTACGCATCAAAATCCCCACAAATGAAGACCACCACCGAAAACGCCTTTACCTTAGCTTCAGTCCTGGCATTCGGTTCAGCTGTGGGGCTGGGGGTTTTGTCAAAGCCCATACTTAACCTTCTTTTCTCAGGCAGACCCGACGACGTGGCCGTAGCAGCCCCTTTGCTTACCATAATAGCAATTTCCATAGTGTCCGTGGGATTTACAAACGTATCAGCCTCCACCCTCCAAGCAACGGGAAACGCTCCCTTTACAGCACTGTCCGCCGCCGTAGGTTGTGGGGTAAAAACAGCGGCAACTTTTATACTCGTTTCAATCCCTTCCGTAAACGTTTTCGGGGCTGCTCTTGCCACCGATTTGGCCTATCCTGTAATAGCTCTGATGAATCTCTTACATTTGCGCAAAAAAACGGGTATACGACTGAATTTTTTGGGAATTCTAATAAAGCCTTTACTTGCGGCTTCCGTAATGGGCGGAGCGGCATACTTCTCATTTTGTGGGCTAACTCGATTTTTTTCGGATAGAATCGCAATTTTGCCCTGTATCGCCATTTCAATTTTTGTATATTTTGCACTAATACAAGGATTTAAAATATACGATATTTGTGGATTCATACGAAAATTTCGCAAAACGTAAAAAGTCCTTGAAAAACCTCGAAATTTGTTGTAGAATATACTATATGAGAAACGATTTTTTATTCAAAGACAACTATGTTTTTGCCGATTTGGTGGAGATAATGCGCATCCTCCGAGGCGAGAACGGATGCCCCTGGGATAGGGAGCAAAATCATAAGAGCATAAGAAACGATTTTATCGAGGAAACTTACGAGGCCGTAGAAGCCATAGATAACGGCGATACGGAAGGGCTACTGGAAGAGCTTGGAGACGTGCTTCTTCAGGTAGTTTTTCACGCGGAAATAGCTAATTCTGAAAAGAAATTCAACATTGACGACGTTGCTGACGGTATCTGCAAAAAGCTCATATACAGACACCCCCACGTATTCGGAAACGTGCAGGTAGAAAACAGCAGTCAAGTGCTTGACAACTGGGCAAATCTAAAAAAGATTGAAAAGAACCAGAAGACACCAAAGGACGAGCTTGATGCGGTAGCAAGATCACTCCCCTCTCTTATCAGAGGCCAAAAGATGATCAAGCGCGCCGAAAAAAGCGGCGTGCTCACGGTAGACAAGCATACGGCAGCAATAAAAATAGCTCAAGCCGCGGCAACCCTTACAGTTGAGCACAGAGAAGAAGAAAAGAAAAAACTCATGGGTGAGCTTCTTATGAACGTTTGCGCTCTGGGACGAAGCTCTGGCACCGACTGTGAAGAATCTCTTTACGATGCTTGCGAGAGCTTTGTAGAAAACACTTCTTTATAATTTCGAAATAAACCTACGGCATCCGTCCGTAAAATACGGAGGCGACCGTTGGATTATTCATAAAACGTATTATTACATTAAATTAACGGAGGTTAATAAACCATGAACAAGAACGAATTAGTAGCTGCAGTTGCAGAAAAAGTAGGCCTTTCCAAGAAAGACACCGCCATCATCGTTGACGCTGTATTCGAGTCCCTTACCGACGCCCTCAAAGAAGGCAACAAGGTTCAGATCGTAGGTTTCGGTGGCTTTGAAGTTCGCACCAGAGCTGCAAGAGAAGGCAGAAACCCCCAGAAGCCCGAAGAAAAGATCAACATCCCCGCTACCAAGGTTACCGTATTTAAGGCTGGTAAGACCCTTAAGGAAGCTATTAAGTAAGACTTCTCCTAAGAGTTATGCGACTTGACAAATTTCTTAAAGTATCAAGAATAATAAAACGCCGTAGCGTTGCTAACGAGGCTTGCTCCTCTTCCCACGTCACGGTGAACGGCAGAACGGCTAAGCCGTCTGCCGAAGTCAAGCCGGGTGATATAATTGAGCTCACCTTCGGCGCTAACAAGCTTACCGCCGAAGTGCTCATAACCGCGGAACACATGCCCAAGGAAAAAACCTCGGAAATGTACCGCGTTATCAACGGCGCAGAATAATTTTTCGGTATATACGGTATCCCCTCGGCATATTATTTATTACGAATAAAACCGGGAGGGCGTACCGAATGAATACCGAGAAGTCGGATTTTCAGAGCAACGTAATATGCGAAAGCAGGAATAAGCTGTATTTGACCGGGGTTACGGATACGGAAAGCTTTGACGAAAAGGAAGCCGTTATCTATACCGCCTGCGGAAGACTTCAGATAAAAGGCGCAGACCTGAAGGTGCAAAAGCTGTCCGTTGAGGAAGGCGAAGCAACCGTAGAGGGTCGGATAGACGCCCTTATCTATTCTGAAGGATACGGTAACAAAAAGGAAACCTTCCTTTCAAAGCTGTTCAAATAGGCTTAAACATGGAAACATACGTTCTTTCCGACCTTCGGGTTATGGCATCAGCTCTTCTCGTGGGTGTCCTGCTGGGGCTTGTTTACGTACTCACCGCCCTGCTCAGACGGTTAGTCAAGGCAGGTACGGTAATCACCGCAATATCCGATACCCTATTCGGGATACTTGCGGCTATCGTTATTTTCGTGTTCACGTTCCTATTCAATAATGGAATGCTGAGAGCATACGTTACAGTTCCCATACTTTTGGGATTGGCTATTCCCCTGCTCCCCTACCGCAAACTATCTTACCTCAAAAGGAATCACTAAAGAAAGGATTGGCGACAGATATGAAATCTAAATTTCTTACAGTCTTTTTAGCCGTAATATTAGCTATTTTCGTCGCCAACGTAGTGACTATGCTTGCGGATATCAATTCCACCGATAAAAAAATCGATGAGATAGGTCAGCAGCTCAGAGATCAGAGAATTCTGAACAGCCAGTACGAATCTATTCTTGACGACGAAAACATAGAGGACTTCTATATTAACGTTGCCGAGACAGAACTTGACTATGCCTACAGCGATGAAATAGTCTATGTTGATGTTACGGGACAGTAATTCCTATTTATTATAAATCATTCAATTCCGGAGGAAGACAAAACTAATGTCCCCTAACACCCCAGAAGTCGGAGCCATTCTTAAAGGAAGAGTTTCGGGTATTTCAAAATTCGGCGCTTTCGTAGCCCTTGACGGCGGAATCTCGGGTCTTGTACATATTTCCGAAATCTCCAACGATTTCGTGCAGGATATAAACGATCACCTTAAGGTAGGCCAGGAAGTTAACGTGAAGGTAGTTTCCGTTGACGAAAAGAACAGACTCAGCCTTTCCATTAAAAAAGCCCTTCCCCAGCAGGAAAGACCTGCAAGACAGCCCCAGGAAAGGAAGCCTGCGTATTCTTCTCCCCGCCCTGCAGTGATAGAGGATAAACCCTATAAACAGCAGTCCTTCGAGGATATGATGTCCAAGTTTAAGCAGGAAAGCGACGAGAGAAACGCAAACTCCAGAGCTTCCAAAGAGTTTCGAAAAAACGATTACGCAAAAAGAAATAAGAGATAACCAAGCGGGTGTCGGTCAACGACACCTCTTTTTTATGCAAAAAATCCAAGCTGCAGTTTACAGCTTGGATTTTATATTATAAATAGAATCTGCAAGACACATTGAAATTTATCAACAATAATAAACCATATTCACCTCATGACAATCATCTTCATCAACGACATCTGTTTCGATAAATCCAATCTTTTCATAAAGATGTTTTGCATGTTCATTACTCAATATATATGTTGTTGTCATTTCCACCATGTGATATGTATCTTTCATAAAACGAATAAACGCAAGCAAAGCCTCCGTTCCGTAATTGCGGTTTTGATATTTATGATCTATGGCATAATTCCAGAGGAAGTATGCCCCCTCCTCAAACTTTCGCACCATCGCAAACCCAATCAGTAAACCTTCTGAATAAAT
>JAZQLP010000003.1:0-5884 GCA_045542755.1 Eubacteriales bacterium
ATCAATAAAAGTATTAATGATAGGCAACAGCCTTAGCCGTGATGCGGCCACCCATATTCGCGGATTTTTGGTTGAAGCAGGATATGAAGATTCTATCGTTGCATATATCGCGGTAGGGGGCTGTTCCATTTCCAGCCATTGGAGAAAAACCTGTGATAAGGACACCGACTACGGGTATACGAAGTATTCCGAGGTCGGCACAGAATATATCGAAACTACCATGGACTATGCTCTCCAGGATGAGGAATGGGATTATATTACCCTGCAGCAGGCAACTGTCAAGGCCGGTCAGCCCGATAGCTTTGAGCACCTGAACCCCCTCACCGACTACGTAAGAAAGAACGCAAGGAAGAAGGATTTCAAGTTCCTTTGGTTTCTTACCTGGCCCTTCGGCCCCACCGCTACGAAGGCTTCCTTTGATGAATTATATAACAGAGATCACCGCAAGATGTTTGCGGACATTGTTGATACCATTAATAACCTGATATTGAAGGACCCCAACATTGACGGCTTTGTTCCCGCAGGTACGGCGTTTATGAATATCGCCACTTCCTATATGGGTGACGTACACGAGGACGGTGTTCACGCAAGTCTTTTTATCGGCAGATACGTTGCGGCCATGACCTTTGCGGCATATATTACAGGCCTTCCCGTTGAAACCTTCGGAGTTACGTATCATCCCGAATTTTGTATGTATCATTGTTTGGATGCCATAAGAGAAGCAGTTGCAAATGCTATTGCAAATCCTTTGACAGAGATTCCCTCTAAACTCACATATAAGAAGAGCTTGAAAGTTCTTTCCATAGGCAACAGCTTCAGCGAGGATTCAATGAAGTATCTTTGGGATTTGCTTGACGGCATGGGTATAGATGCAACCGTAGGTTTCCTTCACATCGGTCGCTGTTCCATAGATGAACATTGGGCTTTAGCTTGTTCGGGAGAAGAGAAGTACGAGTATCACAAGAAGAATTCTCCAGAGCCTTGGAGCATAGTCAAGTCAAGCCTTGTTAACGGAGTTAAAGACGAGGATTGGGACGCTATAGTTTTCCACCAGAATGCCTTTAATTTCGGATTCCTTGATACTTACGGTAATCTTGAAAATCTCCTTGATTTCGTTGAGGAGAATATGACCAATAAGAACGCAAAGTTCCTGTGGCAACTTACATGGGCTTATCAGGGTGACTTCGTGGATTGGAGATTTGAAAAGTACGATAACGACCAGGAAAAAATGTACGATTCCCATATAGACGTCTGCAAGAATTTTATCCTTCCCAATAAGAGATTTAACGGTATAATCCCCGCAGGTACCGTTATTCAGGGTGTCAGAACTTCATATATAGGCGACACTCTTACACGCGACGGACTCCATCTTTCCTACGGTCTTGGCCGTTATGCCGCCGCCCTTGCTTGGGCTGCATATCTGACGGGTATTCCTTGCAAGAGATTTGAGTGGATACCCGAAGAGTACGCCGAAGAGGTAACGGAAGGACAGCCCATAGTTCATGAGGCTATATACTACGCTCTCCGTCAGCCCTACTCCTTCCGAGTATCGAAATATACCGCTGCAGCCGAATTTGGCCTTGATACCGACTATACCAAAAATAAAGAATAATTTGGAGGCCTAGCGTGAAAGATAAACTGCACCAATTAGATATGGTGCTCTCTTCACGCATAAATTAAATATTTTCTCCGAAAATCTTTAATTTTTTTTGAGTCGCCGTAAACGGCGACAGGAGGGATTATAATGAGAAAAGACCTTGGTGCAAAGCCCTATATGTATCCGCTTCCCGTACTTATTATAGCTGCCTATGATGAAAACGGGGTGCCCAATGCTATGAATGCCGCTTGGGGAACCATATGCGATTCCAATAAGGTTTTCCTTTGCTTGAGTGCAGGACATAAGACGGTGAAAAATATTCTCTCAAAAGGCGCATTTACCGTAAGCATGGCCACCGCAGAGCATACCGTTGCCGCCGATTATTTGGGCGTGGTCTCGGGAAATAAGGTGCCCGATAAGTTTGAAAAGTCGGGACTTCACGTTTCAAAGAGCCAGAAGGTTGATGCTCCCATAATCGATGAGTTTCCTCTGACATTTGAATGTAAGCTTCTGAGCTTTGACGAAGAAAACGATTACATGATAGGGGAGATAGTCAACGTTTGCGTTGAAGAAGACATTCTTACCGAGGAAGGTAAGATTGATATGACCAAGTTCCGTCCCATTATCTACGACTCGGTAAACCACGATTACCGTGTTATGGGTGAGGCTGTCGGTAAGGCCTTCTGTGATGGTAAAAAGTTGAAATAATATGAAACAAACTACCCAAGCATCTTGAACTGCTTGGGTAGTTTTTATTTATGTTATGGATGTTCGTATATATGTGTGATTATCCACCTGTTATTTATTTTCTCAAAATACCAACGTACCTGAATCCACCAGGATCCACTTACCAGGCTCTCGTCTGCCCCATATGTTTCTGTTGAATATTTTGCCCAAATATATCCTGATTTATCGGTAAAATTACCTGTTATAAAGGTTAATTTATATTCTCGTTTTGCAGCCTCAGGGGAATCTTCTATATAGTATACGAGTTTTCCGAATTTTTCTTTGAGTTCGGGTGTTCTCTCTCCAATAGTAGAAAAGGCCTCATTTGCGGTATGCATAATGTCTAATATTATCGGGATGTCAAATGGGTCGGTAGGATACCATAATTCTTTTTCTTGGCCGTCGTAATAATCTTTTTCAATAATGACCAAATCACCGAGATAATAATATCCTCGCCTAATAAAAAAGCATAGAATTATTCCTAAAATTACTATGCATATTCCTTTTATTAATCGTTTTTTCTTCATTGTATGCTCCTTATTTCTGCAACGTATCTCTATACATTTTGGGTGTGACGCCCGTATACTTTTTGAACATCTTTGAAAAGTAGTGTACGTCAAGGATACCGCATTGCTGGGCAACTGTCTGTACCTGTAGCCTGGTGGTCTCAAGCAGCTTCATTGCCGTTTCCATTCTTTTTCTGTTTACGTATTCGGTAAGGGTTTGACCTGTTTCTTTTTTGAAAATCGTAGATAGATAACTTGGGTTGATGTCCAGCATTTTAGCGATTCCCGCAAGACTTAAATCGGCCGTAAGGTCGTATTCTATAACGGTAATAGCCTTTTGTACGGGAAGGGAATAGCTCTTAGTTGAATGTTTCTTTACCAGTTTGCAATATCCGTTTATCATCTCAATCATAAGCTCGCCCGCTTGTTCCACGCCTCGCAAGTTCTCAATCTTGGCGGCAAATCTTGAGGAGGTCTTGTCTATATATATGGGGTGTACCCCGCCGTTTTCAGCCGCCTTTCGGAGGAGAGTGTTCATGATTATGGTATAGTTTTTTGTGTTTCGCAGGTTGTCCGACAGCCTTTGTTCTAAGTTATGGGCTGAAAACATCGCCGTCATTCCTTTAAGTTTATCTGCATCGCCCTTTGTTACGGCTGCAAGCATTTTGTTTTCAAGCCTATACCGTTCTTCCGTCATTTTAATTTTCCAGGACATAATATCCGGAGTGGTAGGGGAGGAGTCGGCGTACCAATCGGTGGACTCGTCGGATGCGCTGTTGACCTCTTTTACCGAAACCTTGTTTACCTTCCACAGGGTTTCGCAGAATACGTCTATCATAGTAAATATGTGGCTATCTGTGGGAAAATAAAGTATGGAACTGTAATACTTTTCCACATCTTGGGTGAGGGTGGCGGGGATGTTCGCCTGTTCAATCATAGCAAGTATTTGCTCTCTGTCAAGGGATGTTTGATGAAAGGGGCCGATAAATAAGGTGATGTCATCATCTTCTGATAAACTGAAAAAGATGTAGCTTGTGTTGAATTTGTCAGAAAGTCTGTATACGGTTTTCTTTTCAAGAGGGAAAAGATTGCTTGCTATATACTGCCCAAGCCCCATAGATGCCCCAAGCATACGGCGGATACCTAGATCAAGTTCCTGCTGCTCAAAAGCGTCCGCATCAAGCATAAGAACTCGTATGTGACATCTTTCCAGGGTTGAGCATAATAATTTCAGATTATCGGAAATTGGCATGACGGTTTGTCCTCCTTTAAATGAGGCTTATTTTTATAATTCTGCATAAATCAAAATAATATGGGACTTTATGTACATATTATAGTAGAGTCTTATGTGAATGTCAATGACTTTTTTAAGTTTTTCATAAAAATAATACAACAAATTCTAAAAAAAATCCTCACGCTGCGGTTCATTGAATTGATATAATTAATACATAAGGGCTTTTTATGCCCCAAAAAAGATTGAAAGAGGCAAATAGCATGAAAAAACAGGTACAATTAGATGCTAACGGCAAGCGTAAGTTTGGTATACGCGACAGTGTAGCATATGCCGCCGGTGACCTTGGCTGTAACATGAGTTTCGCGCTCAAGGGCACTATGGCTCTCTTCTGGACCCAGGTAATGGGTATGGGTCTTTGGTATTCTCTTCTTCTTATTGTAGTTCAGGTTTGGGACGCTATTAACGACCCCCTTATCGGCTCTATAATTGATGCTGACAGACGTAAGTATAAGAGAAATAAGTTCCTCTCCTACATATGGTTTGGTTCAATCGGCCTTATCGTAGGTGGTGCGTGCTGTTTCCTTCCTTTCCCCCAGGCTCCCGTTTTCGCTAAAGCTATTATTTTTATCGCCGGTTACGTTATTTGGGACGCTTTCTATACTATCGCAAACGTTCCTTACGGCTCTCTGTTGAGTATTATCTCCAACGACCCCGCAGACCGCGCATCCCTCTCTGCCTGGAGATCCATTGGTTCTATGGTAGGCAACATGCTTCCCATGGTAATCCTTCCTTTCATTATTTATAATGATGACAAAACCCTTAACGGTCCCAGAGTATTCCTTGCAGCTCTTATAATGGGCGCTCTTGGATTCATCTGCTTCCAGTTTATGATTAGAAACACCGAGATCCGTGTTGATACCGAAGTTAACGTTAGTGAAGAACAGCCCAAGTTTAACGTTTGGGAAGCTCTTAAGAATTTCGTTAAGAACCGTCCCGCAGTTGGCGCTACCATTGCTGCTATGGGTATGTTCATCGGTATGCAGGGCGCCGCTACCGCAGTATCCGTTGTGTTCCAGATTTATTTTAAGAACACCGATATTTCCGGTATCGTTCAGCTCTTCTCCATGATTCCTATCATTCTCTTTACACCTCTTGCCCGTAAGATGGTTACCAAGTACGGTAAGAAGGAGCTTTCTATCGCAGGCTCTATCTGCTCCATCATCGGTGCTCTCGGTCTGTTCATTATTACCCCTGATAACACTGCTCTTGACCTCATTCTGTACGTTCTTTGCCAGCTCGTTTACTCCCTCGGTCTCGGTATTTATTCTACCGTATCTTGGGCTATGATGGGTGACGCTATCGACTACAACGAATGGAAGACCGGTAAGCGTGAAGAAGGCGTTGTTTATTCTCTCCACTCTTTCTTCAGAAAGCTTGCTCAGGGCGTAGGTCCCGCAGTTGCTCTCGTTATAATGAGCTCTCTTGGTTACGTTAATAATGCAAACCTTGACGCAGCCGGAAACTATACCAATATTCCCGATGCAAACGGCGCATTCAACGCCATTAACGTTGAGTGGCTCGGTTGGGACGTTGCTGTTAATCTTCGTGTACTCGTTGCGGTACTCTTCCTCGTTTCTGCTCTTATGCAGTTCGTTGGTCTTGCTCTTGTTTACAACCTTGACAAGAAGACTCTTGCTCAGATGAACAAGGATCTTGGCCGTGACGTAGAAGCAGACGACGTTCTGACTTATACCACCGCAGAAGACGCTGATAACCTCGCGTAAGCTTCAAAATATTCAGGATGTCCGATTGCGGATGAGC
>JAZQLP010000004.1:0-4108 GCA_045542755.1 Eubacteriales bacterium
CGTTGCAAAGAACGCGATGAAGAGGACAAGTGCCTGGCTCGTGGAGCCCATATGATACTTCAGAAGGGTAATAACGATCATAGTGGGTACCGAACCGAGGATCTCGGCAAATCTCTCCATCACAAGGTCGATCTTACCGCCGAAGTAACCGGAAATGGATCCCCAGATAACGCCGACGATGAAGTTTACAGCAGCAACGACTGTTGCGAAAACGAAGGAGAATCTTGCACCGTATGCAAGACATGCGAAAATATCTTTACCCGTGTCGGTAGTACCGAACAGGAAAGAGGGCTTTTCGATACCGTCCTTGAGCACCTGAGTGTGCTGATAGATATAGTATTCGTAGTATTCGGCTCTTACTTCGATACCGCCGTCAACCTTTCGGCCGTAGGCGTAGAAGTACTGCTTGCCACCCTCGTTTATACCGTTTTCGCCCTCGATTCTGGTGGAATTGTATTCCGCCATCAGATTGGAGGGAGAATCTGCCTCATATTTCCAATAGTTGGGGATGATCTCGCCCTTCTGGTTGAGCTTGGGACGAAGGATCGTAGCCTTTACGTTCTCAACCTTATAATAGATATTTGCGTCGTATTTGTTCTTTTCGAGCATATCCTTTCTCTCGGAGAAAGGAACGAGCGGGTAAAGGATCTGTCTGCCGGTTTCATTCTGATACTGCTGAATAGCGTTGAACTCTTCCAGAGAAATGATCTTATATTTACCGAAGCCTACGCCGTAATAGGTGTCATAGCGGTAATAGTAATTCTTACCGTCCTCGCTTACGGTATAATTGTCGACGCCGCCCTTGATAACATCTCTGCCGGTCTCCTTGGCGAGAGCGTAATCCTTCATATAGCCGATATAGTTCGTGTCCTTGTTTTTGCAGCCGTCCCAAAAATCAATGCCACTCTGAACGAACAGCTCGTTCTTGGGAGTTACGTATGCATACAGCATATCGTAGTATGCGGGCTGGAAGGGTGTGAAGAAGGGTGCAATTATTGCAAAAAGCACCAAAACCATAATGACGACACCGCCAACGACCGCACCCTTGTTCTTGCTGAAGCGACGAAACGCACCCTGAAAATAGCTTACGGGCTTGGTGTCAAGCTTTTTGTCGTGCGAAAGGTCCGTTCTTTTCGCAAATTGGAATTTTTCAGCGGGGATATTATCGTACTTATTCATTGTTGCTGACATAATTACTTCGCCCCCATTCTGATTCTCGGATCAATAAATCCGTAGCTGATGTCGATAACGATTCCGGCGGTCAGGCTGACGAGAGTATAGAATCCCGAAAGCAACATAAAGAAATCGTAATCCTGGAATGTAATAGAGTTAAGGTAGAGTCCGCCAACGCCGTTGATCGCGAACATCTTCTCAATGATGAGAGATCCCGAAAGAACAGAGACGAACTCACTGAGGATGGACGGGAAAATAACGACCATTGAGTTTCTCATTGCGTGACGATAGATAGCCTGTTTCTTGGTCAGGCCCTTGGTTCTCGCAAGCAGCATGAATTCACCTGTCAGAACCTCCGAAAGTTCCGCACGGGTATAGCGCGCATAGCCCGCTATGGAGCCAAGGCAAAGTGCAAATACTGCAGGAAGCATGGAGCGGAATACCGGCCATGTAAAATAATCGTCACTCGTTGACATCGTCAGCGGGAACCAGCCGAGCTTGAAACAGAATACATACTGGATCATAAGAGCCAATACGATGGAGGGAACAGAGATCAACAGAATAATTACAATGTTGATAACCTGGTCCTGCCACTTATTCTTCTTAAGTGCCGCAAGAATACCCAAACCGAGACCGATCGGTACTCCGATAAGGGTGGAATAAATGTTGATAAGGATTGTGGGGGGAAGATGGCTTACAAAGACCTCCCACAGGTTCATATTGAGATATTCACCGTAGGTGGTTGCAATACCGAAGTCGCCCTGTGTCAGGATCCTCTTGATATAGTTGCCGAACTGGAGAAGTATCGGAACTCTGTCATAGGTCCAAACGCCGTTTGCGCCTTCCTTGATGTTGGTGATCCAACCTCTTCCCTCAAGCGTCTTCATAACGATCTCGGGATCCTGTCCGGGAAGCGCATTCGTGGGGATGGGCAGAAGCTTGATAAGCACAAAGCACATCGTAAAGATGATGAAGAATGTGAGTAGCATCAGGCCAAGACGCTTCGTCACATATTTGAACATATACATAGGTTTTTCTCCTCTGTCGTGTCGTTTTCCGATTGGTCAAAGACCTGCGCGCGAAGTTCGCACGCTATATAAAATGAATTAATTTTCGAACTTGATTTTCTATTTTTAAGTTTTTGTAATTTGCTGAATTATATATTTACAACGATAGTATTCCCGCATTTATTGCCCAAAAGCATTTTTATTCAGCGATTCTTATAACAAATAAACAATTTTTGTATGATATTCTTGTTTTTGTAAATACTCTATAAATGAGCAAATCAGCGGTGAGCGTGTTGCCCACCGCCGTTTGCTTAAGAATAATTAATTAGTATTAATTAGTTATTCGGTAATTACTCGGACTTCTTGTATTCGGTGGAGAGGTCGCCGTTGTTCTGAGCAACAAATGCGGTCCACTCTTCATCGGTGTAATTAACTTCCATGTATCTCATACCGCCGAAGCCCATGAAGGTGTGCTCGTCCTCAGAGAAGTAAGAGAACTTAGCGCCGAGGAAGGATCCGCCGCCGTCAGCGATAAGCATTACGGAACGGGACTCCTTAATGGTGAGCTCCTCAAGAGCGGAGAGGATGGTAAGTCTTGCTTCGGTAGGAGCAAAGCCTTCGCCCCAGTTGTAGGTCTTGGGCTGGTTCTCGGTACCTGCAAGGCCGTTGAGGCAGAAGTACCAGTTCTGAACGCTCATGGTGATAGTCTCGCCAGCGCCCTCATAATCGCCTGCGGGCATTGTGAGGGTCATATCGATAGCGGAGGTATCCCAGTACATATGATAGTTAAGGCTATCATCGGGGTTAACGAATGCGCCAACGATGTCGAAGGGGTTGAATGCGTTACCGGAGAAGCCGTAACCGAAACCGATCTGAGTAGCACCGGTACGGAATGCCTCTGCCCACTGAGCACCTGCGGATGCATCGAATACAACGTCGATCTTATCCTGGAGAGCGGTGCCCTCGGTAAGGCCGTCGATGATACCCTGGAGGTACTCGCATCTGAATCTCTGCTTATCGTTATCAACGGAAGAACCGTAAACGATGGTGATGTTCTTGGAAGAATCGTAGCCGTACTTAGCGGGATCTGCATTGAGGATCTCGATAGCAGCCTTCATCTTTTCCTTAGCAACGGTGGGGTTGTAACCGGTGAGGGAGTCGTAAGCCTCTTCAAGAGAGAGACCGGAGAGATCGCCGGAGGACCACTTGCCGTCATCGCCCTGGGTGAAGCCATAAGCGCGGAGGATACCCTCTTTTGCAAGGGTGGTGTTACGGTACTGACCGCCGTCAGCAAGCTCAGGAGAGTTCTCGATATCATAGTAGTAAGCTACGTTAAGGAGACCGAAGCAAGGAACTGCGGAACCGGGCCAGATCTTCTCAACGATGTCGCTTCTGTTGAGGCCGAGGTTGAGAGCGTGTCTGAATTCCTGGATAGCAAGAATACCGTTGTTGTTGCCGCTTGCCTTAAGAGTCTCAAGGTCGCTGTAAAGCTGCATACCGAAGGTACCGGTAGAGGTAGAGGTGAAGTAAACGTACTTGGAGTCGAGGTACTCGCCAACGTTCTCAGTCTGGAGAGAAGCATCGTCGGTCTCGCCTGCGAGGAAGCTCATCCACTGAGTGGAGAAGTCTTCCATCTTACGGCAGTAAACAGAGGTAATGTTGTACTGGTTCTTGTATGATTCGTGACTCCAACCGTACCAGTTAAGGTTCTTTTCAAGTCTGAAGTGAGAACCTGCCTCGAATTCAACGAGCATGTAGGGACCCCAGCTTGCTGTTGTTTCAAGAGAAGAGTTGTAGTTAGATGTCCAAAGTGTTGCGCCATCAGCAGGAGCAATCTTGCACGCCTCATAAAGGTCTTCCTTTACAAGGGGAAGGCTGGACATATAGTAAGCTGCCTGGTAAGAAAGGTCGCCATTTTCCATAAGAAG
>JAZQLP010000005.1:0-6971 GCA_045542755.1 Eubacteriales bacterium
ATGCAGAGTGCAGAATGCAGAATGAAAAATGCAGAATGCAGAATGCAGAATGAAAAATGCAGAATGCAGAGTGCAGAATGCAGAATGAAAAATGCAGAATGCAGAATGCAGAATTGCTGTGCGGTGACGATTAGAAATTCAACATTTCTGAATTTTTCCAGACAACCCCGTCCGCGATCTCTTGGGAGAAGCTGCGGGTGATAAGGTCATGGATACGCACTATATCCTCAACGCCTCGGAGGTCGTCGGGGAGGGCGCAGCCGTCCCAGTCACCGCCCAGACAGACCTTGCCCTCACCGCCCAGGTGAAGCATCTTGTCAAGGTGGCGGAGGATATCCTCAATGCAGGGGGAGTCGGAGAGGAAGTTTGCGCACATATTCAGGCCTACAAGGCCGTTGCGGGCGAATATCTCTTTGAGGTAGTCGTCGGGGAGGTTGCGGAAGTGGTCGTGGACAGCCCTTGCGTTTGAGTGGGTGGCTATGACGGGCATATCCGTATATTTAAGAATATCCTTCGTTCCCCTATCGGAAAGGTGGGAAACGTCGGGATAAATTCCGTATTCTTCAAGCTTTTTCAGTACCTCAAGACCCAGCTTTGTAAGGGGGGCTTGGGGGTCTTTTTTGTTGCCTGTGCCAAGGTGGTTTTCACCGTTCCATGTAAAGCCGAAAATCTTTACACCCATATCTCGGAGGATGTCAAGATTTCTGATATCACCCTCCAAAACCATACCGCCCTCGGTGGTGTATACGGGCTCAATGCGGGGCTCCTTTGCAAGGCAGGAGTCGAAGTGGGCTCTTGCCTTCTTGTACTCTTGGATACAGTTCCTGCTTACCCTTTCGGGAACGTCGAAAAAGCAGACCGCAAAGCATTGGCGCACCTTTTCAAAGGGGGCGATGGCCTGGGAGTTTATGTGAAGGTTGGGGTTTGAAAAATCGGTGTTTTTGTTGTAGAGGACAGCCATTGTGTCGCTGTGTAAATCGAAATAGTGCATGGAGGTGGTCCTTTTTGTAGAGCATAGAGCGTAGAGCATAGAGCGTAGGGGAGATATATTCTCGTCACATTTGGGTGAAAAAGGTGCACATTTGGGACGGCTTGAAAGGAATAGATAAATTCCTTCCGCCCGCAGGCGTTCCCTATAACCTACGCTCTATAACCTATTCTCTATGGGCGTCAAGTGTTCTCAAAAAACTCTTCCTATATATCTCACACACGCCGTGCTCGAGGATGAGCTTATAATGTTCTTTTGTGGGGTAGCCTTTATGTTTTTCAAGCTGGTATTGGGGGTAGATCTGGGCAAGTCGCTTCATCTCTCTGTCACGGCTGACCTTTGCCAGTACCGAGGCTGCGGAGATGGAGATGCACTTGTCGTCGCCCTTTACCACGCATATCACGCGGGGGCCTGAAAGCTTGGCTCTGTTGCCGTCTACCAAAGCAAGGTCGGGCTTGACTTTAAGGCCGTCGTAGGCCCTTTGCATGGCAAGGTAGGTAGCGTTAAGTATGTTAAGTTCGTCGATTTCTTGGGGGGTTGCGGAGGCCACGCAGTATGAAACGGCCTTCTCTATTATCTCGTCGTAGAGGGCTTCGCGTTTCTTTTCGGTGAGCTTTTTAGAGTCGCGGAGGCCTTCGATTACGGTACCTCTTTCAAAAACCACCGCCGCCGCGTATACGTCGCCGCAGAGGGGGCCGCGGCCTGCTTCGTCAATGCCGCAGATAATTGAGGTGGGGTTATCGGCTTCTATTTGAGGTTGGAGCTGGAGGGAAAGGTCGGGCATGGTTTGTTCCTCTTGTGGATTTGTGTTGGTGGGTTTGTGCAGAGTACCCAGGGGGGGAGGTTATAGGTTAAAGAGCATAGGTTATAGGGGCGCTGCGGCGGGAGGATAGGGAGCAGGTTATAAGGACAGTCCCTACGCTCTATGCTCTATGCTCTTTACCGAACTATTCTTCCTCTTTTACTTCCTTCTTCGGCTTATCCGCAGAAACCCTCTCTATAAGCTCGGCTCTGTCAAGGGTGATGCGGCCGATCTTGCCGCCGCGGAACTCGTCGATAAGGATGATGGCGGCGCGCTCGTAGTCAATCTCTCCGCCGCTTACTATAAAGCCCCTCTTTTTGCCTATAAGGCCGAGAAGCTCTCTGGGGTCGTCGGGGAGGGGAGGGGTGAGCTTGTATCTGGCGCAGAGCTCGGCCTCGTAGCCGTCCTTCATTATGGAAAGGAACTTTGCGGCGATGTCCTCGATGTCGAGAACCTCGTTTTTGATAGCGCCGGTAATCGCCAGATTGAGGGCGGCGTGCTGATTGTCAAGTCGGGGCCAGAGTATGCCCGGCATATCAAGGAGCATGGCGCCGTTTTTAAGGGTTATCCACTGCTTTCCTCGGGTAACGCCGGGGCGGACGCCCGTCTTTGCCCTCTTTTCTCCGCTAAGGGAGTTGATAAGGGTGGACTTGCCCACGTTGGGGATACCCAGAAGCATTATTTTTATCATTCTGTTTTTAATACCGCGACGGGCGTCACGGGCGGCCTTCTCCTTGGTCACCTCGTCAATGGCGTTAAAGAAGACCTTGGTGTCAAGGCGGAGGCTGTTGAGGGAGATGACGTGATACCCCTTTTTGCGGTAATAAGCCGCCCATCTTTTGGTGGCGGCGGGGTTTGCAAGGTCGGCCTTGTTAAGAATAAGAATCTTGGGCTTGTTTGCAATTATTCGCTCAATGTCGGGGTTTTTTGAGGCCAGAGGGATTCTTGCGTCCACAAGCTCGGCCACAACGTCGATGTCGCCTATAACCGCCTCTATCATTCGGCGGGCCTTGGTCATATGACCGGGATACCAATGTATGTTGCTCATAGTTTTTACCTGTTTGTGTTGGCGTAATTAATAATTGTGATGTCAAGTTTTCAAAGGTGATAGAGCATAGAGCGTAGAGCGTAGGGACAGTTCCCTATAACCTATGCTCTTTAACCTATAACCTCAAGAGCGTAGGGCATAGAGCGTAGAGCATAGAGCGTAGAGCGTAGGGACAGTACTCCCTATCCTCCCGCCCGCAGGCGTTCCCTATAACCTATGCTCTTTAACCTATAACCTATAAAAACTAAATTAAAAAGGCAACTTATAAATTACCTTCCCTATAAGTCTACGGACGTCGACGCATCCTATATCTCTGCCGTCACGGCTCATGGAACGGTTGTCGCCCATAAGATATACGCAGCCCTCGGGTACGGTGATGGGGTTGGGGGTGGATCTGGCAAGGGTTACGGTGAAGGGAGCAAGGTAGCTTTCGTCAAGCTTTATGCCGTCAACGTATACGCAGTTATCGTCGGGGTTGATGTATACCTCCTGACCCTCGGTGGCTATGACTCTCTTGACCCAGAGGGGCTCGTCGGTCTTTACGGTGGAGTCGGGTGCGAATACCACCACGTCACCCTGCTGGGGGTCGTAAAGGACGGAAGAGAGGATGTATCTTTCCCCCGGCTCCATTGTGGGGAGCATAGAGCCGCCCTCCACGTATCCCATGCGGAATACCAGAGTGAGCAGGACTATGGATATTACCACGGCGGCGAAGATAGCCTCAAGGACGTCGGCCATACCTGCGTAGATATTGCCGAACTTGTGCCATGTGTATTTTTTAGGAGTGTTGTTTTCGTTCATAGCGATGTACCCTACCTATATATAGTATGAGTGATTTGTCGGTTGTGACCCAAAAGAGAAAAATGGCGAGGGAACGCCGATGAAATATCTGCGTAGCCTCGCCGATTGTTCACTGATTCTGTTGGCTGAAGGCCTTAGAGAAGCTCCTTAACCTTTGCGGCCTTACCGGTTCTCTGACGGAGATAGTAAAGCTTAGCTCTGCGAACCTTACCTCTACGGGTGGTTTCTACCTTCTCGATAAAGGGAGAATTCATGGGGAATACCTTTTCAACGCCTACGCCGTAGGATACGCGTCTAACGGTAAAGGTTTCGGAGATGCCGCCGTGCTTCTTAGCGATTACGGTGCCTTCGAATACCTGAATTCTTTCCTTGTTACCTTCTTTGATCTTGATGTAGACCTTAACGTCGTTACCAACAACGATGTTGAGGGGTTCAGCGCGAAGCTGGTCCTTGGTCATTGCATCGAGCAGTGCCTTGTTCATTCTCAGTTCCTCCTGAAATTTTATTATTTCCGAGATATTGCCTCAAGATTTAGGTCTTGAAGCGTGAGCGTTCATGCTGAGAAGGCAGAGGACCACTCATATCAAGCCTCACTATTATATCACAAAGAAATGCGGAATGCAAGGGGGTAAAAGGGAAATTTTTGTTACAACAGTCGTCGCTGGCGGCAGCTAGTTCGGTTCGTCGCTTTGCCCCGAACCGTCACCCGCTCCGCAGCTCCTCCTCTATTTCGCACAAAGTATTGCGAAGCTGACTTTGTGCGAATTACCGCTGCGGCGGGGAGGGAACGGAGGCCAAGGGCCAGGGGCCAGGGGACGCCTGCGGGCGGGATGGGGAACGGAGGCCAGGGAACGGTGATGGCGGAAAATTAATACTTCTCCTTCAATATTCTCGCTATGGGGCAGGCGTTATAGTCGGCGTTGCAGTGGGTTTTTTTATAGTTTGTCTTCTTTTGGGGGTTGGTGAAGACCATGTGGAGGGTGGAGCTGTCCGCCAGTCCCTCACAGAGGAGAGAATTGGTCTGTTCGCAGTGATAGAAAGGACAGCGGGGCTCCTTGGCTACGGTGTATTTCATTGTGTGGCTCCTTTTGGCTCCAAAAGGAGCCAGTTTTATTCGCCTTACGGCGAGTTATATTCGGCTTCGCCGAGTGATATTCGCTACGCGAGTGGTATTGGCCTTCGGCCAGTTTTGGAGGCGGATATAATATCACTGCCGCAAAGAGGCAATATCACTCCGAGCAAGGCGAGGAATATCACTTGCCCGTAGGGCAAATATCACTAACCTCCTGATTGTCATATTCCCCTCCAGTCAGCATTGCGGCGGAGGATTTTGCCATTATGGCGGCGGTGAGGGCATTATAGGGTAGGGTTGGGGTCTTTCTCCGCTTCAGGCATTCTTCGGTTATTTCCATAAGGCAGGCGGCTTTTTGGAATTTGTCGTTGTCCTCAAGGAGTGCCGCCTCGTTAAGGTCGGCCCATGCGGCGGAGTGGATGCGCGAAAGCTCGTCGTATATCTCCGCCACCGTGGGCGGAAATTTGCTCCTTCTTCGAAAGGAGTCAAATGCGGTTTCCATTATGGGATATGGCAGGTCGGAAAAGGTGGACTGCCACATATTTACCGTGGCCAACAGGGTGTCCTTATCCGCATCTCGGTAGGCCGAGGGATAAGCGACCTTGACTAAGGCCAGGAATTTGAGGGTTTCTTGTCGGGTCAATGGTATCTCCTTTCAGTCGATAAGGGGCCAGGGGCCAAGGTCCAGGGGCCAGGGAATAGTGACTCTTTATTCTGTACAATAAAAATTCAAAGACGGTTACGGCTTTGAATTTAGGCGGCGGATAATGCAAGGCTCTTTATTCTGCAATATGTCTCCGCCGTCGGTGTCCCCTGCGGTGACAGATTGAAATGTTCTGCGCGGTAGCAACCTACACCTTCGCCTTCGGCAGAGATGGTCACTGACCACTATTTACCGGCTCTGCAAGTCCGTCCTTCACCAATGCCTTTATAAGGCAATCGGGACAGAGGTCCAGACCGTCGTAGGTGTAGAGGGTAACGTCGGTCTCGCCGCATTCGTCACATTCGGTGACCGTCACCTGCAAATAGCGGCAGGATTCCCCCATACAGCCCATTTCTTCTGCGCAATCAACGCATCTGTTTTCGTATCTTATCATGGTTTAATACCTCCTTTAGGCTCCGATAGGAGCCAGTTATATTCGCCTTGCGGCGAGTTATATTCGGCTTCGCCGAGTGATATTCGCTACGTGAGTGGTATTGGCCTTCGGCCAGTTTTGGAGGCGGATATAATATCACTGCCGCAGAGCGGCAATATCACTCCGAGCAAGGCGAGGAATATCACTTGCCCGTAGGGTAAATATCACTAACCTCCTGATTAATAAACCGTACCCTTCATTTACGGATTTTTTATTTTTTAAGGCCCGCTTTCCTCTCTCAACATATCGAGAAAAACGTTATTGCCTTTCGCCTTTGGGCGGGGCGGAGCCCATTTTTCTTTTCTCTTTTCTTTTTCCTCTATCTCTAACTCTATATCTTTCTCTATCTCTTTCTCTACGTTACAATGTAACGCATTTGCTTTACAAAAAGACTCCTCCGCTTTTTCGTTTTTGCCTTGTTCTTCATTAAATCTCTCCGTGGATTCGCCCTGCTTTTGTAAAGCATCCCTCTCTCTTTTATCACGGACACGCTTCGCAGAGGCCACCTCACTTTGCGTGAGTTTTTCTTGTTCGGGCATGAATATGGTGTCGTCGGGGAGGATTTTTACCAGTCCCAGAGAGGTGAGGACCTTCATTCCCTCGCTTACCGAGTCAAGGGGCATACCCACCGAAGCGGCCAGGGTCTCCCATGTGTAGGCCAGCTCTTCGGTCAGGCGGAGCTTGCCCCCCTTGTCGGTGCTTTCGGTAAGCAGTTGGAGATAGAGAAGTAGAATATCTCCGCCCAGCTCCAGACTTTTTATGTATCTGATGGCGGGCAGAGAAAAGAAGTCTTTGGGCATTTTTATCCAATAATATCTTGCTTCGGCCATATGCGTTCCCCCTTTGCCGATTGTTTTTGTTGAGTGTGGATAGATTTTTTCCCAACGGGAGTGCCCGTTGGGAGGAGAAACTCGGCCGCTTCCCCGCGACCGAGCCATGCCTATTAGTACGGGATATGAATTATCACATCTTGTAATATATTATATCATCAAAATGTGAACTTGTCAATACACGGATTGTGAAAATTTGGAAAAATTTTGAGAGAGCAGAGAGCGTAGAGCATAGGGCCGCTGCGGCGGGGAGGGGCGCCGCGAGGCGGCGGAATGCAGAATTCAGAATGCAGA
>JAZQLP010000006.1:0-4268 GCA_045542755.1 Eubacteriales bacterium
AGCATTCTGCGTCAATGACCTTATATCACGCCCGTCTATAAGTATACGGCCGTTTACGGGCTGATAAAACCTCTCAATAAGGGATACGACGGTAGTCTTACCCACACCAGTAGCACCAACGAAGGCAGTCATTGTTCCCGCTTTTATATCAAAGGATACGTCCTTAAGAACTGGCTCGTCCTCTTTATAATAGAAGGTAACGTTTTCAAACTGTAAATTACCTTCGGAAACAAACTCGGTATCTGCGTCGGGAGAATCTTGAATCTCAGACTCGGTATCAAGTATCTCAAATACTCGCTCAGCACCTGCATTGGCGTTCTGAATATCCTCCGCAAGACGGGCAAGCACGGTAAGGGGCTGGAAAAAGAGGGATAGATACATAAAAAAGCCCACGATGTCCGCAGTGGAAAGGGCATCCTTCAAGACAAGGACACCTCCCACACCCATAACCAGGACCGTACCCAAAGAGGTAAGGAACTCTACGGAGGGCTGATAAATAGCGTTTGCAAAATTGGCGTTAATGTTTACACCGCTGTATATTTTGCAGAAATCCTTCATTCGGATATGCTCATAGTCCTCTTTACAGAATGACTGGATTTCCTTTATGCCCGAAATATTATCCTGAACCTTTGCATTAAGCTCACCCAGAACCCTCTGGTTTATCTTAAACAGAGGAGCAACCTTTTTGGAGAAAAAGGTGCTGACGAAAAGAACGAAGGGAACGGGAATCAGGGTTATAGCCGCAAGAAGAGGATTAATGAAGAATATCATAACGCCTACGCTGACTATAACGGCAACGTTTGAAAACATATCGGGCAAGGAGTGAGCTATAAGGGTTTCCAGATTTCTTGAGTCGTTAATAACGCGGCTCATTATCTGACCCGTCTGCTTATCCGAAAAATATCTCATTGACAGGGTCTGCAACTTATCGTACACACGAAGGGTCATATCCCCAACGTATTTCCAGGCGGCAACGTGTGCAAGCCACATGGAAAGGAACTTGAACACTCCGCGAAGCAGATATGCCACTACGAGAATAATAACGTATGTAATTATCAAGGAATAGGTTAGCTTCCCCGGAACCCCCAGGTCGGCGGTAAGTTGCCTTACAACGGCAGGAGTAACGAGATTAAGAATGGCAGCGCCAAGGAGAGAAATAACCGTAAGGGCTATTGTCCCCGAATAAGGCTTGGCATAGCCAAGCAATCTCTTCATAGTTTTTAACATTGAATCAGCCTCTCAATATTATTTCCACAATATAATACCATATTATTTTGAAATTTTCACTTCATTCGTGAAACAATTCATACACTATATCTCCGTAACATACAACACCCGTAAGGAATATAATTTAGTATCGACACAATTTAACACCATTATCAGTTAAGGAGATGCTTGTTTTGAAAAAAATAATCACAGTATTTACCCTTTTATGTTTTTCAGTTGCTCTATTATTCTGCTTTGCCGGATGCGAGGATAAGGATACGACTGTAATCCGTGTAAACGAGGTTACCCACTCTATATTTTACGCCCCCTTTTATGCAGCTATAAACCTGGGATATTTTGAAGAAGAAGGGATAACCATAGAGCTCACAAACGGCGGCGGTTCAGATAAAAGTATGACAGCGTTGCTGACAGGGGATGCGGATATTGCCCTTCTCGGCCCCGAAACCGCAGTATACGTAGCAAACGAGGGTAAGGAAAACCATGCTGTAGTATTTGCCCAGCTTACAAAGAAAGACGGCTCCTTCCTTCTGGGAAAAACTCCCGACGATGACTTTTCCTGGGATAAGCTTAAAGGGAAAAGCGTTATCGGTGGCAGAACGGGAGGTATGCCCGAAATGATGCTTGAATACGTGCTTAAACTTAACGGAATGGAGCCAAACGTTGACCTCACCGTAAGAACAGACGTGACCTTTGACCTTATGGGCGGTGCCTTTATTGGCGGGGATGACGACTACGTTACGATGTTTGAACCCTCCGCATCCACAATGGAGCTTGCAGACCAGGGATATATAGTAGCATCGGTAGGTGAAGCGGGCGGTGACGTGCCCTTTACCTGCTTTGTAGCGATGAAAGACACAATGAAAAATGACAGCGAACTTATAGAGAAGTTTACAAAAGTCATATATAAAGCTCAGCAATGGATAGAAAAAAGCACTACGGATGAAATAGCCGAGGCACTTCTCCCCTCCTTTGCTGACAGCGACAAGGAGCTCATAAAAGCCGTAGTTAAGAACTACAAAGAAATCGACGTTTGGAAATCCACTCCCGTGATGCTGGAGGAGGACTATGAAAGATTAATAGACGTTATTACCGAAGCGGGCATCATCACCTCTGCGCCCGACTTTGAGAAAATCATAGATAACAGCATCGCCGAAAGAGTTTCCTCCTCAAAATAAACATTCCACAGAGGAGGCAGAACATGAACGACGAGCCAAAAAAGGAAATCTATCCGGTAGAATTTATTAACGTATCAAAAATATACCACACAAAACAGGACGAAACCTTTGCCCTAAAGGATATGAGCTTTTCCGTCCCCCGTAACAGCTTTACGGCCATAGTTGGCCCTTCGGGTTGCGGCAAATCCACCGTTCTTTCTCTTATTGCAGGGCTTATCCCACCTTCCTCGGGAGAAGTAAAGGTAATGGGAGAAGCAGTGACGGATAAAATCGGCGACAGAGTGGGCTATATGCTGCAACACGACCACCTTTTTCCATGGAGAGACGTTCTTGGCAACGTAACGTTGGGGCTTGAGTTAAAAAACAAAAGGACCAAGGAGCGTGTTGACGAGCTCATCGCAATGTTGGAGCAATACGGCCTCAAGGACTTTATTCATACCTCTCCGAGAAATCTCTCGGGAGGTATGCGACAAAGGGTTGCACTCATAAGAACGCTGGCATTAGAGCCTGATATATTGCTCCTTGACGAACCATTCAGCGCCCTCGACTATCAAACGAGAATAAGCGTATCGGACGATATTTCGAAGATAATCAAAAGCAGAAATAAGACCGCCATACTGGTTACCCACGATATATCGGAGGCCATATCCTTGGCAGATCGGGTGCTGATACTGACTCCCCGTCCGGGAACTATTAAAAAAGCAGTGGATATTTCTCTTACGGCGGCCAGCGACGACGTTACGGATAAAAGGTTAGCACCTGAATTCGGGGTGTATTTTAACCGAATATGGAAGGAGTTAAACGAAAATGAGGAAGAAGAAAACACCTGAAAAGGAAATGTCCCAAGCCCACCTGGCATACCTGAAAAATATGCGTAAACAAAAGATTTTTGTTTCTCTCACAAGGGGCTGTGTTCTTATACTTTTCTTTGCAATATGGGAAATTGCCGCCCAAACAAAGCTCATTGACCCATTTATATTCTCTTCTCCCGCAAGGTCGGTGTCGGTTATATACAGATTAGTGGCCGACGGCTCAATCTGGCTCCATATAGGGGTAACCGTAGCAGAAACCTTTATCGGCTTTATAGCTGGTACGCTGTTGGGAGTAGCTATAGCCATACTGTTATGGTACTGTCCTACGGCAAGAGAAATAGCTGACCCATATCTGGTAGTACTGAACGGACTGCCTAAAATCGCCCTCGGCCCGGTTATAATAGTTTGGGTGGGCTCGGGCATGTCGGCCATAATCACCGTTACCCTTTTAGTTTCTGTTATAGTAACGGTAATAGGCGTTCTAACGGGCTTTACCGAAACTGACGAAGAGAAATTACTTTTGATGAGGACCTTCGGAGCAACGAAAACCCAAACCTTTATGAAAGTAGTATTCCCTTCATCTCTCCCAACGACAATGTCAGTACTGAAAATCAACGTAGGAATGACCTGGGTTGGCGTTATAGTGGGAGAATTTTTGACCTCAAAGGCAGGAATAGGCTACCTTATCGTATACGGAGGTCAGGTATTCAGAATGGACCTTGTAATGGCAGGGGTTCTCATCCTCTGTTTACTTGCAGGAATAATGTATTACGGTGTGGCCGCTTCCGAAAAATTTATAAGCAGAAAAATGGCTGATTAAACCTGTGGAGCAGACAACTGTCTGCTCCATTTTTCTCAATGTTTTATATACCTTTTCTTTACGGTATTTTTGCAAAAAAGTCAAAAAAAACCTATTGACAAATATAGGAAGTAGTGGTATAATATTATGCGGTTAGCAAGGGCTAACCAACAGAGATAAAATAACAGATATTAAAGTCTGGTAGGAGATCCTTTATGAATTTAAGAAACGCAGAAGAAGGAAAAGAATATATAG
>JAZQLP010000007.1:0-14530 GCA_045542755.1 Eubacteriales bacterium
GTGTAATGTAGTATTACTTTACATATAATGGCAAATAACTTTATCCGACAAATCGCGATACTTTACACCTAAAGATATCCGCTATTGTTCGGTTAATTTTCGTTTTATCGGTCTTGACAACTGCTCAATATTATGATAAAATGTACAGGTCAATGCGGGTATGGCGGAATTGGCAGACGCATAAGATTTAGGATCTTACGCCTTACGGTGTGCAGGTTCGACCCCTGTTACCCGCACCAAAGAAAAATAATCCGAACCGATTTTTTCTTTTCAGAAGATTGGTTCGGATTATTTATTTATCGAGTTTTATAAGGATAACATCACGAAAACACCTCTGCCTCAGAAAGTGTTATACCCGTATAATAGTGCCTTAATATTTCTTCGTAACTATAACCCTGTTTTGCGAGCTGGTTTGCTCCGTACTGACTCATACCAACACCGTGCCCATAGCCCTTAACTTTAAAAATAACATTTCCGTTTTCAAACTCCATAGCAATATTACTTGACCTCAACCCGAATGCCATACGAAATTCGGTTCCAGTAAGAGTTTTTTTACCGACCGTTACCGTAATTATTCCACCGGCCCCCGACCTATTAATGTTTTCAATATTAAGAGTTGACTCACCAAACTCGCACCCGAACTCCCGACTTAAGGTATCTTTAAATTCATCCACGGACACCACTACTTCAGACTCAAACCCGTCAGCAGAGGTATCGTATACGCTATCGACCTCTACAAGATAGGGAATAGCGTATCCCCAAACATTTTCAGCAGATTCGGTTTTTCCCGACGATATGCTAAAAAATACAGCATTGATCACTTTGTCGCCGTAAACGATTACTTCATGTAGAGTTTCAGCGACGGCAGTCTTTATTTTCAGATCGTACTTATCGTACCATACGTCACCCCAACGGGAGCGAGCGTTTTCCTCTGACAGATAGGCCTTACAATGTGATGGGTCGGTACATATATCAGCGCCGCGATGTGCATCTTTCTTGAGGTCATAGTTATATAATTTCTGGTATACGAGATATGTGTAGGCTGCTACGGACTGAGCCTTTAAAGCTTCTGGCTCGTATGTGGGTTGCATTTCTCCGCGCAATACACCAGAAAGATAAGTCTGAAGTTCAATATTCTCCACAATTCCTTTATCATGAAGGTACACGGAAACGGTTTCGTAAGGATATTCAATATTATCGCTGGTATCCGGATTCTGGGGAATAGCCTCAGAATTGTCATCGGGGATGTCCTCCTTTGGCAGCTGAGACATAGCCTCAACATCGGCTTTATATAGATTCTCACCCAGAACTTGAAGAAGTTTATTTTCAAAAGATTTCACGCATATCACGGGGACTATAACAAGAACAAGCGTAATGGAAAGAAAGGTAAATATAAAATGCTTCACCGACCCACGTCCTTTTATTTTATTTTCTTTTAAGCATATGCTGCGTTTTATCCGTTTAATACGCAATTTATGGTACAAATTTGTATAAAAAATTCTTTCCGACTTGACTAATCCTGTTTTTTGCGTTATACTATAAGATGTAGTGGAATAATTTATTTTTTACACACGGAGAGCTAAATGGAAAACAGTAAGGTTAAGACTTCAAAGTCAAACAATAACGATAGAAAAGAAAAAAGAATGTCAAAGAGCGAAAAGGTAAAGAAGCATTACTTCCGTACCTTTTACTATTCGTTCTGTGTAGCTTTTATAGTATTCGGGTTAATCGCAATAGTTTTCTTTCTGTTCCGCCAGGATAAAAACATTTTTGGATTCAGTACCAAATACTATGAAGAGGCCGTAGCGTACGCTGAAGAAGGGGACCTCAAAAAAGCAGAAGAAACCCTTTATTCATGTATAGAATACGACCCCAATTATGCAGATGCAAGACTTATGCTTATTGATATACTTATCAATGAGAATAAATATGATGAAGCTCTTGAACTGGTACAGGAGAGTATTGCGATTCACTCCCGCAACGAAAACTATTATATCCAGTATATAAAAGCTCTTACCGGACAGAACAAAATCGCAGAAGCCATGGACTTTATCGACGGCATATCTGCGAACTATATCGTTGTAAAACTTTCCGAAAAGCGCCCCTCAAACTTTGTATCATCTCCCAATCCGGGAACATATGATACTCAGTTAAATATTGTGTTTGACACTGACGATAACTCCCAGATATATTACACGCTGGACGGTTCAAAGCCAAATCTTAACAGTATTCAATATAACGGAGAACCTATTGTTGTAGCTTCAGGTACACAGACCATACGTGCCTTTGCTATAAACGGTGACGGTTTAATCTCTGACGAATATACTGCTACTTACAGAATTTATAAGAGCAACACTCCCTATATCTTCAAGGATGAAAAAGTTGAAAATATAGTCCGCACACTTTTAGGAAAAGCCACGGGAACTATAGTATACGGTGATCTTGAAAAGATACTGACATTCTCAAACGTGATTAATGGCGCAGCCATAGACGGAAGCATATATAGCCTTGAAGACCTCTCCGCTATGGAAAATCTATCTACAGTAGAGCTTTATGGCGAAACTGAACTGACATCTCTACACTCGCTCTCCACACTTAAAAACGTAAAATCCATTACTCTCAGAAATTGCGGAATAACCGATACTGTCCTCCAAGACATCTCGTCAATGATTTGGCTTGAAGAACTTAACGTTGCCGACAATTTTATAGCAGACGTTACTCCCATAACCTCTTTTATTAAACTAAAGAGCCTTAATTTGAGCGGAAACGTTATCAAGGACATTACGGATCTTACCGATTCACTGAATAATCTTCAGTCCCTTGACTTATCGAAAAATATGTTGAGTGACCTTTCTCCGTTGTCCGGATTTGCAAAGCTGAAGTCCTTAAACTTATCCGAAAACCTTATAGAGGATATATCACCCCTATCATCTCTTTCTCTCTTGAGTGAGCTTGATATATCGCATAACTATGTAGATAAACTTGACGGAATCTCAAGATTACCACAGATAACGACACTTAACCTTGCAGGTACCAAAGTTGATAATCTCTCGAAAATATCATCTTATACAAAACTTATTAATTTAAATATAAGTGAAACCGTTATAGCCGATTTGAGTGCACTAAAAAATATCGCCTCATTGGCAACTCTTAACGTTTCAAATACAGGAATCAAGGATTTCTCTGTTCTTGAATCTACTAACATCAAAAACCTAACTGCTGCAAACAACAGCATTTCAAGCCTATTAACTATTGCAAAAATATCCACTCTCGAAGTGGTAGACTTAACAAACAATCTTGTTGTTGATTTGTCACCATTGGTTGCACTAACAAAACTCACAAACCTAAATATCCAAGGAAACTACCCCATGAATCTTTCTGTGCTTGAGAGCTGCATATCTCTCACAATGGTAAACTGCACCAATACTACCGTAAGCACGTCAGATGTGAGCGCACTGGAAAGAAATGGCATTATCGTTATCAGAAACGTTGTTCAACCTATCGTTCCTGAAGAATAATACGGAGGACCAATATTATGTACTGTTGGTTTTGCGGTAAGCAAAATACTGACACGAGCAGATTTTGTTATAATTGCGGAAAGTTGTTAGCAATAGAGGAAACAGAAAAGATTGTAACAGATGAACCTACTATTGCAGAGGTTCCGGTACCTGAAGAAGGCGCTACGCTTGAGGTGGAGTCTCTTTATGTTTCTAAGGAAGTTGAACAGATCGAAACTCCTTTGACTCCAGCCTATAAACCGCTTCCGCAAAAAACAAAATATGTTCCCACTCTTGCGGATAAGGAAGCCACGGCTTCTTTCGTGCTCTCCATAATAGGTATTCTGATGTTTTGGGGGCTTCCAATACACATATTAGCACTGATTTTAGGTATGCGAGGAAGAAAAGCTGAAAAGAGAAAAGCGTTATCATTTGTTGGCATAGGCCTTACGCTTTTTAGCATGGCCGTCTTTGTTGTACTTACGATATTTGTTATAACAAACTATGAAATGATAATTAATTCAGACTTTTTTGCCACCGTATACTACTCCTTATTTTAACACTATAAAATATAGCAAAATCTCCCCAACCGTTATAGGTAGGGGAGATAACCATTTTATTTTTAAAACTTAATCGAAGTATACCGTTTCGCCGGTCTTTGCAGAAGTATATATTGCTTCAAGAATCTGGCTTACTACCAATGCCTGTTCGGGAAGAACGCAGGGATCTGTATCGTTGCGGATACAGTCTATCCACTGTCTCGCTTCAAGATACGCGGGGTCACTGCTCTTTAAGCCGTTATAGAATTCAACGCCCTTGGTTTTCATGCTATATTTTTCCATATAAAGCTTGGAATTCTGCTCACCGTTGAATCTCATGCCGTCTTCGAAGTCAACACCGCCCTCGGTACCTGCCAAGATGCACATTGCTTCCTTTTTATCGGCAATATTAAGTGCCCAACTGGACTCAATTATAACGGTGGCGCCATTCTTCATCTTTACAAAACCGAATGCGGAATCCTCAACTGTAAATTCCTTAGGATCCCAGGGACCGGAGGAGTTAGCAGCTTTTTCTCTCTTGCTCAACTGATGGTGAACGTTACCTACTACGCTATGTACTTCATAGTTATTCATAGCCCAAAGAGTAAGGTCAAGAGAATGGGTACCGATATCAATGAGGGGACCGCCGCCCTGTTCTTCTTCGTTCATGAAAACGCCCCAGCAGGGAACACCGCGTCTTCTTAATGCAAGAGCCTTTGCGTAGTATATTTCACCAAGTTTGCCCTCATCACATACCTGCTTAAGGAATTTGATTTCCTTACGCTGTCTGTTCTGATAACCGATAGTAAGCTTCTTACCGGTTCTTTTTGCAGCTTCAAGCATAGCTTCAGCTTCTGCAGCGGTTTTAGCCATGGGTTTTTCGCACATAACGTGCTTACCTGCCTCTAAAGCAGCAATAGATATGGGGGCGTGATGCTTATTGGGGGTACAAACGTGAATAACGTCAATCTCGGGATTATCATTGAGTAAATCGTGATAATCAGCATACACCTTTGCATCAGGAGTACCAAAATTCTCCTTCGCCGCCTGGGCTCTCTCTATTATAACGTCGCAGAAAGCAACCATTTCTACATCGCCCAACTTAGTAAGGCTGGGCATATGCTTTGCGTTGGCAATACTTCCGCAACCAACGATACCAATTTTCAACTTTTTGTCCATAATAAATCTCCAATCAAGGTTGATTCTATAAAAGACATTTTATCAGATTAATTTGGATATGTCAATAAATTTAAGTATAAAACAGACAAAATTAACAAATATTTGAGAAATTACTCTCCTTCTGCTTGACAGTAGTCCAATAAACGTATATAATTAGTTATAATAATATTAGATATAATATCGTATACTACGGAGGCTAACACCATGGCAGAGGGACACAGAAAAAGATTAAGAGAAAAGTTCCTAAAAGTGGGTATAAGAGGGTTAACAACCGAAGAGGTTCTCGAGAATTTACTGACTTACTGTATACCGAGAAAAGACACCGCTGAAATAGCACGAACATTGCTCAACAGATTCGGTTCTATTAAGAAGATTATGTACGCCGACTACGAGCAGCTTTTAAACATCCCAGGCCTTGGCCCTACCTCTGTAGAAACACTGTATTTTCTAATGCAGTTCATGACAAAGTACGATTTTAAAGAAGAAGTTGCAAGATATTTTAAAACAACAAAAGATAAAGGATATTATCTTATTGCAAAATACGGTCTTATAAAACACGAGCAATTAATTGCAATGTACTTTGATAAGAATGAGCGCCTAATAGACGATATCGTTATTTGCTCCGGGGATTTAAAGTACGTACCTATAGACGTTCCAAGAATAAAGAAAGAATACAAAAGATGTCACGCAGACCACATGGTACTTGCACACAATCATCCCTCTGGACTTGCTCTGCCGTCAACGCTGGATATGATAAATACAGCGAGAATGATGGCGGATTTCAAGAGAGAAAGAATGACTTTTTCGGACCACATAATATTTGAACCTGCAGACTTCGTATCATTCAAAGACAGTGGACTGCTGGAACAATGTCTGGCGATGCAGATATAGATGCAAAAAAATACTGAAAGACGGTTTTTATGGGTAAATTCATATTGAATTCCGAATACAAGCCATCCGGAGATCAGCCTAAAGCCATAGATAAGCTGGTTAAGGGCTTGGAGCAGGGAATGAATAAGCAAACCTTGCTTGGAGTAACCGGAAGCGGTAAGACCTTTACCATGGCTAATATAATAGAAAAAGTCCAACGCCCCACCTTGGTTTTAGCCCATAACAAGACGTTGGCTGCACAGCTATGCAACGAATTTAAAGAGCTTTTTCCCGAAAATGCCGTAGAGTTCTTCGTATCCTATTACGATTATTATCAGCCTGAAGCATACCTTCCCGGAAAAGATGTATATATAGAAAAAGACTCTTCAATTAATGATGAAATAGACAGATTACGTCACTCTGCTACCTCTGCGCTGTTTGAAAGACGTGACGTTATAATCGTATCCAGTGTATCTTGTATATATACCCTTGGAGATCCCGCATCTTACAGTAAAATGATAGTCTCTCTTCGCGTAGGTCAGATAAAAGACAGAGATGAAGTTATTGATGAACTGATAAACATACGCTACGCAAGAAACGACTTTGACGTTGCCAGAGGTCTTTTCAGAGTCAAAGGCGATGTTATTGAAATATTCCCCGCATCTGAAGAAAACGCACTGTATAGAATACAGTTTTTCGACGATGAAATAGAAAAAATAACGAAGATAAACCCCATTACGGGAGAAGTTCTCCAAAGAATGGATTACGTTGCCATATTCCCAACATCTCACCATGTTGCAGACGAGGAACATCTGAAAAAGGCTGTAGACGAGATACTGAGAGAAATGGATGAACGTATTGATTGGTTTGAATCACAGCACAAACTAATTGAAGCCCAGCGCATTAAGGAACGCACGCTATACGACGTTGAATGTCTTCGTCAGCTGGGTTACTGCAGCGGCGTAGAAAACTACTCGCGAGTTATTGCAGGACGAGCTCCTGGCTCAACGCCTTATACACTGCTGGATTATTTTCCTGAAGATTATCTGCTCTTTGTGGACGAGAGCCACGTAACGTTGCCTCAGGTACGGGGCATGAGCGGGGGAGACCGAGCAAGAAAGCAAAACCTGGTAGACTACGGGTTCAGATTGCCTTCCGCATACGATAACAGACCTCTTTACTTTGATGAATTTTCATCAAAGATAAATCAGGTAATATACGTATCCGCCACACCGGGCGAGTACGAAAGAACAAATTCTGAGCAGGTTGTAGAGCAAATTATAAGACCTACGGGCCTGGTGGATCCTCAAATAACGGTAAAACCCACCGAAAATCAGATAGACGACCTTATAGCAAATATCTACGAGAGGGTAGAAAAGAAGGAGCGAGTTATGGTATTGACCATAACAAAGCGCCTTGCAGAGTCGTTAAGCGAATATCTCAAATCAATGGATATCCGAGTAAGATATCTGCACCATGATATAGACACTCTTGATAGAATCCAGACCCTGCACGACCTTCGTAGCGGAGAATTTGACGTTATAGTTGGTATAAACCTCTTAAGAGAGGGTATTGATATTCCAGAGGTTTCTTTAATTGCTATTCTCGATGCGGATAAAGAGGGCTTTCTGCGTAACGAAACATCCCTTATCCAGATTATCGGCCGCGCTGCAAGAAATGCGTCTGGTCAAGTTGTTATGTATGCTGACAGCGTTACTCCTTCTATGGAAAAAGCTATAATGGAAACCGAAAGAAGGCGTAATATTCAGCAAGAATATAACCGTATCCACAACATAACTCCCAAAACCATCGTTAAAAGCATTAAGGACAATATTTCGCCTATACTTGGTGATGATGCAAAAGAGTCGATGGTTGAAAAACCTGCAAAATTATCTGCTGCTGAAAAGAAAAACGCCATTGAAAAACTTACCGTCGAAATGCAAAAGGCGGCAAAAGCACTTGACTTTGAATATGCGGCAAGATTGAGAGATAGAATAAAGGCTCTTAAAGAAACATTAAAATAAAGGATTTCAGTAAATGAGAGACAGCATTTATATTAAAGGCGCGAGAGAAAATAACCTTAAAAACGTTGACCTTGAGATACCCCGAAACAAACTAACGGTTTTTACGGGACTTTCAGGCAGCGGAAAATCATCTCTTGCATTCGACACTATATATGCCGAAGGTCAAAGGCGATACGTTGAATCTCTGTCATCCTATGCCCGCCAATTCCTCGGTCAAATGGAAAAGCCCGATATAGACTCAATAGACGGGCTTTCTCCCGCTATATCCATAGATCAAAAGACAACATCACGAAATCCACGATCAACGGTAGGCACCATAACTGAAATATACGATTATTTTCGACTCCTCTATGCGAGAGTAGGTACACCTCACTGTCCCATATGCGGAGTGGAAATAAAACAGCAAACTATTGACCAGATAATAGATAAGATATTTGCTTATCCCGAAGGTACCAGAATACAGATCATGGCACCTATTGTCCGAGGAAGAAAAGGGGAGTACACAAAAACCTTTGATGACCTGAAAAAAAGCGGATATGTAAGGGTAAGGGTTGACGGAATCATATACGACCTTGAAGAAAACATACCTCTTGATAAAAATAAAAAGCATAATATAGAGGTTGTCATAGACCGTCTTGCCGTACGCACCGATGTGAGAAGAAGACTGACCGATTCTTGCGAAACGGCATCAAGACTTTCGAACGGTTTGATACTGATTTATAAAAACGACGACCAGACCGAGCATACATTTTCTCAAAGGTATTCCTGCCCTGAGCATGATATCGGCATAGAAGAACTATCGCCCAGAATGTTTTCGTTCAACAACCCCGTAGGTGCGTGTAAGGAGTGTTCAGGCCTCGGTTATATTGAATCTATAGACCCCGACCTTATTATTCCCGATAAAAATTTAAGTATAATAGAAGATGCAATTCAAGCCCCTGGATTTGGAAGTGCTACCTCAAATGCGCAGTTACTCAGAATATACTCGGCAATACTGAAAAAATACGGTAATCAGATATCTGACCCCGTTAAGAATATAAACGAAGAAGCGCTTAAAGAGATTCTTTACGGCAATCCAATGTTTGAGGGCATTATCCCTACGATAGAAAGACGGTATAAGCAATCTACCAGCGAAGTTGCAAAGATGCAAATTGAAGCTATGATGACAATAGCTCCCTGTAAAGAATGCGGAGGAGCACGTCTTAATCCCATTGCAAGAGCCGTTACCGTTGCAGGAAAGGGCATACACGAGGTTTGCGATATGTCCGTCAGCGAAATATACGATTTCTGCACTTCAATTCCTTTTTCGGGCAGCGACGCCATAATTGCATCACAGATACTCAAAGAAATAAAGCAGCGTCTTGAATTTCTAAAAAACGTTGGCTTGGAATATCTGACATTGTCCCGTTCTGCGGGAACCCTTTCGGGCGGCGAGGACCAGCGCATAAGATTGGCAACCCAGATAGGTTCATCTCTCATGGGCGTACTGTATATTCTTGTCGAGCCGAGCATTGGCTTACATCAAAGGGATAATGAAAAGCTTATTAATACCCTTAAAAATCTTCGTGATTTGGGTAATACTCTTATAGTAGTAGAACACGACGAAGATACAATGCGTTCCGCAGACTATATAGTAGACGTGGGCCCCGGAGCGGGAATACACGGCGGAGAAATAGTGGGGCAGGGAAGTCTTGAGGACATAATGAACTCCCCCAGATCGATTACAGGAGATTACCTTTCCGGCAGAAAGCAGATAAAAATACCCGAAAAACTTCGTCTTCCCGGGGACAAGTGGATAAGAATAAAGGGCGCGCAAGAAAACAATCTGAAAAATATCGACGTTGACTTCCCCTTGGGCCTTTTTACCTGCGTAACTGGAGTTTCGGGATCCGGCAAATCAAGCCTTGTAAACGAAATCCTATATAAGCATTTGGCGGCAAAGCTTAACAGATCAAAAACCGTCGCAGGAAAGCATAGGGAAATATTAGGTGTGGAACACCTTGATAAGGTTGTCAGTATAGACCAAAGTCCTATTAGCAGAACCCCTCGTTCAAACCCTGCAACATATACGGGTGTATTTAACGATATAAGAGATTTATTTGCAAAAACTCCCGAAGCAAAGGCCAGAGGATACAATAGCGGACGATTCTCTTTTAACGTTACCGGAGGCCGATGTGAGGCCTGTGGAGGCGACGGTATAGTCAAAATTGAAATGCACTTCTTACCCGATATTTACGTACCTTGTGACGTTTGCGGAGGTAAAAGATACAACAGGGAAACCCTTGAGGTCAAATTTAAGGACAAAAACATCTTCGATATACTCGACATGACTGTTGAGGAAGGGCTTAAATTCTTTGAAAATATCCCATCAATATACAAAAAAATAAAAACATTATTTGACGTAGGATTGGGATATATCAAAATCGGCCAACCCTCCACCACTCTATCGGGAGGAGAGGCGCAGCGTGTGAAGCTTGCAACGGAGCTTGCACGTCAGGCAACAGGAAAAACGGTGTATATTCTCGATGAACCCACCACGGGCCTTCATTCAGATGACGTTAAAAAGCTTATTCAGGTACTTCAGAAATTAGTTGATGCCGGTAATACCGTTATTGTTATAGAACACAATCTGGACGTGATCAAATGTGCCGATTATATAATCGACCTTGGTCCCGAAGGTGGTAACGGCGGCGGAACCATCGTCGTGCAAGGCGCTCCCGAGGATGTAGTTGCCTGCGAGGAGTCCTATACGGGTAAATACCTGGCTCCGTATTTTAAAGACATTCAGTCAAGAAAATAGAAAAGAATGGCTAACGATTTGTTAGCCATTCTTTTTAATATATCCTATTTATACTCTTAAAGAACTCAAAACAAGCTCTTTTCAGCTGAGATATCCCTTTTCCAGTAGTTGCGGAAACATAATAAACGGGCATACCCGAAGCTTTCTTGTAATGCTCTATCTCAAAAGAAGGAGAATCCGTACTTGACGTAAGGGTATCAGACTTGTTTAACACGAGAAACATAGGTTTAGCATCCATTCCCAAAGAAGATATTATTTCTTCAGTAACTCGAATGTGTTCTTCTGCTTCGGGATCTCCCGCATCTACTACGTTAAGTATAAGATCCGCATTTACTGATTCTTCAAGAGTAGACTTGAAGGCGTCAACAAGGGAGTGGGGGAGTTTACGGATAAATCCTACCGTATCAATAAATAAGATCTCAATTTCAGTGGGAATCTTATCTTCTGCGGTAGGCTTCATTTTACGCACGGAGGTATCAAGGGTTGCAAAAAGCTTTTCTTCCGCATATATATCGGAACCGCAAAGCTTATTCAAAAGAGTTGATTTTCCGGCGTTGGTATATCCTAAAAGAGCGACTGTGGGCATCCCGTCCTTTTTGCGGCGGTTACGCGTTTGTTCACGGCGCTTGGAAACATCTTCAAGCTTCTCTTTTATTGCTTTAATTCTTCGATTAATATGACGTCTGTCAGTCTCAAGCTTGGTTTCGCCGGGACCTCGGGTACCTATACCGCCACCCAGACGGGACAGGGAAGAGCCCATACCGCTTAAACGGGGAAGTCTGTACTGCAACTGAGCGAGCTCTACCTGCAATCTACCCTCCGCAGATTTGGCTCTGGAAGCAAAAATATCAAGAACCAGAAGAGTTCTGTCCAAAATAGCGACGTCCATTATCTCTTCTATATTTTTCATTTGCGAGCCGCTTAATTCATCGTCAAAAACGGCTATATCTACGTCGTTATTTTCGCAAAATTCACGCAATTCCGTGCATTTTCCACGCCCAATATAAGTAGCAGAATCAGGTCTGTCTTTTTGCTGAATAACAGTACCGACGACTTCAAGTCCTGCCGTTTCTGCAAGACGCTCGAGTTCTTCAATGGAACGTTCCGCGGAGTCACTTTTATCATTATATAGGCGTACGCCTACGAGAATAGCTTTATTACTCAATTAATTATCCTCTGATTTAATTATTACGGAAAGTCAGGGAGTTAAAATACCTATCAATGCCGTTGGCTATACCCTCAACCATTTTTTGCTGAAAATCAGTACTGTTAAGGAGTCTATCCTCGGTGGGATTGGTAAGATATCCCATTTCAAGTAAGACCACGGGAACCTTGCAGAATGAGAATATTGAAGAGCTGGTAATCTTCTGGTATCCTCTGTTGTTTAACCCCGTCGCTTGTGAATAGCTGTCAAGAAGTAAAATAGCGGCTTTTTCAGAGAGATAAGAAAGGTTTTTATCCGGATATCCGTCCCATACGGCAGGAGCAAGGGCGAGAGTTCCCGAAACACTGCTGTCGCCGGCATATCCGTCACAATGTAAGGATATCATTAAATCCGCATCATTCCTATTTGCAACGGCAGCTCTCTCTGCACCCAACATAGAAACGCTTTCATCAGCCTTCGTAAGAATAACCGTGTAACCTCTGGATTCGAGCTCGGCTTTAAGTTTTTTAGCAATAGTATGAGTTATCGTATACTCAGCCTTACCGGTGGATACCCCCTCAGCACCTAACTTCTGATAATGATTATATACCCACGATGATGATTTTGCAGGGTCAAGGTAAGGGGAGAGCCATACGTCTGAACGCTTTGCGCCCGTATAACTTTGATGTCCAGGGTCGATTACGATAGTTTTAACGGTAAGATCGGTATAGTCGGGGTTATCGGTGGCAAAGGTGGTATAAACCTTATCCACGGCCTTATAAGGTGTTCCTATTGGGTCGGTAAACATATCAAGATATATCTTTTCGCCTTCAGGTATGTCATTTACTACCAAATCGGTAATAATATCCTGACCGTCGGTTATCTCTTCGCGCCCCTGAGAATCCATATTGACGGGGATTTCCGAATTAAGAATATCCTCCGGAATATCCACGGCAGGTGTAAAAGCTTTTATAAAAACAGCCACCACGGTAATAAGGGTGATAACAAGAAAAACGCAGATAATAAGGTCCACGTACAGGTGGAGCAATTTTGTAAGTCCTGAGGTTTTCTTCTTCGATTTTCCGGTAGTCGGAGTATTTGTTTTTCTATTCTGGTCCTCTTTTCTGTTATACATCCCTAAACCCCTAATTCAAATGATTATAGTATAAAAATAAAACAATGGGGTAGTTTTTAGGCCACCCCATTGTACGTAAGAACGTTATTAGTCAAAATAAACGGTCTTGCCAGTTCTGTAAGAGGTGTAGATAGCCTCGAGAACCTGGCTGACAACCAGAGCCTGTTCAGGAAGAACGCAGGGAGTGGTGTCGTTAAGAATGGAATCAATCCACTGTCTTGCTTCAACAAGAGCAGGATTGTTTTCATCAGTACCGGCGTAGAAGTCAACACCCTTGGTCTTCATATCAACCTTCTTGATGTAGAGCTTGGAGTATTCTTCGCCGTTAATTCTCATACCGTCAAAGAAGTCAACACCGGCTTCGGTACCAGCGAGGGTACAGTTAGCTTCGATAGAATCAGCAAGGTTAATAGCCCAGCTGGATTCGAGAATAATAGTAGCACCGTTCTTCATCTTGATGAAACCGAAAGCGGAGTCTTCAACGGTGTACTGTTCAGGATCCCAGGGACCCCAAGCGTTAGCAGAGTTAGGTCTCTTGCCGAGCTTGTAGTGGCAGTTACCGGAAACGCTTGCTACTTCATAGTTGTTCATCATGTAGAGACAGAGGTCGAGGGAGTGGGTACCGATATCGATAAGGGGACCGCCGCCCTGCTTTTCTTCGTCCATAAATACGCCCCAGGTGGGAACAGCACGTCTTCTGATAGCGTGAGCCTTAGCGTAGTAGATATCGCCAAGAGCGCCGTCAGCACAGAGCTGCTTGAGGTGACGCATTTCCTTGCGCTGTCTGTTCTGATAACCGATAGTAAGCTTCTTACCGGTTCTCTTTGCAGCTTCGAGCATAGCCTCAGCTTCAGCAGCAGTCTTAGCCATGGGCTTTTCGCACATAACGTGCTTGCCTGCTTCGAGAGCGTCGATGGTAATGGGAGCATGCATGTTGTTGGGAGTAAGAACATGAACTACGTCAATGCTCTTGTCTTCGAGAAGCTGACGGTAATCTTCATAAACCTTAGCGTCTTCAGTGCCGTACTTAGCCTTAGCAGCTTCAGCTCTGTCAACGATAATGTCACAGAAAGCAACCATTTCTACTTCAGGAATCTTGGCAAGTGCGGGGAGGTGTTTGCCGTTTGCAATACCGCCGCAACCAATAATACCAACTTTGAGTTTCTTGTCCATAAGGATATCCTCCTAAATTGTATATAATACTAATTAGTATTGCTTTTATTATTTTAACAGAATACGCAGAGAATGTCAAGACTTTTCAACAGTTTACATGGGAAAATTAACAAAAATTTGATATTCTTCCACCAAACCGCTTGACAACCTCTCATTTACAAAAATTAAC
>JAZQLP010000008.1:0-2660 GCA_045542755.1 Eubacteriales bacterium
CAAACTGACCAAAGGTCAATATCACTCGCGTAGCGAATATAACTTGGCGTAGCCAAATATAACTCGCCAAAGGCGAATATAACTGTGGCGTCTGCTCTACCACAGACGCCACATGTCTGCCTTATTTTTTTTACCTCTTCTTCATTATTTCATTTTTGTGTCATTTTTATGTAGCATTTTTTACAGAAATCGCACATATACTAAAATAATACTCCAATTAATTAAGGCAAAGATTTTAACTATTGACTTTTTGTGTCATTTGTAGTATAATGTAAAAAATGCTTCCTAAGTCATTTTATTTAATCTTATTTAATATACAAGCGGAAAACTTCCCCTTTGCTTTTCCGTGTGGAAGGAGAAAACACTATGAAATACCCGGTAAACAATTTGAGAAACGTCTGCCTTTTAGGTCACGGCGGCGATGGTAAGACCTCGCTTGCCGAAGCTCTGCTCTATTACACTGACGGAATAGACAGAATGGGAAAGACCGCGGACGGAAATACCGTGTGTGACTACGACCCCGAAGAAATTGCCAGAAAAATATCCATAAGCTCCGCAGTTGCTCCCATAGTAAGAAATGGCGTTAAGCTTAATATTATAGACACTCCGGGATACTTCGATTTTGAAGGCGAAGTCATTCAGGCTCTCAAGGCTTCCGAGTTTGCAATCATCGTCCTCTCCGCAAAGGACGGCATCAACGTAGGTACCGAAAAGGCAGTTAAGCTCTGCGCAAAGTACAACGTTCCCGCCATGTTCTACATATCCAAGATGGACGAAGACAACAGTAACTTCCATAAAGTATATACCGACCTTAAGGCCACCTTCGGCGCAAAGGTTTGTGCTATAAACGCTCCTATTTACGACGATAACGGCAAGAATATCGGCTACGTTGACCTCAACGATATGACCGGTAAGAGATTTGAAAAGGGCAAGAGAATCGAGATTCCCATTCCCGCATCCATGAACGATATGCTGGAAAACTTCAAGGAAGGCTACAGAGAAGCTCTTGCAGAAACCTCCGACGAGATGATGGAAAAGTTCTTCGCAGGCGAAGAATTCACCGTAGAAGAAACCAAGCAGGGCCTTGTTCACGGTCTTGAAACCAATACCATCCTTCCCGTTATGTCCGGTTCTCCCTTCAAGCTCATGGGTCTTGAGCCCCTTCTCCACTTCCTGGCTCACTACATCCCCACCCCCAAGGCCGTTGAGACCGACCCCACCGCAGTTTACGTATTCAAGACCGTTGCCGACCCCTTCGTTGGCAAGATGTCCTTCTTCAAGATTCTTGCAGGTACCCTCAAGCCCGGTATGACTCTTAACAACGTAAACAAGGACACCGCTGAAAAGATAGGTAAGATATACACCATTAAGGGCAAGACCCAGACCGAAGTTACCGAGCTTGGCGCAGGTGACATCGGCGTTATGACAAAGCTTCAGACCGCCGCTACAGGCGACCTCCTTGCCGCTGCAGGCGCAAAGGTTGAGGTTGAACCCCTTGAATATCCCAAGCCCTGCCTTACCATGGCTATCGCTCCCAAGGCAAAGGGTGACGAAGATAAGATCTCCCAGGGTCTCCAGAAGCTTGCAGAAGAAGACCTTACCTTCTCCTATAAGAACAACAAAGAAACCAAGCAGATGGTTATCAGCGGTATGGGCGAAATGCACCTCAGCATCATCGCTTCCAAGCTCAAGACCAAGTTTAACGTAGGCGTTACCCTTGAAGAACCCAAGGTTGCTTACAGAGAAGCCATCAGAAAGAAGGTTTCCGTAAGAGGACGCCACAAGAAGCAGTCGGGCGGTCACGGCCAGTTCGGTGACGTTGTTATCGAATTCGAGCCCTACGACGGCGACGAGCTCCTCTTCGAAGAAAAGGTATTTGGCGGCGCCGTACCCAAGAACTTCTTCCCCGCAGTTGAAAAGGGCCTTAAGGACAGCGCAAAGAGAGGCGTTCTTGCAGGCTACCCCGTAGTTGGCCTCAAGGCTACCTTGGTTGACGGTTCTTACCACCCCGTTGACTCCTCCGAAATGTCCTTCAAGATGGATGCATCCATCGCTTACAAGGAAGATCTGAAGCAGGCTGCGCCCACCATTCTTGAGCCCGTTGGATCTCTTAAGGTCCTTGTTCCCGACAGCATCATGGGTGACGTTATAGGCGACATCAACAAGCGTCGCGGTCAGGTTATGGGCATGAACCCCGCCGAGGAACGCGGTATGCAGATAGTTGAGGCTGAGGTTCCCGAATCCGAAATGGCAACCTACGCTATCGACCTCCGCTCCATGACCAGAGGCAGAGGCAGCTTCGAGTTTGAGTTTGTTCGTTATCAGGACGCTCCCTCCAACGTAGCCCAGAAGGTTATTGAAGACGCAAAGGATTCCATGTCCGAAGAATAAAAATACTATTTCCCCTTCGCTTAACGGCGAGGGGGAACTTTTTGCACATTATTCTCTATAAAGAAAAGAGCGTAAGTGTAAGCAAAACGTGCAGAGTTTCAACCTGCAGCAGCCAAGGGAAAAAGCTGAATACATTCTTTGATGGGCGGAGAAAAGAAGAGCTATAGCTCTTGACACTGCCCGCTTTTTCTGATATAATTATCATATATCATTAAGAGTAGGAGATGCGCTATATGATGAAAATAGGCGTTATGCCAAGCTCGTTAAAG
>JAZQLP010000009.1:0-8253 GCA_045542755.1 Eubacteriales bacterium
ATCTTGTCAAAGGATGCGTGCTCGCCGCCCCAGATGTTGGTAAACATATCCACGTAAAGCATCATTTTGCATCCGCGCTTCTTTACCTCGCCATTGAGCCAATTAAAATGCTCTATGTAAAGCTCGGTGGCCTTTTCGATACCGAAAACGTCCTTAAGCTCGAAGGGTTCGTCGCCGCCCACGTGGATAATGCCCTGACCGAAGGCCTCCACGGTGGTGTCGAGGAGCTTTAAGATAAGCTTTCTGGTCTTGGGATTTGTGGGGTCAAGAACTGCGGTGGGGGTTACGGTGCCGTCCTTGTTGGTCTTGGGTAGCATATACTTTGCAAAGTCGCGGAGCATGCAGTTTTTATGCCAATGACCAAGAAGATTTATAATGGGGCGTACAGACACGCCGTAGCTTCTGCCGTAGGCAACCATTTCCTGCCATTCGGAAACGGGAACGGGGTCGGAGTACTTGCCAAAGTCGGGCAGGTCGGGGATTGCGATAGTGTCCTCTATGTAAGGGAAATAGGTATTATACTTGTAGTAGGAGCAGCGTCTTATCATATCCTTGAAGTTGTCAAGGGTGGATATCTGTCCTCTGGAAATATCGTCAGAGTATCCTCTGAAGTCCTTGTCGGGGCAGTCCTGTGCAGTAAAGGCCTCTATAACGCCACCGTTAAGGGCGCCAAGCTGGGCAAGGGATACCAGAGCGTAGTAGCCGCCTGCGGGGTCGGAGCAGGATACGGCTATCTTTTCCTCGGTAGCTTCTATTTTATACTCTTCCTTGGAAAGGGATTCATCAGCTACGAGAGATATGGGCTTTGCGCCGCCAAGCTCCACGTCAAAATCCTTAAACACATCCTCCCATACGGGGATATATGCCTTGAACATATCGGTCAGGGAGTAGTCGGCAAGACGAAGCTGTCCCCCGTTAGCTTTGATCTTCTTTATCTTGGGAATTGTGTTGGTTTTCATTTCTGTCCTCCGCGTATAATAATTATATATATTATACTATTGTTTTACTGCTTTGTCAATAGAGAGATAGGAATGTTCGATTGTTACAGAATTGTGTCAATGCTCCCCGTCACACTTCTGCCGTATATGTCCTTAATCTTACATAAAAACGATAAAAAGGCAAACTCTCCCCTTTTACGTAGAAAAGTTTACATTTAGGGGATATAATAAATTATAAAAAAGAGGTAACCACGGCTTAAATTTTAATTTATGTAAAATTAGTTATGTCTTTATTACCAATTCGTTACATTTTACAAATATTCAACATTTCCGGATATACCCGAAAGGCAGAAGCGCCATGAAAACAGTTATAGGAATAGACGTGGGGGGCTCCACCACCAAAATAATCGGAGTCAGATTTGAAGGACAGAATACACGCCCCATACTTATGCAGCCCCTTCAGGTAAAGGCTAACGACCCCAAGACCTCCATTTACGGAGCTTTCGGCCGTTATATAAGTGAAAACGGCATGAAGATAACCGATATTTCCCGAATAATGGTCACGGGTGTCGGCTCAACCTTTATCAAGGAGGATATTTACGGCATCCCCACCGTTCACGTGGAGGAGTTCGAGGCTCTGGGCCTTGGAGGTCTTTATTTAACAGGTCTTGAAAACGCCGTAATAATCAGCATGGGCACCGGTACCTCATTTGTAAAGGCCGACAAGAATGGCAGCCGTCACCTTGGCGGTACGGGCGTTGGCGGTGGCACTCTGGTAGGCCTCTCCTCCCAGATGCTTGACGTAAGACATTTTGACTCTATAGTTGAGATGTCCACCCGCGGCGACCTGGCAAACGTTGACCTTACCGTTGGGGATATATCAAAGAGAAAGATATCCACCCTTAACGAAGAAACCACAGCCTCCAACTTCGGCAAGATAAAGGACAACGTTACAAAGGACGATATTGCCAAGGGTATTGTGAATATGATATTCCAGACCGTGGGCATTATGGCCGTTTTTGCCTGCAATAACGACGGCACAAAGGATGCCGTTCTTTGCGGAAGCCTTGCCACGATCCCCGATACGGCGGCATACTTTGATATGATAGAAAAGCTCCACGGAATCACCTTCCACCTCCCCGAATATCCCGAATACTGCACTGCCATCGGTGCCACACTAAAAGAAGAAATCGGGGGTTAAAAATGAGTTTTAAAGTTGTAAGAGCCGTTCCCGCCGATGCGGTGGAAATGGCGTATACCAAGCTTAACGCCTGGAAGGAGTGCTACGCTGAGCTTCTCCCCCTCTCCTATATAGAGAAGGAGACCGAGTTTGAGGAAAACTACTTCACATACCAGAAGCTTGCCCTCCAGCCCGGACATATGATGTTCGTTATAATGTTTAACAACGTTATGGTGGGAATGTTTGAGCTTAAAGGAAATTCGGAGCCCGACCTTGGGGACGAATACTGTCAGCTTAACAACATCTACTTCCTCCCCATGTACTGGAATAAGGGCTTTGGAAAGAGAGCATTCAGATACGTTAAAAAGATAGCAAAGACCAGAAAGTACTCCAAAATATACCTTTGGACATTTGCGAAAAACACCAGAGCCAAGTACTTTTTTGAAATCTGCGGCTTTAAGCCCGACGGTCACTCCCGAAAAGTAAGGGTATCCCCCGACGAGGAAGTTGAGCAGATCCGTATGGTAAGGGAGGACCTTTCCACCCCCGAAACAGCTTTCAGAAGAGGTAATGACTGATATGGCAGAAAAGAAGACCCCCATACAGGAGCTTTACGATAAGATTCCCTCCTTTAGCTGCCGAGAGGGCTGTTACGACTGCTGTGACAATCAGATACAGTTCGCCCCCGAAGAGGCAGAGAGGGTGGGCGGCTTTAACTACACCGAAAGGCTTTGCCCCCACGTTAAGGACGGCAGATGCTCGGTGCATCAGAACAGAGCCTTTATTTGCAGAATATACGGCTCCAGCGAGATAATGCCCTGCCCCCACGGCTACGGCCCCGAAAAGCCCCTGACAAAAGACGAAACCTACGCCCTTCTCCGAGAGTACCTCAGACTTATGAGGGAGCAGGAGGAAGAGTGCGCCAAGTGCAAAAAATGTGATATTGAATAAACAGAAAAGCTGTTCCCGAGGGAACAGCTTTTATTTTGCAACGTATAGATACCCTCTCCCCTTTTTGCCGCAAACCTCAATGAGATTCAGGGCGCGAAGGACGGTGAGAATAGATGATACCTCTTTTTGCTTTAGGCCGTTATGGGTGGCAAAGTCCTTTGAGGTAAACTCCCCTTGGGGCAGACCATTTGGGAGAAGGTCAAGGTAATCCTCGGTATTCTCCACCAAAATCTCCTCAACAAGCTCTCTCGGTACCCTGTCGGTACGATGGGAGCCTCTTTTTTTGCTCTCATCCCATCCGCAAAGGAGTCTCACGTCGGTGGTGGTCATAAGGAGAATTCTTATGCTGAACGAGGGGTGGGAAAGGTACTCCCTTATCCAGTAAAGCTCGGCAAAAATATCGCTGGGTTTCCCCTTTTTGGGGCTTTTGTGGGGCGGTGTCATCTCTCCCGTTTGAGGGTCGAGCCACACCACATCCTTACTTACCGCAACGGGAAATACCACAGTCACCCTGCCTACGGAAAGGAAGGCTTCCAGCTTCTTTTTCATGTTACGGAAGGCGCGGGTCTGTATTTCGATTATGCCGTCGCCGTTAAGGATATCGGCAACGAAGCGGCCAATCTTTATCTCGTGACGGGAAATATCGGGCTCAAAATAAAGCTTAAGGGTCTTATGCAAAGACCCTTCGTTTAGTCGCCCAATGCCCTGAAAGGAAGAAAGGTCTGCATCTGCGGCCTTTAAGGCGGCGGCAAACCTCTCTCTATCCCCTAAAAGGCGGGGACTCATATTTTATAAGCCTTTACAAAGGCCTTCATTTTTTCGATCTGTTTTGCCAGAGCCTCGGGGGCGGGGCCTCCGTCGGCGGCTCTGCCCTTGACGCAGTTGTCAAGGTTTATAGCGTCGTATACGTCCTCTTCAAAGGTGGGGCAAAGCTCCTTATACTCGGCCATGGAGAGGCTTTCAAGCTCCTTGCCCGTGGACTCGCAGTAGGCTACAAGCTTACCGACAAGCTTATACGCATCGCGGACGGGCATACCCTTTTTGGTCAGGTAATCGGCGCAGTCGGGGGCGTTGATATAGCCCTTTGCGGCGGCTCTGCGGAGGGTTTCCTTCTTGACGGTCATGGTGGCAATCATGGGAGTGAACACCTTAAGACAGCCCTTTACCGTGTCTGCGGCATCAAAGATAGCCTCTTTATCCTCCTGCATATCCTTGTTATACGCCAGGGGCAGACCCTTGAGCATTGTGAGAAGGGACATAAGATGCCCGTAGACGCGGCCCGTCTTGCCGCGGCAAAGCTCGGCAACGTCGGGGTTTTTCTTCTGGGGCATTATGGAAGAGCCGGTAGCGTAGGCATCGTCAAGGGAGATAAATGAGAACTCGGAGCTGCACCAGAGTATTATCTCCTCGGAAAATCTTGACAGATGGGTCATTATAAGGGAAAGGGCAGAGGCGTATTCAACCAGAAAATCCCTGTCCGAAACGCCGTCGATACTGTTTTCGCAAATTCCCGAAAAGCCCAGAGCCTCTGCGGTCATATTTCTGTTAATGGGATAGGTGGTAGTGGCAAGAGCGCCCGATCCCAGAGGAGAATAGTCCATTCTCTTATAGCAATCGGCAAGTCGGGTAAGGTCACGGCTGAACATCTGCGCGTAGGCCATAATGTAGAAGCCGAAGGTTACGGGCTGTGCTCTCTGAAGGTGGGTGTAGGCGGGCATTACGTAGTCGGAGGTAGCCTCGGCCTTGTCCATAATAACCTCAATAAGGCTCTTTACGGCGGTGGCTACGCGGACGATATCCTTCTTTATATACAGACGGATATCCACCGCAACCTGGTCGTTACGGCTACGGGCGGTGTGGAGGCGCTTGCCTATATCACCCAGACGGCGGGTAAGAATGGTTTCGATATTCATGTGAATATCTTCCGCATCGGGAGAGAGCTCCTCTGCGCCCGACTCGATGTCGGCCATAATCTTTTTAAGCTCGGCAACAATGGCCTCGCCGTCAGCGGCGGAAATTATGCCCTGATGAGCCAACATTGTGGCGTGGGCGATACTTCCCTCGATGTCCTCTTTATACATTCTGCCGTCAAAATGAATTGACTGGTTAAAATCGTTTACGTCGCCGTCAACGTCCTTGGAAAAACGGCCGCTCCATATTTTCATAACGTTATCCTTCTTAATTTTTAAGACTCTGAATAGGTGCGGGGATTCTGCCGCCGCGGGAGATGAATTTCTCGGAAGAGAAGGGGCTTACGGGCATTACGGGTGCGTTGCCCAGAAGGCCGCCGAACTCAACGCTGTCGCCAACCTTTTTGCCGTATGCGGGGATGATTCTTACGGCGGTGGTCTTATTGTTTACCATACCTATGGCCATTTCGTCGGCAATGATTGCGGAGATGGTTTCGGCAGAGGTGTCGCCGGGAACGGCTATCATATCAAGACCTACGGAGCATACGCAGGTCATGGCTTCAAGCTTTTCAAGTGACAAGGCTCCGGCATTGACAGCGGCTATCATACCTGCGTCCTCGGATACGGGGATAAATGCGCCCGAAAGTCCGCCAACGTGGGAGGATGCCATAACGCCGCCCTTCTTTACAGCGTCGTTAAGGAGAGCCAAAGCGGCGGTGGTGCCGTGGGTACCGCACTTTTCAAGACCCATGGACTCCAGAATGTAGGCAACGGAGTCGCCAACCTCGGGGGTGGGGGCAAGAGAAAGGTCAACTATACCGAAGGGCACGTTAAGACGCTTGGAAGCCTCGGTGGCCACAAGCTGACCTATACGTGTTATCTTAAAGGCGGTCTTTTTAATGGTTTCGGCAATTTCAGAGAAGTCCACAAGACCCTTTTCCTTTTCAAGTCTTTCAAGGGCGTACTTTACAACACCGGGGCCGGAAACGCCAACGTTTATGGCGCAATCGGCCTCACCGTCACCGTGGAAAGCGCCCGCCATAAAGGGGTTGTCCTGAGGAACGTTGGAGAATACCACAAGCTTTGCACAGCCTATGGAGGAATCGTCCTTGGTTATGTATGCAAGGTCTTTTATGGTTCTGCCCATCATAGCAACGGCATCCATATTAATGCCTGCGCGGAGGGATGCAACGTTAACGGAGGAGCATACGTTTCTTGTGGTGGAGAGAGCCTCGGGAATAGAGGCAATGAGAGCCTTATCGCTTTCGGTAAAGCCCTTCTGAACCATGGCGGAAAAGCCGCCGATGAAGTTTATGCCGCAGGTGTCTGCCGCCCTCTGGAGAGCCTTGGCAAAGGGCACCAAATCAGAGGCTCTGGATGCAGCGGCAACCTGCGCTATGGGGGTTACGGAGATACGCTTGTTGATAATGGGTACTCCGTATTCCTTTTCAAGAGCTTCGCCGGTACTGACAAGGTCTTTTGCTTTACGGCAAATTTTATCGTATATTCTGTCGCAAGCCGAGTTTACGTCCTCGGAAGCGCAGTCAAAAAGAGATATACCCATGGTTATGGTACGCACGTCAAAGTGCTCCTGGGTTATCATATTTATAGTTTCAAGAATGTCGGTGTCTTTTATCATGACTTGTTTCCTTTAAACATTAATTAGATACGATGCATCGCGTTAAAAACATCTTCGTGCATGGTATGTATTTCCAAACCCTTTTCCTTGCCAAGGGCGGACATAACGTCAACAAAATCGGTAAATTGGCTGCCTGCCATATCGGCGCTGACTATCATTATCATAACGAAAAGGTCCTCAAGAACCTTCTGGGTAATGTCCTCGATATTTACCTGATATTCGGCGCATTTTGCGCTGACTGCGGCGGTAATACCTACCGCATCCTTACCAATAACGGTGATAACTGCTCTCATATTTTTACCTTCCATATTTGTATTTAAAAATGCCAATGAGAAAACGGCGAAATAATCACCGTTTTCTCTTGTAAAAATCTTGTTATTTCTGGTTTCTCTTCTGTTCGAGAAGTGCCTTAACCTTGATGGGAAGGCCGAAGAGGTTGATAAAGCCCTCGGAATCCTTCTGGTTGTAAACCTCGTCCTCGCCGAAGGTTGCGAACTCTTCGCTGTAGAGGGAGTAGGGGGAGGTTATGGAGGACTTGATGATGTTACCCTTGTAGAGCTTGAGCTTTACTTCACCGGTAACGGTCTGCTGAGTAGAATCAACAAAAGCGGAAAGAGCCTCACGGAGAGGGGTGAACCACTGGCCGAAGTAAACGATGTCTGCAAACTTGAGGGCAACCTGCTGCTTGTAGTGGAGGGTCTCACGGTCAAGACAGATGGTCTCAAGAGCATCGTGAGCCTTGTAGAGAATGGTTCCGCCGGGAGTTTCGTACACGCCTCTGGACTTCATACCAACAAGACGGTTTTCAACAAGGTCGGTAATACCGATACCGTTCTCTCCGCCTATCTTGTTAAGGTAAAGGAGAAGAGCAACGCTGTCCATCTTCTTGCCGTCGATGGAAACGGGAACGCCCTTTTCAAAGCCGATGGTTACGTAGGTGGGCTTATCGGGAGCCTTAAAGGGAGAAACGCCCATTTCGAGGATCTTGTCAAGATCGGGCTCGTTGGCGGGGTCTTCAAGGTCAAGACCTTCGTGGGAAAGATGCCAGATGTTCTTATCCTTGGAGTAGTTGGATTCTCTGTTTATCTTAAGAGGAATGTTATGCTTTTCAGCGTATTCTATCTCGTCCTCACGGGATTTGAATTCCCAGAATCTCCAGGGAGCGATGATTTCCATATCGGGAGCAAAAGCCTTAATGGTAAGCTCGAATCTAACCTGGTCGTTGCCCTTACCGGTACAGCCGTGAACTATAGCCTCTGCGCCCTCTGCCTTAGCTATTTCAACTATTCTCTTGGCAATAAGGGGACGGGCAAATGAGGTACCGAGAAGATAATCGTTCTCGTATACGGCGGATGCCTTGAGGGTGGGGAAAATATAATCGTCTACGAATTCCTTGGTAAGGTCTTCGATATAAACCTTGGATGCGCCGGTCTTAAGAGCCTTTTCCTCAAGACCTTCAAGCTCGTCTGCCTGACCAACGTTAGCGGAAACTGCGATAACCTCACAGCCATAGTTTTCCTTGAGCCAGGGGATAAGTACGGATGTATCAAGACCGCCGGAGTAAGCGAGGACGACCTTATTAAGCTTTTTTATCATTTCTGATTCCTCCATTTTGGATATCTGCATTTTTATGCG
>JAZQLP010000010.1:0-20047 GCA_045542755.1 Eubacteriales bacterium
GCTTATGAAGCTCGAAGGCGTTTATCATAAGCTTTATACGCTTCAGCAAGAGGCAATAAAGCATATTGCCATAGCTGAATAAGAAGGAGGGGCAAGCCCCTCCTTACAGGGAGATTTACAGATGGAGAACAACAGCATTACAGCTTTATCAAAGCTTAATCTTTTATCCCCCGAGACCACGGTTTTTTCGCCCTCTGACGGCGGATATCTGAATATGGTGGCCGAGGGCGTGGAGTATAGTAAAATAAAGCTTTGTCGAGCTCTTCCTCACAAAAGACCCGATGAGTATATTTCGGTAAGTGACAGAGAAAAGGGCGAGATAGGTATTATCAGAAGGGTATCGGAGTTTCCCATAGAGCAACAAACTCTTATTAAAGAGGAGCTTGAAAAGCTTTATTACCGTCCCGTAATCAGGAAGATACTTTCCGCAAAGGACAAGATGGGCTTTATTTATATGGAAGTTGAGACCACGTCGGGTCTTAAGGAGTTTGCCCTTCGTGACCCCACTCGCAATATTAGGTATCTTGATCCCTCTCAAAGCGCGGCGGTACAGATAACCGACGTTGACGGTAACAGATATTTGATAGAGGACTTTAACCTCTTTGATTCCAAGAGCGCGAGGAAAATAGACGCTTATCTTGTTTAGAGGTATAACCAGCCAAGGAGGTCGGCAGAAAATGAACGGAAATCGTGAAGCGGTTGTCTGCGAAAACGGCGTCATTTATGCGGCAAACTTTGATATAAATTCCTCTAACCTTTTCTGCGACGGAAGGGTAGAGGTGAAAAAGCATGATACCGACCTGCTTTTGACCGTAATCATGGACGGGCAGAAGGTGGTAAGCTTTAATATGGCGGAGATGAAAGAGCTGATAATAACCGCCCATATAGGTTGCAGTTCTCTTGAGGCCGTAACGGTAAACGAAGATTCTTACAGACTGTGCAGATTTTCTCAAAGCTGCATCGGGCTTATGTCCGAATTTGTAAAGGCTTGTAACTATTACTTTGATACCGGTGAATTGACAGAAATATCCTATGAACAGCAGCATTGTCCCAAGTGCGGAAAAAGATACTTTGCAGGATCTTCCGTTTGTATAAAATGCGTGGACAAGGGCTCCGTTTTAAAAAGGTTTCTTTCTTACGGTAAAAACGCTATTCCGGGGTTTTTAGTTGCGGCACTTCTTTTGTTTGTGGCAAACATAGTGTCGTTGCTTATCCCTTACGTTAACAGAATATTGGTGGATAATTATCTTTCTCCCGTCGACGGAGCCTCCGTTATTGGCGATAATCCCGCAAGGTCGGTTTTGCTTTTGGTTGGGCTGATGCTCCTTATGTACGTGTTCCATCGATTGTTTTCAATTATTCCCACAATTATCCGCGTCAAAACGGGACAGCGATTTATTAACGACCTTCGGGTAAAGGTTTACGATAAGGTACAAAGATTGTCCCTTTCTTCAGTTTTTCGCAGAACTACGGGCGACCTTATGAAGAGAGTTTCCGACGATACACAAGAAATATCGTATTTTATAGAAGGAAACGTTTTGTGGTTCGTTCAGATAATCACGAGATTTGCTGGCGTACTTATATTTTTGCTGATCACCCGCCCCATAATGGCTCTTTTGATATTTTTACCCGTACCTTTAGTCCTTTTTCTTATATCTAAGATATGGGGATTTATTCATTCCAAATATGAAAGACAATGGATTTTGGGTTCCCGATGCAACAGCATACTGCACGATATAGTTAAGGGAATAAGGGTAGTCAAGGTATTCGGTACAGAAAAACGCGAGATAGAAAAGTACCGCTTGGCAAACAAGAAATTTGCAGATATCTGCTCTGAAAACGAAAAAATATGGGCAGTTCTTATGCCGTTTCTTAATTTTGTCATCGGTGCCAGCGAGTTTTTGATACTTTATTACGGCGCTACCGCCGTATTTGGTACTAACGTGTTCGGCGACAGTATGTCCCTTGGCGAATTAACACAAACCGTTACCTATGCCGGTGTTATTTATTCAAGCCTCAACGGTCTTACCAGTTGGCCCAGAGATTTAGCCAATGCCGTTACCAGTATGGTGAAAATAAATGAGATAATGGATGAAGACATTGAGATTAAGGACAGTGATAATGCAAAATCCCCCGAAATAAAGGGTGAAATAACCTTTAAAAACGTTACCTTCGGGTATAAGTCATACGAACCGGTACTTAAAAATATTTCTCTAAAAATAAAACAGGGCGAAATGGTAGGCCTTGTGGGACATTCGGGCGTTGGAAAATCCACCCTTATCAATCTTGTTATGCGACTTTACGACGTAAACTCAGGAAGGGTTGAGATAGACGGCCACGATATCCGAGAGATTTCACGGGAAACGCTCTGCAACGATATAGGTGTGGTTTTTCAGGAAACCTACCTTTTTGCGGGAAGCATATATGATAATATAGCTTATGCAAAGCCGGAGGCTACTCCCGAGGAGGTCTTTGCCGCCGCAAGAATAGCCAATGCCCACGAGTTTATTATTAAGCTGCCCGATGCGTATAATACCGTTGTGGGCGAAAACGGACACTCCCTTTCTGGCGGTGAAAGACAAAGGGTGGCTATAGCCCGAGCAATATTGAAAGACCCCAAGATACTTATTCTCGATGAGGCAACGGCAAGTCTTGATACCGAAACGGAAAGCAAGATTCAGGAAGCCCTTCAGCAACTTATAAAGGGAAGGACCACAATAGCCATCGCTCATAGGTTATCCACCTTGCGCCATGCCGACAGGATAATCGTCCTTGAAAAAGGAAAGCTCCACGAGGAAGGTCCCCACGAAGAACTTCTTAAGAAGAAGGGTATATATTACAATCTGGTTATGGCTCAAAAAGAAACCACAAAAATGGCATCGACAAATGTTTAAATAAGGCAAGGAGAAAAGAAAAATGCAAAAACTTAAGGTTCATGAAAGCGGAAAATATTTTATGTATGAGGACGGTACTCCCTTTTTCTATCTCGGAGATACTGCCTGGGATATTTTTCAGCGTCTTACCAGAGATGAAGTAGAGTATTATATGTCGGTACGCTCAAAGCAGGGCTTTACCGCAATACAGAGCATCCTCCTTTCGGGAACGGAATATTACAATTATAAAAACGAGTACGGTCGCACCAGCCTGAAGGAGCCCTACGATAAGCTTGACTATGATAACGAGGGTGAGGATTCTTGGTGGGGACACGTTGATTTTGTCCTTGACTGCGCTGAAAAGTACGGTCTTTATATGGCACTCGTTCCCATGTGGAACAATAAATACAGCGACCCCGAAAACACTCTTTTCAAGGGTTACGAGCCCAGCTTTGAATACGGCAAGTTTTTGGGTGAAAGATTCCGTGACAGACCTAATATAATCTGGCTTCTTGGCGGTGACGTTGAGGTCAAGCCCCATATGGAAGAAATATTCAAGGGCCTTGCAGACGGTATTAAGGCAGGAGAGGCAGAGGACAATCATCATCTTATCGGTTTCCATCCTCACGGCATTTCCAATTCCGTAGGTGAGTTTGGCGATAAGGATTATCTTGATTTCCATACCTCCCAGAGCGGCCATACCGTTGAATCCTATAATCCTTACAGATATTTCGGAGATATGCCCAACGTTGGAAAACCCTATTTTGATGCAGAGGCTCATTACGAGGACCACGTTGCAAATTGGGTATCCTCCTTCCGCCGTTGGGACGGCAACGATATAAGAGAGGGAGCTTACGAAAGCGTATTTGCAGGTGCCTGCGGTCAGACCTACGGCAACCCCATAATGTGCTTCTTCCTTTACGAACCCATTACCCGCTATAAGTGTAAATACTACATAGGCAACGTTGAAAAGGATAACCTTAACGGCGACGGATGGACTCACGCCATCCATCATCCCGGAGCTGAAAGCCTTAAGCATCTGAAAAAGCTCCGTTTGTCCAGACCCTATTTTGATTTCAGACCTGCCCAGGAAATGGTGCTTAATTCTGAGGACGATTTCCTCTTCGGACGTATTTCTGCGGCAAGAGGCAAGGACTACGCCTTCGTTTACACTCCCTACGGCAGAGAGATAAAGGTTGACTGCTCACAGCTTGACGCTCAGTTTATCAGAGCATCCTGGTTTAACCCCCGTACAGGCGAAGAAAAGCTCATTTGTCAGATTCCTCCCAGAAAGGCTATTTTCGTACCCGAAACCCAGGGTAAAGGTCAGGATTGGGTACTCATTCTTGACGGCGGTAAGCGCGATTGGAAGGAAATCGGGCAGATAATCCACGAATAATTTTGAAGGACGGGAATATTTTATGGAAAAGAAAAAGGTTATAATTATCGGCTGCGGAAGCCGAGGAGAAGGGTACAGCCGCAAGGGCTTCGATATGGAAAAATTTGACGTCGTCGCAATAGCTGAGCCCATTGAAAACCGCAGAGTATTCGTTCAGCAGCGACACAATATACCCGATGAGATGGCTTTCGAATCCTGGGAGCCTCTTCTCGAAATGCCTAAAATGGCCGACGCCGCTATAATCGCCACTATGGACAGGGATCACTTCGCTCCTGCAATGGCAGCAATAGAGAAGGGCTATCATCTTCTTTTGGAAAAGCCGGTCTCTCCCCTTCCTGAAGAGTGTCTGGCTCTTGAAAAAGCAGCCAAAGAAAAGGGCGTGTCGGTTATAGTATGTCACGTGCTTCGCTATACCCCGTTTTTCCGCGCCATAAAAAGGATTATTGACGAAGGAATTCTGGGCGAGGTAGTAAACATTCAGCATATTGAACCCGTCGGTAACGTTCATCAGAGCCATAGCTTCGTCAGAGGTAAGTGGAAAAACAGCGAGGAAAGCTCCTGTATGATACTCCAGAAATCATGTCACGATACCGATATAGTGCAGTGGCTCGTCGGCAGGGAGTGTACCCGAGTACAGAGCTTTGGATCTTTGACTTATTTTAAGCGCGAAAACGCCCCCGAAGGATCTCCCGATTACTGTATAGAAGGCTGTCCCGAAGGCGATACCTGCCCATATAATGCGGTAAAGCTTTATTTTGATAATAAGACCAATATGTGGTTCCGTAGGGCGAGCACAAACAAGATGGAACCTACCGATGAGGACGTTGCAGAGGTTCTTCGTACCAGTGAGTACGGCAGATGCGTTTTTAAGTGCTCTAACAACGTGGTTGACCATCAGGTGGTCAATATGGAGTTTGAGGGCGGCGTTACCTGCAGCTTCACTATGTGCGCCTTTGCCTCCGGCGGAAGAGAAATTCGCGTAATGGGAACCAAGGGTGAGCTTCGCGGAGTAATGGGACAGCCCACTTTGCATCACAGGGATTTTATTACCAAACAAAGTTCCGAGATACAGATTGCCGATAAGGTGGTGGACGATACCATAGTCGGCGGTCACGGCGGCGGAGATCAGGGAATAATAACCGCCTTTTGCGATATGCTCAACGGCAAATCGGTTTCATCAATGGCTGATATTTCGGTATCGGTGAAAAATCATATGATAGCTTTTGCCGCCGAAAGGTCCCGTTTAGAGGGCAGAGTCGTGGAAGTAAGTGAGTTTTATAAATAATTCAGATTAGATATAAAAGCACAGCGTGTCAATACGCTGTGCTTTTAGTATTATTCGGCTTTTGTGAATAATAATTTGTCTTCGTTTGCGGTGACGACTACCCTATCTCCTGCTTTAAAGGTTCCTTCCAGTATTTTTTCTGCCAGATTGTCTTCCAGCATTGACTGGATAGTTCTCTTGAGGGGTCTTGCTCCGTAGGAGGGGTCAAAGCCTTTTTTGGAAATCAGGTCAAGGGCGGACTGCTCAACCTTGAGCGTGATACCCATAGTTCCCAGTCGCTGCGTAACGGTGGTTATCATTCCCTCCGCGATAAGGGCTATATCCTCTTTTTTCAGCTGACGGAAAACGATAATATCGTCTATACGGTTAAGAAATTCGGGGCGGAAGGACTGCTTGAGCTGGCTCATTACCTGCTCCTTTATTTTGTCCTGCGCCTTACCGTAGCTTTCGTCCTGAGGAGTGAATCCCATAGAGGACTTTGTATTCACTATGCTTTGGGCTCCCACGTTACTGGTCATGATGATGACTGTGTTTTTAAAGTCCACCTTTCGTCCCTGCGCGTCGGTGAGAATACCGTCGTCAAGTACCTGAAGCATAACGTTAAAGACGTCGGGGTGAGCCTTTTCTATCTCGTCAAAGAGGATGACGGAGTAGGGCTTTCTTCGTACTTTATCGGTAAGCTGCCCCCCTTCGTCGTATCCCACGTATCCCGGAGGTGAGCCGATAAGCTTGGAAACGGTATGCTTTTCCATATATTCGGACATATCTACCCTTATCATGGCGTTTTCGTCGCCGAACATCACCTCTGCCAAAGCCTTGGAAAGCTCGGTTTTACCTACGCCCGTGGGGCCGAGGAAGAGGAATGAGCCTATGGGACGCTTGGGGTCTTTAAGGCCAACTCTGCTGCGGCGGATAGCCTTCGACACGGCAATTACAGCCTCGTCCTGTCCGATGACCCTTTCGTGGATTATCTTTTCCATATTCAGGAGCCGTTCACTTTCTTCGGAGAGGAGCTTTCTTACGGGGATTCCCGTGGAAAGAGCCAAAACGTCGGCAATTTCGTTTTCGGTAACTGTGAGCTCTTTTGACGATGCGGTTGCCGACCACTGTTTGCGTAATTCTTCAAGCTCTGCTGCTGCTTTTTTCTCTTCGTCACGAAGCTTTGCCGCGTTTTCGTAGTCCTGCTTCTTTACCGCGTCTTCCTTTTCGGCGGCAATTCTTTTCACCTCGTCCTCTTTTTCTGTAAGGTCGGGAGGCGCCGTCATGTTTGATATTCTGATTTTAGACGATGCCTCGTCCATAAGGTCTATGGCCTTATCGGGGAGAAATCTGTCCTGAATATATCTCTTGCTCAGCTTAACGGCGGCTTCTACGGCCCCGTCGGTAATTTTTACGTTATGGTGAGCTTCGTATTTATCCCTTATGCCTTTAAGAATGAGAATGGAGTCATCAACGGAGGGTTCTGCCACGATTATCGGCTGAAATCTTCTTTCAAGAGCGGCATCCTTTTCAATGTGCTTCTTGTATTCGTTAAGGGTCGTTGCTCCTATAACCTGCAATTCACCTCTTGCAAGGGAAGGCTTAAGGATGTTGGCCGCATCAACGGCGCCTTCTGCGGAGCCGGCGCCTATAAGAACGTGGATCTCGTCTATAAACAGCACCACGTTACCCGCCTTGCTTACTTCTTCGATGGCGTTTTTGAGTCTTTCTTCAAAGTCACCTCTGTATTTTGCGCCTGCTATCATAGATGCAATATCAAGGGTAACTACTCTTTTGCCTTTAAGAGTTTCGGGTACCATTCCCTTTACGATGTGTTGAGCAAGTCCCTCTGCGATGGCAGTCTTGCCTACGCCGGGCTCACCGATAAGACAGGGGTTGTTTTTTGTTCTGCGGCTGAGTACCTGGATAACTCTCTCTATTTCCTTGCTTCTTCCGATAACGGGGTCTATTTTGCCCCCTTCAGCCATGGCTGTAAGGTCTCTTCCGAAGCTGTCAAGGGTGGGGGTGCCTTTGCTCTTTCCTCCGGGTCTGGCGGAATTTTTTGCGGCGGTAGAGTCTGCTCCCGCAAGTCCCTGTTGGGAAACAACCTCTTCAAATATTTCTCTTACGTCAGCCCCTTCGGAGCGAATCATTTCTGCAGCCTTGCTTTCGCTTTCTCTCAAAAGCGCCATAAGGAGATGCTCCGTTCCCACGAGGTTAGCCCCTGCGTGACTTGCCTCGATTACGGAATTCTGGATAATTCTTTTAAGACGGGGAGTTACGTCCTGAAGGGAGAGATTTGTGGGTACGCCCGTGCCAATCTCTTCGGCTATTTTGTTGAGAACCAGAGTGTCGGAAATACCGAACTTTGACAGCGTTCTGGCGGCCATACTGTCACCCGTCTGGCAAAGTCCCAGAAGAAGATGCTCCGTTCCGATATATCCGTGGCCAAGCTGACGGGCGGCCTCGATGGTGTTTTCTATTGCCATATTGGCTCTGGTTGTAAAGTTTTCAAAAATCATATGCTGTGTTACCTTCCTTTCTCTGGAACGTACTCTTTATCAAAGCTTTTTCAGCTCTTGGCGGAGAATCTCCGCCCTCTTTTTATCTCTTTCGTTGCCGTTAAGGTCTTCGCCTCCGAAAAGCATAATGTTATAGGGCTGAACCTTAAGGAAAAGTTCGTCAAGGGTCTTGGTGTCAAGACCGTTAAGGCCCTGCTCTGCGCCCCAACGAAGGTCGGAAAAGAGCTTGATAAATTCTGCCGAGGACATAAGGGTGGAATATCTTAAAACCCCTTCAGCTCTGGCGATTCTGTCCTTGAGTTGATCCTTTTTAAGAAGTTCTTGACTTATCTCATTTTCGCTCTGAATTATTTTTTCTGCGGCCTGGATAAGGCGTTCAATGGTGTCTGCCTCGCTGATGCCCATGGTTATCTGATTTGATAGCTGATAGAGGGCGCCGTTAGGGGCAGAGCCTTCTCCGTACATTCCTCTCACGGTAAGGCCTATCTTTGAAGAAGCGTTTATAAAACGTTCAATATATCCGCTTTCAGTAAGGGCGGGAAGATGAAGCATAACCGAGGCTCTCAAGCCCGTTCCTAAATTTGTGGGGCAGGAAGTGAGGTAGCCCAGCTCTTCGGAAAAAGCATAGGGCATAATGCCGTCAAACCAGTCGTCTATCTCGCTGGCCTTTTCCCAGAGCTCCTTTATTCCGTCAGTATCGGAGAAAAGCTGAAGACGAAGGTGGTCTTCTTCCCCTATCATAGCGGATATTTTCTTATCATCGCTTAAAAGAAGGGCTTTGCCCTGCCTGTTGTTTGCGAATTCAAGGCTTATAAGGTGCTCCTCGACCATAGATCCCGCCTGAACGGGGGTCACCTTGGACATGTCTATATAATTGAGGTTGTAGCGGTTATCGTCCTTGACCTTTTGGTGTATTTTATCGGTAAGATACTCCTTGTTCTTGGCCTTCATTTTGGGTGAGAAAGGCAGGTCTTTGAAGTTTCTTGCCAGTCTTATACGTGAAGAAATAACGTTTTTCATATCTGTGACCTTCCTTCCTTTTTAGTCGCCATTTCTGGCTTCAAGCTCTTTTATTTTGTCGCGAAGGACTACGGCTTTCTCGAAGTTTTCGCTATTTACGGCCTCGGCCAGCTCTTTACGGAGAGATTCGATGTCCGAAGTCTTTTTCTTGCCACCTGCGGAGGCAGGAGTTTTACCAAGATGCTTTTTGCTTCCGTGGAGCTTGTTAAGAAATGTATTAAGCCTGTTTTTAAAGGTGGAATAGCAGTTTTCGCACCCTGCTTTTCCGGTTCTGAAAAATTCTTCTTCGGTCATATTGCAGCGGGAGCAGGTGAGCCTTTCAACCTTTTTTGTGCCTCCCGAGAGAGATTTTGACTGATAGTAGGGGGAGAAGAATTCGTTTAATAGGTCACCAAATCCAAAGTCCATATTTGAAGTTACGGTCTGATTAACGCCTAATTTGGAGGCGCATTCGGAGCAAAGGAATATTTCGCTAGTCTTACCGTTTACAGTTTGTTTAAAGTAGGTGTTTGCTACGTTTTTTTTGCAGTTTTCACAAAGCATTGTTTAATCCTCCGTGTACGTATTTATAATTTTATGTGTTTTGGTTATGTTCTTATTCATTTTGATGCGGAAATTGCCAGAAGCATATTTTTCAGCAGCGAGGCACGAAGTTCATCTCTGTATTCTCTTGGTACCGTAATATAGGATTTGTCTGAAAGAGCCGCAGACATAAGTCGGGCATCGTGGGGCTGTATGATACGGTTAGCCAGAAGGTTTTCAAGGATAATTCTCGTTTCAGTCTGGGTCAGAGAACTTGGTATTCCGTTGATTACATGCATAAGGGGAGAGGGCGCTGTAGAATAAACCCTGCGGATCTTTATGTATCCGCCACCGCCTCTGCGGCTTTCGGTTATAAAGCCCAGCTCGGGGGTAAAGCGTGAAGAGATAACGTAGTTTATCTGGCTGGGTACCACGTTAAACTGCTGTGCAAGCTCGTTTCTTTTTATTTCGGTTTCACCCTCGCTGTTTTCAAGCAGGCTCATAATAAAAGCGGTAATTATATCGCTGGAACGCATATCTGTGTCCTCTTTTCTGTCTTTGACTTTCTTTGACCTTTGTCATGGCTATATTATACACCCGAGGAAAAAGTTTTGCAAAGCTGATTAAAGGTCAAAAAAGGTCAAAAATGCTTTTTGTGTTCTGAAAACCCTGTGCTTTCTTTTATTTTCTCAATATTTTAAAGTTTTTCGCGATTTTACGTTTCTGTGTGTTTTATGGCGTGTGACTATAAAAGTATGGGTATATGTAAAGAGGTTTATACGAAGAAAAATAAAAAGGGCAGTCCGTTTTCGGACTGCCCTTTTTTTGTATGGGGTTATTTAAAAATTACGTTGTACAACTTAGTCTTGCCAAAAATCTTTTCAAACAAGGCGAATATCAGTATGCCGATAAAGGCATAAACCGTTCCGAGAAGTGCGCCCGCAATAATATCGCTGGGGTAGTGTACCTGCAGGTAGGCACGGGAGAAGGCTATGAGTATTGCTAAGGGGTAAGCCCAGAAGGCTGCCTTTTTGTTTGCGTGAGCAAGAATGCAGGCGCCTGCAAAGGAGCTGGCTGTATGTCCCGAGGGGAAGGAGAAGCTTGAGGGAGCATGTATTATCATCTGCTCAAGTATGGAGGGGTCGTTTACAAAGGGGCGGGGTCTTGCAATAACGGGCTTGAGGATGATGTTGTTGATAAACAGCATTACCAAAAGGGCAAGTGCCATCTTTACACCATGCTTTCTGTACTTGGGAAGGAGCAGCATTATAATGCCAAATATGATCCAGATGATGCCTTCTTCTCCAAGATAGGTGAAGAAAATCATTATATAGTTGAGTATCGAATTGCAGACGTTTCCTCTTAAAAAAGCAAGGATAGCTTCATCTGCCGATTGAATAAATTCAAGCATTTGGGGTACCTCTTTTCGACTTTTTTCAACATTAATATACCACAGCGAAGGCAGCTTGTCAATATGAAAATGAGTAAAAAGGAGGTCAGATTTAAACTAATTGTTAAAAAACAAAATAATATTGGGTTTTGGTATTGCTTTTTACGGTGGTTATGTGTTATAATAAAATGAATTATTTTGTTTGAGGTGAATTAATAAAATGGAAACCAAAGAATTCGCTAAAAATATGCGAAAGCTTATACTTGAAGGTATTTACAATGCCAAGAGCGGTCATCCCGGCGGATCCCTTTCCTGTACCGATATTGTTGCCGTTCTTTTTAATGAAGAAATGCGTATAGATCCCAAGAACCCCAAGGACCCCAACAGAGACAGATTCGTTATGTCCAAGGGTCACGCTTCCTGTACCCTCTATTCTGCCCTCGCTCTTAAGGGCTATTTCCCCACGGAGGACGTTAAGACCTTCAGAAAGATAGACAGTATTCTTGAAGGCCATCCCGATATGAAGTATATCCCCGGCGTAGATATGTCCACTGGTTCTCTCGGTCAGGGTATTTCTGCCGCTTGCGGTATGGCTCTTAACGCTAAGCGCAAGGGTCTTGATTACCGTGTATATGCCGTTCTCGGCGATGGTGAGTGCGAAGAAGGTCAGGTTTGGGAGGCAATGATGTTTGCCGCTCACTATAAGCTTGACAACTTCTGCTTCTTCCTTGATTTTAACGGTCTTCAGATAGACGGCGATATTACCAAGGTTATGTCCCCCCTTCCTTTTGACCAGAAGCTCAAGGCTTTCGGTATGAACCTTATTGAGATTGACGGTCACGATTACGACCAGATCCGTTCTGCTCTTGCTCAGGCAAAGGCTACTAAGGGGATGCCCACTGCAATTCTTGCCCACACTGTAAAGGGTAAGGGCGTTTCCTTTATGGAAAACGTTGCTTCCTGGCATGGTACCGCACCCAACGCAGAACAGTTTGAAGAAGCTATTAAGGAGTTGAACGCATAATGGAAAAGATCGCATTGAGAGACGCTTACGGCGCCGAATTGGTTGAACTCGGCAAAAAGTACGAGAATATATTCGTTCTTGACGCTGACCTTACCAAGTCCACAAAGACTGCAGATTTCGCAAAGGCATTCCCCGAAAAGTTTGCCAACTGCGGTATTGCAGAAGGTAATATGATGTCCACCGCTGCGGGTCTTGCATCCTGCGGAAATATAGTGTTCGCCTCCTCCTTTGCCATGTTTGCCGCAGGCAGAGCTTACGAGCAGGTAAGAAACGCTATTGCATATCCCAAGGCAAACGTTAAGGTTGTTGCTACTCACGCAGGTATTACCGTTGGTGAGGATGGTGCTACCCATCAGTGTCTTGAAGATATGGCTCTTATGAGAGCTATCCCCGGAATGGTTGTTATCTCCCCCTCTGATTCTTGGCAGACCAAGGCTGCTTTGAGATTTGCTTGCGAATATCAGGGCCCCGTATATATCAGACTTGGCAGACTTGCCGTTCCCGTAATATACGATGAAAACTACGTATTCACCCCCGGCTGTTACAATAAGATAGCCGACGGTACCGATATTACCCTTATGTATACCGGTCCCTTCTATGAGGCAGCTCTTAAGGCAAAGGAAATTCTTGCCGAGAAGGGCATAAGCCTTAAGATTTTGGACGTTCCTTCTATCAAGCCCTTTGCTGATGAAGCTGTTGCCGAGGCTGTAAAGGATACCAAAGCTATAATTACCATTGAGGACCACAATACTATTGCGGGCTTCGGTAGTGCAGTTTGCGAAAGTCTCTGCAATATCGGTGCGTCCTGCAAGGTTGTAAGAATGGGTGCTTGTGATACCTTCGGTAAGTCCGGCACTCCTCTCGAACTTATGGCTAAGTACGGCATGGACGGCGAGACCATCGCTGCCAAGGCCGAAGAGCTTATGAAGAGCCTTTAATATGTGATTTTATCCCGAAAAGTTCCGACGAGGTCGGAACTTTCTCGGGTTTGGAACAAACTGAAAATTTTATCGTCTAAAAGACATGGTTCAGAAATCATGGAGGCCAACGTGAAAGACAATTCCTGTCTTAAAAACGTTGTGCGCTCTTCACGCTCAAGTTCAAAGATTTGCCGAGCAGATCTCTGAATTTATTTATGCGTCGCCGTGAACGGCGACAAGGAGGTTTATACATGCAAACACATACCAAATTCAATAAGGGAGTAAGCCTGATACTTCTCATTATTATGGCCCTCTCCTTGTTTGTTGCCTGCGATAAGGATCCCGTGGATGATAACACCCCTCCCGCAGTAGATCCCACCGTTGTTACCGGCGTAGGTGTTAACCCCAAGGCCGAAGCAATTCTCGTGGAGGGTGGACATATACAGTTAACTGCAATCGTTCTTCCCGTTACGGCCACGAATAAAAATGTTACCTGGACTTCCAGTAATCCTTCTGTGGCTACTGTTGATGCCAACGGATGCGTTACTGCTATAGGAAACGGCGTTGCAACCATTACCGTTACTACCGAAGAGGGTAGATTTACGGCAACCAGCACCATTACAGTAGCTTTCCCCGTGTCTGACCCCATTCTTGCGGCTCAGGTAAAAATAGAAGGCGCAGAGGACACTCTTTACGTTGGAGATAAGGTAGCTCTCAAGGCTACTGTATTCCCTCCCCAGACTACCGATACTTCCATTACCTGGAGTACTTCCGATGAAACTGTTGCTACCGTTGACGAGTGGGGAACTGTAACCGCTCTTAAGAAGGGCGAGGTTACAATTACCGCAACTGCAGTTGGTGGAGCAAACGCCAGTGTTACCATTAACGTTAAGAAGCAGTCTTCAACTTCCGGCTCCGGTAATAGTGGCAATAGCGGTAACGGTGGTGGTAATTCCACAACCGGCACTAACGGCCTTTCCTTTGGTCAGAAGCCCAATTATCCCGCAGCTTCTCTTGACAGTAAAGGCTTCCTTACTCTTGCGGTTCCCGATATTCTTCAGAAATATCATAATTATAACAAGGACGTCGTTGCCTGGATATATGTTCCCGGCACTAACATCAATATCCCCGTTGCACATAGAGCTTCTGATAAGAAAAACGAATATTATCTGTCCAAAGGCCTTGACGGTAAGTCAAAGGTCAGCGGTTCTTGCTTCCTTGATTTCAGAAACTCTTTCGTCTCTTCTCAGGGACAGCTCCTTGACCATAATAACGTTTTCTACGGTCATGCCAAGGAAGACGATATTTTCGACCAGCTTGAAAACGTTACCCGTACCGACGAATGGTTTAACAAGGAATCCAACAGATATATTTATGTAAACACCTTGACTCATAGGTATGTTTTCAAGATTTTTGCCACATACTATATGGACACCAGTGCTATTGTTAACGGCAAGAAGAATTCTGTTATTCAGGACGTTAACTTCAGAATGTCCTCTGATCAGATAATTGCTCTTTCCTCTAGCGATCCTGCAGGCTTCCTTGCCGAAAGCAGCAAGGTTAACGGCTTTAAGGATACCTCTGCATTCCTTGAGTTCTGTAACTCCTGGAAGAGTCGTGTTATGACCAATTATTCCGAAGACGGTGTTAATTACGCTTATCTTAAGAACAGAGACTTCGGTGTTACCGTTGATCCTGATGACGTAATTATTACTCTTTACACCTGTGCTGACCACAAGGATATAAACAAGTACATCGTTCAGGCAACTCTTGAAAAGGTTGAACCTATCAAGTAATTTTGCTTTTTACAACTGAAAGATTTTTAAGAAAGGATGACCTTTATGCCGGACACAAAGGGTAGTATACCCGAAGAGCAGACCGTCGAGGCTGTAACGCCTCCCAGAGTCAAGGAAAAGAAACGCAGGCATGGGGTCATCTCTGTTTTTATCCTTATCATCTGTGCTTCTGTGTTTATTTTTTCTGCGTACAACATCGTCAAGGAGCAACTCGAAAATGCGGCTACGGACAAGGCTGCAGGCGAATTTCAGGATGCCCGTCTTGAATATAACGAGGATATTGTGCAGAGCCCCCATTTGTCAGACGGGGGAGAGGATGACGAGGGGGATTCTTCCTCCGAGAATATCCCTTCGGATAAAAAAGAAGAACAGCCTCGATCTTTTAGGATAGTTTTCGATAATGTAGGAGAACAGATTGAGTTTTTACAAGCTCCTCTTGACAGTGTTAAAGAGCGTAATCCGGACACTGTTGGCTGGTTTAATTTCCCTGATTCTACGGGAAAGGTTGCTGGGTTGCCCATAGACCTCCCCATTGTTTATAGCGGAGACAACGAGTACTATCTGAGCCACAATTTTGACGGCGAGGAAAATATGAACGGTTGGGTGTTCGTTGATTACAGAAACGATACCGAACACCTTTCCTCCAATTACAACATTATACTGTATGGCCATGCCCGAAGTGACAATATGTTTGGCGGGCTGAAGTATTTGGACGTTAAAAAGAGTTGGTACAACGATAGCTTGAACCACTATATATACATCAAAACAGCCAATGAGGATACCGTGTGGCAGGTGTTTGCATGGTACGAAACAAGTGTAGCGGCTGAGACTTCCTCGAGGTATAATTATATCAGGACGGTCTTTTCCGACCCCACGGTTTTTGTTGATTTCTGCAACTCTTTGCAGAATAAAAATGAAATAGACGCTTTTGAAAAATTTGAATTTGCCCCAAATGACAGAATCCTTACCTTGTCAACCTGTAAGTCTTATGACAAGGATGTTCGTGTGGTTGTTCATGCAAAGCTTGTAAAGCTTGGCGTGTGGGAGTAGGTTTAGTTTCAAAAATGTCAAAAAAGATGTATATATTGCCAAAAAATCTCTTGCCTGTGATAGAAAAACAGGTCTGTTTTTCCGGGATTTGCGGTGGTTTTGCAAAATGATTGTAAAGTATTTTTGAAAGATAATTTTTGGTCATTTTGCACAAAACAAAAAAGTTCAATTTATCTGGCCACATCTATATATAGAGAAAAATACTATATTTGCCAAAGCGGACACAATATATTGTGTCCGCTTTGTTATGCACGCATTACAAATGGTACATTTCTATGTGAAAAACTACACAATCTTGATGTGTTTGAGGTGACGTTTTTGGTAATGTTGCACAAGCGGCAACATAAATACACACTCTTGTAAAATCTCTCAAACCGCGGCTGGTTGACTTTTTGGCCAAAAAGTATTATAATATATATAACTGCAAAGGGGAAAGGCTATGTTTTACCCTGCGCGGTTATCGAAAAATCGCCAAGGAAAGACAGAGCCTGACCTTTGGTGAGCATAAAAACGCCCAAATCAAAGCGGAAGTATGCCGTTTTGACGGGTTTTTTATTCTCCGAAATTAGGTTTGCCTATGTTTTATTTCCTTAACGTGCAACAAAGCGTACCGAACCAAAAATACCGATTCCACAGAGCAAAATGAATCGGTAAAACGACAGAAAAGGAAGGTGTATTGCAGTGCGCAAGAACAAAGTTTTGACGGTTGTCTGCATTTTGATGGCAATGCTTCAGCTTACGGCCGTTATTACTTTTGCAAACTCAAGCGGCAATGAATCCAGTGCTTCCGACGTTCCCTTTATCCCCACTTACGTGGACGGAACCTTCGGCGCGTTCCTGGAAGATTATGCCAGAGCAGCAATCCCTGATGAAACAGTCTATTTTGACCTTTCCAATCCCTCCGCAGGTGAAAATTACAGCTACGGAACGGTTGACGGCAAGGACAACGTGCTGATCACTCAGGAAGACGGTTACGTGGAATTTACGGTAAACGTTCCCGCGACCGGTCTTTATTCACTGGGCGTTGACTACTACCCCATCAAGGGTAAGGGTTCTGCCATTGAAAGAAATATTTACATAAACGGAGAACTTCAGTTCGTTGAAGCCCGTGCCGCTACCCTTGACCGTATCTACAAGGACAACGTAGATGACCTCAAGGATTTCGATAGCTTCTTTGCCAAAGATGCTTACGGTAACGAAACCCGTCGTGAGCAGGTAGAGAATCCCTATTGGATTTACGGCGCAGCTTTTGAGGACGCATCCGCTTCTTACGACTATCCCCTCAAGTTCTATCTTGAAAAGGGTACCAACGTAATAACCATTGAGTCCCTCAGAGAGCCTGTTGCTTTCTCCTCCATTTATCTTTACGGCGACAAAGATCCCATTTCCTTCGGCGAGTTCATGCTTGATAATCTGATATATCAGACCGGCGGCGATCAGCTCATCGCAAAGTATCAGGCAGAATATCCCCACGGAAAGAACGATCCCACTCTCTTCGCCTCTTACGACAGAGCTTCTGCTGCTACCGAGCCCGCCAGCGTTGATACTATTAAGCTCAACACCATGGGCGGTAACTCCTCCGGTACTCCCAGATGGAGCGTTTCTGGTCAGTGGATCGAATATAAGGTTGACGTTCCTGCGGCAGGCCTTTACAAGATTATCTTCAGAGCCCGTCAGAATACCCTGAACGGAAGCTTCGTAAGCCGAGAGATAACGGTTAACGGAAAAGTTCAGTTTGAGGAAGCCTCCAGAATTAAGGTTGGTTTTAGCGATGACTGGCAGATAGTAACTCCTACCGATGAATATAATCAGCCCCTCCTCTTCTACTTTGATGCAGGTGAGAATACCGTAAGATTTGAGGCTGTTTACGGCGATATGGCAGACATCATCAATGCTGTAGAGGCTGTTATAACAAACCTTAACATCGACTCTCAGAAGATTCTGATGGTTACCGGTCCTTCCCCTGACAAGTACAGAGATTACGAGTTTGACGAAATCATTCCCGAAGTTATTTCTGACCTTAAGGCTCAGGCTGACATTCTGAGAAAGATTCACGACGAACTTCTTAACATCCTTGGTGAGAACGGTCAGTATACTGCTCTGGTTAGGAACATATACAACACCCTTCTTACTCTTTATGAAGATCCCGATAGCATAGCTTCGGAATATTCAGCATTTAAAAATTGTATAACAAATCTTGGTTCGTGGTTGCTCGATATCCGCTCCCTTCCCCTTGAAATCGACTACTTCATCATAGCCGAAGAAAATTATGAAGCGCCCGCTGCAGAAGCAGGAATGTTTGATTCTCTTTGGTTCAACGTAAAGATGTTCTTCTCGTCCTTCTTTACTGATTTCAACAGCATTTCTTCCGCAAGCGGCAATGAATATACCGAAACCGCTACCGTGTGGACAATGTCCGCCCGTGACCAGGCACAGGTTCTTCGTCAGCTTATCGACCGATCCTTTATTCCCGAAAAAGAGATAAACCTTTCAATGTCTCTCGTTCCTTCGGGCGCCCTCCTTCCCTCCATTCTTGCAGGTAAGGGTCCTGACGTTGTTTTGGGTATAAACACTGAAGAAGTTATCAACTACTCTACCCGTAACGCTCTTGAACCTCTTGACGGTTACGAAGGCTTTGAGCAGATGGTTTCCGAGAGATTTATAAAGAACGCTACCGAGTCCATGTCTGCTGAAGTTTACGATGAAAACGGAAACATAGTTAAGCACACCTACGGTATGCCTGAAACTATGAAATTCCAGGTTCTCTTCTATAGAAGCGATATAATGGAAAGCCTTGGCCTTGCAGTTCCCAACACCTGGGATGAGGTTTACGAGGTTATCCCCGTAATGCAGAAGAGATATATGGAGTATGCTCCTCCCGAGTATAACACCCTCCTTTATCAGGCAGGCGGTTCTCTTTATAAGTACAGAGGTCAGGCATCCGATATTGACTCTCCCGTTGCTATCGACGCATTTATAAGACATACCGAACTGTACACCAACTACGGTCTTTCCATTGAATTTGACTTTGAAAACCGTTTCAGACAGGGAAGTATGCCTATAGGCGATACCGACCTTTATGCCTTCTATAATAAGATGTCCATCTTTGCTCCCGAAATCAAGGGTCTTTGGACCTTCACCACCGTTCCCGGAACGGTTAGAGAAGACGGAAGCATTGATAAGTCCAATATTGCAAACTTTACCTGTACCGTTCTTCTCCAGACCGCAAAGGAAAAGGATAACGGTTGGAAGTTTATCGACTGGTGGACCAGCGATGAGATTCAGACCGACTTCGGCCGTGAAATCGAATCCGTTCTCGGTGCCGCAGGCCGTTATAACTCTGCAAACGTTAACGCAGTTCTCGCTATGAACTGGACCGCTTCTGAAGTTGATGCTATTGAAGAACAGTTTGCAAGTCTTATTCCTTACCCCGAGGTAATCGCAGGCTACTACACCACAAGATATGTTGGCTTCGCCTTCACCAGTGTTGTTGTTGACTACGACGATCCCCGCGAAGCTGTACTCAACAACGTTATGTACATTAACGAAGAAATCATTCACAAGCGTACCGAGCTGGGTCTTCCCCTCGATATGATTGATATAGACTAAGGAGGGTGATCATAGATGGCTAAAAAGCAAAAAGTTTCAAGCCTTTCAAGACAGAAGAAATATGAGAACTTAGACCTTATCGTCTTCCTTGGTCCCTACCTCATCACCTTCTTTGCGTTTACGGTTCTTCCCGTTTTCGTATCCCTCGGCTTGAGTTTTACAAACTTTAATATGTTGGAAATGCCCGACTTCGTTGGCTTTGACAACTATTCCAAGCTCTTCCTCAACGACGACATCTTCTCCCTCGCCTTTGAGAACACAATGATTCTTGCAATCATTACCGGTCCTTGTAGTTACCTGCTCTGCTTTGCTTTTGCATGGCTCATTAATGAGGTTCCCGCAAAGCCCCGTGCATTCCTGACGCTTCTCTTCTATGCGCCTTCTCTTGCCGGCGGTCTTACCACCTTCTGGAAACTCTTCTTTACAGGTGACGCAAACGGTTACCTTAACGCTTGGTTCCTTGACTGGGGTCTTATAACCGAACCTCTTCAGTTCACCAAGGACGCAGATCTTATGTGGCCCATATGTATTATAGTAATACTTTGGCAGTCCCTCGGTACCTCCTTCCTTACCATGATAGCAGGTCTTCAGACCGTTGATAAGTCCCTCTACGAGGCAGGCGCAGTTGACGGTATAAAGAACAGATGGCAGGAACTCT
>JAZQLP010000011.1:0-7189 GCA_045542755.1 Eubacteriales bacterium
TGCACAGTTCGTTAAGGTTTGTGCTACTCTTGAGGATCACTATAGAGATATGCAGGACATGGAATTTACTGTTGAGCACGGTAAGCTCTACATGCTCCAGACAAGAAACGGTAAGAGAACAGCTCAGGCTGCTCTTAAGATCGCTTGCGATCTCGTTGATGAAGGTATGAGAACAGAACAGGAAGCTGTTGCTATGATCGACCCCAGAAACCTCGACACACTCCTTCACCCCCAGTTCGATCCCGCTGCTCTTAAGGCTGCAGAGGCAATCGGTAAGGGCCTTGGCGCTTCTCCCGGAGCTGCTTGCGGTAAGATCGTATTCACCGCTGAAGACGCTGAAGCTTGGAAGGCAAGAGGCGAAAAGGTAGTTCTCGTAAGACTTGAAACCTCTCCCGAAGATATCACCGGTATGAAGGCTTCTCAGGGTATACTCACCGTTCGCGGCGGTATGACCTCTCACGCAGCCGTTGTTGCCCGTGGTATGGGTACCTGCTGCGTATCCGGTTGCGGCGACATCAAGATGGACGAAGAAAACAAGAAGTTCGAGCTTGCCGGCAAGACCTTCGTTGAAGGCGACTATATCTCCATCGACGGCTCCACCGGTAACATTTACGACGGTATCATTCCCACCGTTGATGCTGAGATCTCCGGCAACTTCGGTACTATAATGGGTTGGGCAGACGAGTTCCGTTCCCTCAAGGTAAGAACCAACGCCGACACCCCCACTGATGCAAAGAAGGCTCGTGAACTCGGTGCTGAAGGTATCGGTCTCTGCCGTACCGAGCATATGTTCTTCGAAGCTGAAAGAATCGCTGCATTCAGAGAAATGATCTGTTCCGACACCGCTGAGGAAAGAGAAATTGCACTTGCAAAGATCCTTCCCTATCAGCAGAGCGACTTTGAAAAGCTTTACGAAGCTCTCGAAGGCACTCCCGTATGTATCAGATTCCTCGATCCCCCTCTCCATGAATTCGTTCCCACCGAAGAAGCTGACATCGCAGCTCTCGCACAGGCACAGGGCAAGTCCGTTGAAACCATCAAGGCTATCATCGCTTCCCTCCACGAATTCAACCCCATGATGGGTCACAGAGGATGCCGTCTTGCAGTTACCTATCCTGAAATTGCAAAGATGCAGACCGCTGCCGTTATCCGCGCTGCTATCAACGTTCAGAAGGCTCATCCCGATTGGAACGTTAAGCCTGGGATCATGATCCCCCTCGTAGGTGAGATCAAGGAGCTTAAGTACGTTAAGAGCGTTGTTGTTGCTACTGCTGACGCTGAAATCGCTGCAGCCGGCGCTAACCTCGAATACGAAGTAGGTACCATGATAGAAATTCCCAGAGCATGTCTCACCGCTGACGACATCGCTAAGGAAGCTGACTTCTTCTGCTTCGGTACCAACGACCTTACCCAGATGACCTATGGCTTCTCCAGAGACGACGCAGGCAAGTTCCTCGGCGCTTACTATGATGCCAAGATCTTCGAAAACGATCCCTTCGCTAAGCTTGACCAGGTTGGCGTTGGCAAACTCATGAAGATGGCTATCGGCCTCGGCAGACCCGTTAACGAACACCTCCACGTAGGTATCTGCGGCGAGCACGGCGGCGATCCCACATCCGTTGAATTCTGCCACGAAATCGGCCTTGACTACGTATCTTGCTCTCCCTTCAGAGTACCCATTGCAAGACTCGCAGCAGCTCAGGCAGCTATTAAGAACCCCAGAAAGTAAGTTAATTACTTCATATAAGAAATTCCCGCCAAGTAATTGGCGGGGATTTTTTTGTAAAAAGTCATTATATTGACAAGATTAATGTGTTATAATATTAAAAATTAATCCTTGAGGTGTAAAATGAAAAAGATATTAGCATCTTTAGTAGTGGTTGCTCTTTTATTTTCAGGCTGCAGTGTTTCCTCACCAGAAATTGAAGGAACTCAAATCAATCTTTCCGATGATAAGATCACGGTTGACGGAAGCGAGATTACAAGTGACAGTACACAGGCAGTTTATTCTGCAAACGATATTGTGTTCTACCGTGCGGGTCTGGATTTCACTTATGGGGAAGGCACAAAAGAAGATGAGCACGAGCAAAGTGAAGCAGATGCTCATACAGTTGTGCATATTACAAAGCCTGGCAGATACGTTTTAAGCGGTGAGCTTTCATTGGGTCAAATTGCCGTTGACCTTGGGGAAGATGCAGAAACAGACCCCAACGCCGTTGTTACGCTAATTCTTAACGGGGTTGATATTACTTGTAAAGTTGCCCCTGCGATTATTTTCTATAACGTGTATGAATGTTGCAGTAGTGACGAAGAAACGGCCACGAAGGACGTTAATACCGAGAATGCAGGCGCAAACGTTATTATTGCCGATGGAACCGAAAACAATATAAACGGCTCTTACGTGGCAAAGATCTATAAGTCTTATGAACTTAACGAAGAGGGTACAGAAGTAGTCAGCAGTAAAAAACTTCATAAATATGATGCCGCTTTCTATTCAAAGAAAACAATGAATATATACGGCCAAAATAAAGGTGACGGCATACTTAATATCAAGGCAGAAAACGAAGGTCTTGACAGTGACCTTCACCTTACGATCAATGGCGGAATTATCAACATAACATCGGGTAATGACGGAATTAATACCAATGAAGATAATGTGTCCGTTACTACGGTAAACGGTGGAACTCTCAATATTATTTGTGACGGTAGCACGGGCGAAGGCGATGGAATAGACTCCAATGGTTGGCTTGTAATAAATGGCGGTACCGTTATAGCGCAGGCGTGTGCTACAAGTGGGGATGCGGGCATAGATTCCGATAAAGGCATTTATTTGAATGGCGGCAAGGTGATTGCTTCGGGCAATATGCTTGACCGCATTGCAGGTGGCGACCAGACTTATGCTGTGTTTACTTTTGCAAGTAGACAGGCAGAGAACAGCACCTATTCTCTTAAAAATTCTGAAGGGAAGACCGTTATGGAATGTTCTCCCGTAAACGGCTTTACCTACCTTATTGTTGCAGGTGATGAACTCGTTCCCGGAGATTATACTTTATGGCAGGGAGATACTCAATTAGCTGCAAGCTCTATGAATAATACGCAAGGCGGAATGCCCCATGGCGAAAGACCTGAAATGCCCGAGGGTCAACAAAATGGACAGGGTACACCCCCGACCTTCCCCGGTAGCGAGGTAAGACCTGAAGACTCACAGGGTGAGCCTCCTCAGGTGCCCAACGGTGAAATACCCCAAGGCGAGATGCCCGAAAAGCCCGAAGGTGAAGTACCCCAAATGCCCGAAGGTATGGAGAACATGACCCCTCCGGGCGGTATGGGTGGCAATATGATGCCAAATGATGTAATATCCACAATATTCACTATTGTAAAAGGTGGAAATCAATTTTCAAACGTCCGTTCTGCATTATCGTAAAAGCTTAAATTATTTTATAACGATAATTTCAATTTGAGCTTCATAATTTAAATATAAAACCCCAAAAGAGCCCGCGTTTGCGGGCTCTTTTGGGCAAGGAGTTTAATGGATGAAATCGGATAGGCTGTAAACCCATCTATATAGGAAGAAACTAAGCAAAATTAATAGGGTGGTTACCCCGGCTGCCAACTATGTTGTCAGCCGGTCATCTTCTCCCGAAGGATGAGCATTATCTTTTTTTCGCGACGGGACACCTGCACCTGAGTCATGCCGAGAAGGTCGGCCGTTTCCTGCTGGGTCTTGTTCATATAGTAACGCAGGGATATGAGGCGGCGGTCTTTTGAGGGGAGCAGGTCAAGACATTGGCGAAGGGCAAAGGAGTCTATTCTCGCAGTTCCGTCGTCGGGGTCGGCCACAGTATCGGCTACGGTTTTCGTGCTTCCCTCGGCTATGGGGTCGTCTATGGAGAGGGGGTGACTTCCCGCATCTGAGGCGAAAATTATATCCTCGGCGGATATTCCCGTAAGAGTCTGAAGCTCCGACACGGTGGGTGTTCGCCCCTCTTCGGCGGTGAACTTCTCCGCCGCTTTTCTTATTATGCAGTACTGCTCCCGTATGCTTCGGCTCACCTTTATGGGGCCGTTGTCGCGGAGATATTTTTTTATCTCTCCCATTATTACGGGTACGGCGTAGGTGGAAAATTGCAGGCCTCTTTCGGTCTCAAAATTTCTTATGGCCTTTAAGAGCCCCAGAGTTCCTATCTGCACAAGGTCCTCAAATTCCACTCCGCTGTATGAAAATCTTCGCGCCACCGTCATTACCAGACCCATATTCAGGTCGATAAGGAGTGGCTCTGTGTTTTCGCCTTCTTTAAGGCGGGTCAATAGGTCAATGTTTTTGTCCATTATTCCTGCCGCTGAGCTTTTTAAATATGGTTACGGTGGTGCCCCTTTGGGGGCGGGATCTTACGGTGATTTTGTCGCTTAACGCTTCCATTACCGTAAATCCCATACCCGCCCTGTCCTCCGAGCCTGAGGTGTAGAGAGGCTCTCGGGCCTTTTGTATGTCCTCAATACCTACCCCCGAGTCCCGTACGGACACGGCGATGGAGTTATCGTCATATATTTTGCATTTTATATGTATAAGGCCTATACCATCGGGGTAGGCGTGGACGACTGCGTTTGTAACCGCCTCGCTTACGGCGGTCTTTAGCTCCGAAATAACCTCTACGGTGGGGTCGCACTGGGCGGCAAATGCCGCTACCGAGGCTCTTGCAAAGCCCTCGTTTACCGAGCGTGAGGGAAGCTTTATTTCAAACTGATTTTTTACTGTCTTTTTCTTTATTGGTTTCATTTTGTTCTGCCTTTCTTCCGCCCTATTTCCTCGAGGGAATCTTGAGAGGGGAGAGGGAAACTATTTTATTTACCGCCGCAAGGGTGAATATCTTATAGGGCTGGGGCGGTATGTTTATTACCGATACACTCTTTCCCAGAGCCGTTACGAGCTTGTACCTGCCCAGAATAAATGCTATGCCGCTACTGTCGCAAAAGGTCACGTCCCTAAAGTCAAGGGTGGTTTTTTCGGGAGTGAAGCGGTTTATTAGTTCGTCGGTGGCAAGGCGGAGCCCCTCACAACTGTGATGGTCTATTTCTCCGGTAACGTATATAAGGAGCTCGTCCTCGCCGTGATAATATTCAAGGGATTTGTTCATAAGCTTTCGTCCTTTCAATTACGGATATATTATATCGGACAAGCCGTGGCGGATGCTGTCGGATAATGAGGGACATAAAAAGTTAAAAAAAGGACTGCTGACATTGTCAGCAGTCCTTGTGTTCTATATGTATTTTAGAGATGCTCGTGGCGGCAAACGTCCATTACGAATACCGTAACGCCCCCAACCTCAACCTCGGTGGGAACAACGGGAGGAATTGCCATATTGTGGTGGCCCGCAGGCATAACGATGTGGTTGTATACCACTTCCTTGCGACGGCCTGCTCTCTTTTTGAGTATCTCAATGGCGGCGTCAAGTCTTTCTTCGGCAAGACCTACCATTATGGTAACGCTGCGCTTTTTGAGAAAACCGCCCGAAGAGTTAAGTATGGTAACGTAAAAGCCGTTTTCGTTAAGGTCTGCTACGACCTCGCTGTAATCGTCGCCCTGAAGTATGGCGAGTAATAATTTATCGCATCTATTTTCCATAATGAGTTCTCCTTATCAGTTTACTATAGTAATAGTATAGCATAAAAGTTCACAAATTTCAAGGGGTAAACGTGTCAAAATTGTAACTTTTTCAAAGTTAATTCACAAATGAAGAGAGGACTGCAACCCTGCAGTCCTCTTAAATATATGCTTGTTATTACTTAATAATGCTTTCTTCCCATGCTTCGGGCTTTTCAAGGCCGAGGAGGTAAGCAACGGAAGCGGCAACGTTTGCAAGACCGAAGGAGCCTTCCTTAACCTGCATTTCCTTCTTTTCGGGGTCGTATACGATGAAGGGAACGGGGTTGAGGGTGTGAGCTGTCTTGGGCTTGGAAGCGTCTTCGGGCTTCTTTTTCTTTTCGTACATTTCGTCGGCGTTACCGTGGTCTGCGGTAATTACGACGTAGCAGTTCTTTTCGTCTGCAGCCTTAAGGATACGGGCAAGGCAGAGGTCAACCATTTCAACTGCGATTTCAGCAGCTTCGATGCTGCCGGTGTGACCTACCATGTCGCCGTTGGGGAAGTTTGCTCTGATAAAGCCGTATTCGCCGCTTTCAATGGCTGCGAGAACCTTATCGGTAACTTCAGCGGCCTTCATGTAGGGTCGCTGTTCAAAGGGAACTACGTCGGAGGGAACTTCCTCGAAGATTTCAAGCTCTTCGCTGAATTTTTCGCTTCTGTTACCGTTCCAGAAGTAGGTAACGTGGCCGTATTTCTGGGTTTCGGAAACTGCGTACTGCTTAACGCCGTTCTTAACCAGAAGCTCGGAGAGGGTGTTTCTGATAGCAGGGGGGCTTACAAGGTACTTGGTGGGAATCTTAAGGTCGCCGTCGTACTGGAGCATACCTGCGTAGAGAACCTCGGGCTTCTTGGGGCGAGCGAAGGGTACTTCGTCGCTTTCAAATGCCTTGGATATTTCAAGGGCTCTGTCGCCTCTGAAGTTGTAAAGGATAACGCTGTCGCCGTCAACTATCTTGCCAACGGGCTGACCGTTTTCTGCGATAACGAAGGGAGGAATATCCTGGTCGATGTCGCCGGTTTCGGCGCGGAGGGTCTCGTAAGCTTCCATAGCGGATGCGAACTGTCTGCCTTCGCCAAGAACGTGGGTCTTCCAACCAAGCTCAACCATAGGCCAGTTAGCTTCGTATCTGTCCATGGTTATCTTCATTCTACCGCCGCCGGAAGCAACCTTGCCTTCAAAACCGTCGCCGTTGAGGGCTGCAAGGGTGTCTTCGATGTCCTTGATGTAGGTGGGTGCGGAGGTTGCGGGAACGTCACGTCCGTCGAGAAGCACGTGTACTCTGCACTTCTTTATGCCCTCTGCCTTTGCCTGAGCAAGCATCTTCTTGAGGTGAACGATGTTGGAGTGAACGTTACCGTCGGAGAGAAGGCCGAGGAAGTGGAGGGTGGAGTCCTTTTCCTTGCAGTTGCCAATAAGCTCTTTCCAGGTTTCGGACTGATACATAGCGCCCGATTCAAGGCTTTCGTTTACAAGCTTTGCGCCCTGAGCGTATATCTGGCCGGAGCCGAGAGCGTTGTGGCCAACCTCACTGTTACCCATGTCCT
>JAZQLP010000012.1:0-9275 GCA_045542755.1 Eubacteriales bacterium
CATTGAGGGCACCCATGAAAGAGTGCTCAGATTCAACCGCGCAATCGCAATCTTTATGGAATACGTAATGTATAACCCCGACACCTTTATCCTTATCACCGCTGACCACGAAACCGGCGGCATGAAGGTTTCGGGAGGCGACGTATTATTCACCCGTTCTTCCCACTCCAGCGACGACGTTCCCGTGTTCGCATACGGTGTTGGCGGCGAGTACTACCACGACCAGACCATGGAAAACATCGACGTTGCCAAGTACTTTGCAAAGCTCATGGGCAAGGACGACTTCGGTATGCCCTACGAGTTTGAATCCTCCGGAAATCAGGATAATATTGTTGATAGCTTCGATGATTGAGTATAACGCCCCCAACGGGCCCTGCCAAAGCAGGGCCCGTTTTCTTTGGTCAAGACCAAAGAAAACCCCAAGCGGATATATCCGCTTGGGGTTGGGGGCGTTTTATTGATTACGGCAAGCTCTTTACAGGCTTCTTAACAGGGTCGAAAGATAGATGGCCTCTGCTTCACCCTCCTCGGTGGGGCAGAATATCTGGGTATCCCAGTTTTTGTCGTCTATACCCTTAAGGGCAGTACAAAGACTTCGGGGAGGATATGCTATCTGCCCTTCGGAGGTAGCGCATACCACCACAGAAACGTGGCTTTCACCCGTGGAAACAATGTGGCGAAGGAAGTCATCGATATCCTCCTGAGGGAGGTATATGTCTCTGATAAGGAAGGCGTGAGTTCTGCCAAAATTACTCATTACTCCCACGCCCAGGGACAGCTTTGGATCCTGATTCTTCGCCTCGCGAAGAGCCATTTCCTTCAAGGTAGATAGAATGTGTTTCATATTTATCCTCCTATTCTGATTAAGGTCAGCAAGAATATTGATTTTCCACCGCAGCGGCCTTGGTCCCTTTTGAGTGATATTTGCCCTGTGGGCAAGTGATATTCCTCGCTTTGCTCGGAGTGATATTACCGCTTTGCGGCAGTGGTATTATATCCGCCTCCAAAACTGGCCAAAGGCCAATATCACTCGCGTAGCGAATATCACTCGGCATAGCCGAATATAACTCGCCGTAAGGCGAATATAACTGAGCGCATTTGGCGCTCTATTTATACAGCTTCGCCAATCCTCCCGCGCTGGTCTCTCTGTAGTGAGAAAGCAGGTCGCGGCCGGTTTCGTACATGGTCTTTATAACAAGGTCAAAGGATATTTTACGGGTATCGGTAAGGAAGTTTGCAAGGCTGACGGCGTTTATGGCGCGCATGGCCGCAACGGCGTTTCGTTCAATACAGGGTATCTGCACAAGGCCGAATATGGGGTCGCAGGTAAGACCCAGATGATGCTCCATAGCAACCTCGGCGGCGTACTCTATCTGGGGGAGTCCCATTTCAAACAGCTCCGCAAGGGCGGCGGCGGCCATACTGCAGGCAGAGCCTATCTCGGCCTGACATCCGCACTCTGCGCCCGAAATGGAGGCGTTGGTCTTAATAAGGTTGCCTATTATACCCGCCGTGGCAAGGGCCTTGACTATCACCGCGTCACGGAGTCCGTATCTCTCCTGCTCGTAAAGGAGTACCGAGGGCAGAACCCCCGATGCGCCGCAGGTGGGGGCGGTAACAATGGTGCCACCCGCCGCGTTCTGCTCACTTACGGCGTATGCGTAGGAGCAAACCACACGGTTCTCTCTGGTAGCGGGGCTTTCATCCATATGTCGCTGATTGTAAAGGTATTTTGCTTTACGCTGTAATTTAAGTCCACCGGGAAGCTCACCCGATTCGGTAAGGCCGTCGTAGATGCAGTTTTTCATTACCTGCCACACGTCGTCAAGGTAGTCGAGAATCTCCTCGCCCTCAACCTCAACCACGTATTCCCAGAGTCGCATTCTCTTGGAAGCGCAGTATTGGGAGATTTCGTCAAAGGTAGAAAGTGTGTAAACCAAGGGGATTTCCGCCACTTCCTCACCCTCTGCCCTGATGGTGCCGCCGCCCACGCTCATTATCCTCTCGCGGCCTATCTCGGCGCCGTCCTTGTAGGCTATCATGTCCATGGTGTTGGCATGGGGCAGGTCGCCCTTTTCGGGGTCGAACACAACCTTAACGGGAATGGGTGTAAAGGTCTTTACTATGACACTGTCCGTGCCGTGACCCTCTCCCGTCATAGCCAGAGAGCCGTAAAGAATAACCTCAAAGCTATCCGCTTCGGGGTATTTTTTCTTCATTCTGTTGCAGGCTCTTTCGGGGCCGATGGTATGAGAAGAGGAAGGCCCTCTTCCTATCTTATAAAGTTCACGAAGCGACTGCATTCCTTTTGACATGATTTTTACCGTCCGTTTCTTTTGTGTTTATTACCATGAGGTTATAGAGCAAAGGTTATAGGTTATAGGGGCGCTGCGGCGAGAGGGAATGGGAGCACTGTCGGGTAGGTTGTAGGTAATGGAGATTTCCTCCCTACGCTCTACGCTCTATGCTCTATGCTCTTCATTCTCTTCTTCACAACAACCCACCCCACCGTTCCGCAGGCAATAACAAATCCAACGCCTGCAAGGGTAAGGTAGTATCGGGTATTATGAGTCCACAAGGGAGAAAATTCTATACTGTTAACGTCGCCGCCAACAAGAAGTCTGTACCCTGCCAGCCTGCTTCCGTCGGGGAAGTACCAGCCCCCGAAGGAATACATATCCCTCATGGGTGCAGGAATCTCGGGAATGGGTGTGCCGCGGGTGGCCTTGACGATTTGGGTGCGAAGGCTGTGGAAGGTAAAGCTCATCTCCACCTCGCCGTAGTTATCCCCCACGGGGAAGGTTCCGTAGTATCCGCTGAAGGCATCTCCGTAGGCCTCCTTCACCGCCTCAAGGGGGATGCGGAGAGCAGGGTCGTCGTTTACGCAGTTAAGATGAGGGAGGTCGGAAAGTCGGTGCTCCGAGTCAATAGTGGGCTGACTTTCATCCTCGTCGTATATAAGGCAGTAGCCGTTTTCCGCAGAGGGCATCTGTTTTTCAATCCCGTCCTCTTCAAGGATACAACCGAAGAAGTTAACGTCTGGGTTATTATAAATCGTCTGCTCACCCTCGTGATAAGCAAAGGTGGAAAGGCGGATATTCACCTCAATATATCCCATAAGATCAAAGCTTATACTGTCCGAATCGGGGTCGGAGCTACTGTAAACGGCATTGACCTCGTTAAGATAAAAGGAGCAATTATCAATATTAACGTCTATATTATAGGGATAAGAGTTGGCAATATACTCATCATCGCCCCCATATCGGGGATGTCCCATCTCTTTAAGCCAAAGTCCGCCACCTGCGGTTTTTGCGCCATTCTGTGCCACCACGCAGTCAAGCATAGTAAGCTTTACCTTCAAAAGGGCGATACCGCCCCCATACCCCTTGGCAGAATTAAGGTTAAAGGTACAGCCGTTAAGTGTCAGGCTTCCTCTTTGCCCGTAAATACCGCCGCCACTGTCCTTGGCTCCGTTGTTGTTAAAGGTGCAGCCCGTAATAGTAGCCGTGGCTTCCTTAAAGAAGAGTCCGCCACCGTAAACGGAGACGTTATCCTCAAAAATGCACCCCGTCAGATTAAGGGTCAGATTGTTATCCGTACCCATGGCACAGATGCCGCCGCCAAAATCCGAAAAGGCAAGGTCGCTGTTGAAGGTACTGTTCCCCCTAAAGGTGCAATTCTTAAAGGTGGAGGTTATAAAATAGCCCTCCTCTGCAACTATCCTCACGCCGCTACCCCTATAATTCTCAAAGGTACAGCCCGAAAAGGTAATCTTTACGTTGCCCTTGACCTCAATGGCGGGGGCGGACGATTTGTTAGTGCTTATAAAATTAATATTTTCAAATACCACCGTAATGGGCAGGTCGCTCTGCCCCTCAACTATAAACCGCCCTTCGGTGAGGGTGACGGGAGTAGTCTTATCTCCGCGGAGAACAAGGCTCTTATTCAGATAAAGACTCTTGCAGTCCTCCCCAAAGGTCATATCCTTTGAGAGATTTATGACCTCCATATCATGGGAAGAGGCGATCTCCTCCATAAGACGCGCAGGGGAAGTGACCGTCACAAGCTCCGCCCCAAAGGGAACGGAAAGCAAGGACAGAGATAGAATTATCGCCAAAATGGCCGCTATTCTCTTCACGCCGCATACCTCCCCAGCATAATTTACCTTATTATAGCATATTATTGGAGAAATTGCAATACCCTTAGGTGAAAGAGCATAGAGCGTAGAGCATAGGGATAGGCCCCTATAACCTACGCTCTATAACCTATTACCTAATTGTAATAAAACCTTGAACATTCCCCCCTCTCCCTTGACAACCGTCCCGAAAAATGATATAATGCTTCCCGGTTATCAAAGACTAACCGAAACTTACACAGCAGAAAGAGAGATAGTATAAATGTCCGCCGACCCTGATAGTATTCCCCGATGGGCCGTAACCGAATATTGATACTTGAGGCACTTGAGCGACAAATGAGGTCGGTCGGGTGTCTTGTTTTGCTGTAAAGAAAAATATTTTTTAAAAGAAAGAAAGGTTCAATTTATGGACGACCCGTTGTTGTGGCAACTTTTGCTGCAAGTAATTCTTATTTTACTCAACGCCGTTTTCGCCTGTGCGGAAATTGCGGTCATTTCAATGAAGGATGCAAAGATAGCCGTACTTATTGAGCAGGGCAATAAAAGAGCAAAACGCCTTGAAGCACTCAAAAAGGTACCTGCCAGATTCCTTTCCACCATTCAGGTGGCCATCACCTTTGCGGGATTTCTGGGAAGTGCGTTTGCGGCTGAAAACTTTGCCGATAGACTTACCGACCTCATTATATCCTGGGGTGTGGGGATTCCCGCCGCCACGGTAAACGCCGTATCGGTAGTTCTTATCACCCTCATACTGTCCTACTTCACCCTTGTTCTGGGCGAGCTTGTACCCAAGCAGCTTGCCATGAAAAAGACCGAGCCCATCGCCCTTGGCCTTGCAGGAATCCTTACCTTCTGCGCCAAGATATTTACTCCCATAGTATGGCTCCTCACCGTATCCACCAACGCCGTTCTCCGTCTTATGGGCATTGACCCCAACGCAAAAGAGGAAAACGTCAGCGAAGAAGAAGTACTTATGATGGTGGACGAGGGTACAAAGTCGGGTGTTTTTGACTCAAGCGAAAACGAAATCATACAGAACGTATTTGAATTCGGCGACCTTACGGTGGACGAATTCCTCACCCATAGAACCGAAGTATCCCTCCTCTGGACAGAGGAAACCAACGACGAATGGGATACCACCATCAACGCCAGCCGCCATACCCTCTTCCCTATTTGCGGAGAGTCGGTGGACGACGTCGTGGGCATACTTAACTCCAAGGACTATTTCAGACTTCAGGACAAGAGCCGTGAAAGCGTTATGGAAAACGCCGTAACCGCCCCCTATTTCGTACCCGAAAACGTTAAGGCGGGAGTCCTGTTTAAGCAGATGAAAAAGACCAGAAACCACTTTGCCGTTGTCCTTGACGATTACGGCGGATTTGTGGGCATAGTCACCATGAACGACATTCTTGAGCAGCTTGTGGGCGACCTTGAGGACGATGCCACCCAGCCCGAGGAAGAGGCTGAAATCAAGGCCATAGACTCCTCCACCTGGGAGATTAAGGGCACCGTACCCCTTGACGAGGTTGCCGAAACCCTGAAGGTTGACCTCCCCGTTGACGAGTACGACACCTTCGGTGGATTCGTATTCAGTCTGTACGGCTCCGTCCCCGACGACGGCACCGAAATAGAGGTTGACGCCTACGGCCTCCACGTTAAGGTAATTCTCATCGAGGACCACAGGGTTGAAAAGGCCCTGGTAACGGTGGAAGAACCCAGAACCGAAGAAGAAACTGAAGAAGAGTAATCACGTCCCACCCCAAGCGGCAGTGCCGCTTGGGGTTTTCTGCGCCCTTCGGGCAGAAAACCGAGGCTCTGCAACCGCAGAGCCTCGGTGGGACGTTATAGGGGCCAGGGGCCAAGGTCCAGGGACCAAGGACCAGGACGCGCCGTTGGCACCACCATTCTGCATTCTGAATTCTGCATTCTCCATTTTCCATTCTGCATTCTGCATTCTGAATTCTGCATTCTGAATTCTGCATTCGCCACAAAGCGGCGCCCCTTTCAAATGTCACAAAAAACCCCACACTCCACCCCTTGCTTTATAGTGTAATTTTTGGTATAATTATTGTATATGTTTATTATGTAAGGAGGGAAGGCAAATGACCCCGAAGCTGAAAGAAAAAATCAAAGAATCCCTGGCCGCGGTGCTCCCCATTACGGGTATAGTTCTGGCTTTGAGTATATTCTGGGTACCCATTGACGTGGGAACCATGGTTATGTTCATTTTCGGCGCGGTGCTCCTCATTGTGGGCATGGGCATGTTCCAGCTTGGTGCCGAGATGGCCATGAGCCCTCTGGGCGAAGGTATCGGCGTTAAGGTCGCCTCATCCCGTCACTTCCTCCCAGCCGTAATAATCTCCCTGCTTATGGGCTTTATCGTCACCGTTGCCGAGCCCGACCTTCAGGTATTGGCCGAGCAGGTGCCCTCCATCCCCAACCTCACCATTATCCTCACCGTTGCGGTGGGCGTGGGCATTTTCCTTGCTCTTGCGGTAATAAGAATTATATTCAAAATAGACCTTGGCATTCTTCTTATGATTCTTTACGGATGCCTTCTTGCCCTCTCCTTCTTTGTGCCCGACAGCTTTGTAGCCGTGGCCTTTGACTCGGGAGGCGTTACCACGGGCCCCATAACCGTACCCTTTATTATGGCCTTCGGTGTGGGTCTTTCCATGATAAGAAGCGATAAAAACGCCGCCAACGACTCCTTCGGCTTGGTTGCCCTCTCCAGCGTGGGACCCATTCTTGCAACCCTTATTCTCGGCTGCTTCTACACCCCCAACGAGGCTCTCTACGAGGAAGCTCAGGTACCCACCCCCTCCACCATGAAGGACGTGGCTCACGCCTTCGGTATTGAGATGCCCCGATATTTAGAGGAAGTAATCATCTCAATTCTTCCCATAGTGGCCGTATTCTTTATATTCCAGCTTGTCAGCCGCAGATACCATAAACGTCAGATGCTCCGTATGGGAGTAGGCTTCGGATATACCTATCTTGGCCTTGTAATGTTCCTTTGCGGCGTTAACGTTGGCTTTGCTCCCGTAGGTACCATGCTTGGCAGAGAGCTTGCGGGACTTGACTCCAAATGGCTCCTCGTCCCCATAGGTATGCTCATAGGCTACTTTATAGTCAAGGCCGAGCCCGCCATCCAGATACTCAACCGTCAGATTCAGGCCGTTACCGAGGGTAAGATATCCGCAAAGGCCATGAACACCTGCCTCTCGGTAGGCGTTGCGGTGAGTGTGGGACTTGCAATGCTCCGAATCCTCACGGGTATCTCCATTTATTATATAGTGATTCCCGGCTATCTTTTAGCCCTTGTAATGACCCGTCTTGTACCCAAGATATTCGTCGGTATAGCCTTTGACTCGGGCGGAGTTGCCTCAGGTCCCATGACCTCCACCTTCCTCCTTCCCCTCTGTCTTGGCGCCTGTCAGACCATGGGCGGCAACATTATGACCGATGCCTCCGGCGTGGTTGCTCTGGTTGCCCTTACCCCCCTTATCGCAGTACAGATAATGGGTATCGCTTACAATATCAAGATCAGAAAGATTGAAAAGAAGGTTGTTGCTCAGGTTGTTATACCCGACGACAGCGACGATATTATTGAAATCGGAGAGGAGCTGTATATATGACAAAAGACCCCAAATCCTTAGCCCCCAGACTCCTCATTCTTATAGCAAACTCCCACCTTTCCGACGAAGCGGCAGAGCTCTTCCAAACAGAAGAGGTCACCTTCCACTACACCCTTGCCCACTGCGACGGTACGGCTTCCAGAGAGATACTTGACATTCTGGGTATAGGAAGCACGGATAAGATCCTCACCATGGGAGTTATGTCCAAGGCTCACGCTGAGGACGTTCTCAAAAAGCTCTACTTCCAGCTTAAGCTGGGTACGGTAAACAGCGGTATCGCCTTTACCCTCCCAATTACGGCGGCCAGTAATTTCATCTTAAGAGTACTCTCCTCCGACCTGGATAATCTCCAATTACCTTCCGAAAGAAAGGACGAAAACGGTATGTCAGAAGTTAAATATTCAATGATAGTCACCCTGGTAAATCAGGGCTTCAGCGACAACGTAATGGACGCGGCCAGAGCCGTTGGCGCAGGCGGCGGCACTATAATCCATACCCGTCAGGCCTTCAGCGAGGAAACGGTAAAGCGTCTGGGCATTGAGATCCACGACGAAAAAGAGCTGGTAATAATAATTGCCGACAACGAGTCCAAAACCAAAATAATGCAGGCCATTGGCGAAAGCTGCGGCATCAAAACCGAAGCCCGCGGCATCGTCCTCTCCCTCCCCGTGGACACGGTCCTCGGCCTGAGAGATAGATACTAGTCCCCAACCCCGAAGGCAACCGCCTTCGGGGGTTTCTTTGCCCGCTGGCAAAGAAAACAGCCCTTGCACAGCAAGGGCTGTTGGGAGACGGCCAACAGTCAATAATTGTCCCTCTATTCTTATAAAAATTAACAAAAAGTTTACAGGTGTGTCTCTTTTACTTTTCTTTCATTATGTGATAAAATGTTATAGCAAAGGGCGAAAAACTTAAGCAATTTCACATATTGAATAAGAAAGGAGAAAAGTTATGCCCATAAAAGACAAAACTGTAATAATCAAAGAGGACGGCGGTTCGTCCTCAACCTTAAAGAAAAAGAAGAAAAAAGAAGAGGAAAAGGCGGTCGCCGTCATAAAATCAGATACGCCCTCTGCCTCTTCAACACCTAACAAAGGTGTGCTTAACAAAAGTACAGCAAAGACCACAACGAAAACGACCTCTTCAACTGCGAGTAACACGGTAAAACGTACCGAGGCCGCTACAGAATCAAAACAGCCCACTCCCTCCATCTTGTCCAACAGCACATCACCAAAGATGGCGACAACGGAAAGGAGAGAGTTCACCTACGACGACTACGTAACGGCCACCGCAACCGAGAGGGCAATGGGGATGCTGAACCGCTATTTCAAGACGGGAGAAATCTCTGCAAGTTTGTCTTCAGAACAGAAACAAAGGCTTTCCTCAACTAACCTTCCAAAGCCCACCTACTCCTCCGCCGAGACCCCGCAGAAAATCAGAGGCGACTATCAGGCCGTCCAAAAGGACGATTATCACGCTCTGGTCAAGGAGAACAAAAATCC
>JAZQLP010000013.1:0-56993 GCA_045542755.1 Eubacteriales bacterium
AAATTACAAAAAAATTACAAAAGGGTATTGCATTTTGAAATCTTTTATGTTATAATGTTCACACGGATGGTAGGGGTATCTATCTCTATTTATCCGGAAAATAATTATTTTTATTAAATTCCTTAAGGAGGAAAAGAAACCCATGAAGAAGATTATTGCTTCTATCCTCGCGATAGCAATGGTTCTCTCTATGTTCACTATGGTTTTCTCTGCTAACACTGAAGAGCAGACTAACTATAGCGAATATGTAGAAGAAATCAATGATCTCATTGATACTCTTCTCGAAGTAGGTCCCATGATGCTCGTCGACAATATACTCTTCGACGCTAATAGAGCCGATGCGTATATTACCACCAATAGTAATCAGCGTATTGGCGTTGTTATGAACTTGGGCGGCGCAGTTTGGAACTCTACTGTTTATTCCGACATCGCTCGTTATGACGACCGATTCGACGAAATCGTCGATTATTGGGATGATATGGACGAAGACGACGGTTATCCTGACAAGATAAAAGACTATGAGTCTGGTAAACTTGTTGGTGAAGAACCTGTAGCTCCCGTATATCCCTACGGCGGCGTTGATCTTTCCAAACTCTTCCCCGTAGAATCCGAGGCTGATTTCCTTGCTATTCTTGCTGAGTCTGATGCTATCAATGCAGTTGCTCAGGCTTGGGGTTACACCGACATTCTTGCCGCTGTAAAAGCTCTTTACTATGCTGATGGTCAGACTAATGGTGAAACCACTACTGAACAGCTTGTAAACTGGAGCAGCGAACTTCCCCAGGAGATTAGAGAAAAGTACTTGAATTCTGCTGGCAAAAAGTTCTTAGAAGTTAAGAATGAATACGGCGATAAGATTCAGACTACTACTGACTCCATGAACGCTGTTATTGATTGGATCAAAGCAAACAACCGTACCGATCTTCTCCCCCAGAAGACAAACAGACCTGTTAAGGAAGTTGCTTATAGCGATACTCTCGAAGTATTCGATATGTTGATGGCTTACGTTACTTCCGCTGCTTACTTTGGCACCCATGCTGATGCTGATTGGTTCTCTGGTGAATTCAATCTTAGAAGAACCATTATCTACAAGACTGCTATCCAGGCTGCCAAGGACTTTATTGCTGCTCTCAGAAGCATGGTAACCGCAGCAAACTGCCCCTATGCTGAAGAGCTCAAGCTTTACACCGACTTTGCTAATGAAGTAAACAATAATGTAGCTTACAATGGCGAAGACGTTTACAACGCATCCTACGGTATCAATCCTTATCCCGTAGTTAACCTCAAGGCTGCTTACGGCATCGAGTCCGAACTCGGTATCCTCGGTGGCTACCAGTGGTTCAGCTTTGCTGAAATCGCTGCTCATAGCGAAGAAGCTGCTCAGCTCCTTACCGAGCTCCAGTCTCAGCTCCGCGCTGCTTCCCTCTTTAACGTTAACGGCGTTCTTTACGCTGAATTCGAAGGCAAGGTAGAAGATCTTTATGCTACCTTTGAAGACCTCTGTTGGGAACTCGTAGGTCCCACTGAAGAAGAAATTGCTGCTAATGCATTTGATTATAAGGCTGCTCTTGCCGCTGTAATGGAACTTCTCCAGGTTGAGGCTCTTTACGAAGTTTACATTGAAGAAAACATTCCTCTCTACGCTCAGACCGTAGAAAACATCTCCACTATCTACAACCTCAGAGGTCAGATCGACTACGCTCGTAGACTTCTTGACCATGTAGGCTACGGCGATGGTAACAACGGTAACTTCTGGGTAGACGTTATTGCCGGTTTCCTTAAGGGAACTGCTGTAGAGAGCAAGAACGCTGCTGGCGAACAGATGCTCGTTTACTCTGTTGACGACGCTGACTATGACAGAGCTCTTAAGATTATGAACCCCTTCCAGAAGCTCAAGGGCCTTAGCGCTGATGCTATCCACGCTTTCGTTGACAATATCGAAGCTAACATCGCTGCTCTCGTTCCCGCTGCTGGTCAGAAGATCACTGCTGCTGAAGTTGCAGAAGGCCTTGCTCTTTACAAGAAGGCAGGCAACCTCCTCTCTTACTACAGCGAGTACACCACTGATAACCTTGGTATAGACCCCGAGGATAATAGCAATATTATTCCTGGCTACGATACTCTTAAGGTTCTCTATACTCAGCTCAGCAACATGCTCCCCTCTAACGACGGTGTAGCTACTGCTGAACTTCCCCTCGATATCGTTTACCTCAGAGCATACCCCCAGGTTAACTATGATTATATCCATGCGATCTACGGTTGGGAATCCACTCACGATCAGTGGGGCTCTTACGAACTCAAGGCTTCTACCTTTGAATACGCTCTCGAGTTCACTCCTGTAGCTTACGCTTACCTCTCTCTCCTTCCCGAAGTAGAGGCTGCTATTGAGCTTATGGAAGCTTACATTGCTAAGAAGCTCAATACCGAAGCTCCCGATCTCGGCGGTTATCCCGTTGATGAACTCGTAGCTGCTATGGATAAGTACGATTTCCTTACCTACAGAGCTATGTTCGTTGATGGCCTTGATGCTGACGACGACGACTGCAAACTTTACTTCTATCTCCTTACCGGTCACGGTACCGAAGCTACATTCGTTACCGGTCTCAACTCTGACGAAGCTTCCCATGAAAATGGCCAGTATGTTCAGGCTACCGACAAAAACGGTAATCCCGTATGGAAGGAAAGCTGGAACCAGACCCAGGGCAAGCACTACGTTCTTGATGAAAACGGCAACAAGATCCCCGTATACTCCAGCACTCCCGTTGTTGTTTACGACGTTGAATTCGGCGATGGTTCCTTCCTTGACATCGTTATGGGCGACCCCGTAAGCGAAGATGATCTCGCATACGACTACGCTGTAAGAAACTACGCTTACTTCTACTCTGTTTACGACTACATCAGAGACGTTTATGCTACCGAATGGCATGACGAACTTGGTGAGACTGGCGTTTATGTAGGTCACTATTTCAACAAGTACGAATACGCTAATGGCGACAAGCTCGACTTCTCCGGCGACTTCTCTATTCTTGACGTTACCGTTGGTACCAAGGAAGCTCTTATTAAGGAGCTCATTGCTGAACTCGAAGCTGCTGCTGCTCTCCTTTGCGTAAACGTTACCGACCGTATCGCTATGTTCCAGTGGGTAAACGAAGAACTCGCTGAAATCTTCGAACTCACCATTGATGGCGAAAAGGCTAATTACATTATTAGCGAGCAGCCTAAGACCGAATACGGTAAAGCTGCTAACTACGTTGAAGGCGAACTCAAGAATCTTGCTGATGCTATGAGCGCTCTCAACAAGCTTATTGACAGATACTATCAGGTTAAGGTTAACGGTCAGTGGGTTGATTATACCAACAGAGCTACTCCCGCTCAGCTTGAAGCTGCTTACGAAGACGTTCAGGAAGTTCTTTACAAGCTCTTCACCGCTAAGGGTGCTGCTTGTCTCGACGTATTCTTTGCACAGATCGACCTTACTCTCACTGCTAAGGTTTACGGCAACAAGAACAGCGTTAAGGACGTTCAGGATGCTCTCGACGCTCACGTTAGAAGCATTAAGAAGTACTTCCCCGCTGAATCTGAAATGAGACCTTACGAATACTTCGCATGGACTCTCAGAGCTGTTGCTAACTATTCCGAAGCTGCTAACATCTACAGCCTCGACAACGATTACTTCTACATCAACTTCTACAAGGCATTCGATAAGGCTGTTAACGGTGTTAACGCTATCGTTACCGGTCAGTATCCCACTGCTCTTAGAGAAGATGCTGCTAAGCTCGCATTCTTTGCTAACGACATTCGTGATGGTGTTGCTGAAGGCACATTCCCCCTCGTTCTCAATCCTCTTACCGGTAAGATGGAACCCCTTAACTGGAACGCTTACAACATGCCTCTCTGGTATGCTCTTGAGCTCACTACTTACCTCTCTAACTACGTAGCTGTAGCTGCTGAACAGCACTCTTCTGCTCTCAACGCTCTTAAGGCTGAAGTTCTTGCTCCTGTAATGGAAGAAGCTGAAACCATTCAGACTGCATTCCTTGCAGCTCCCGGCAGACTTGTAAGAGCTTATGAAACTGCTGAAGTTGTAATGGCTAACTACAAGGATGGCGCTCTCTACATCTACACTGCTGAAGAAATTCAGGCTGCTGCTGATGCTCTCGCTGCTACCGTTGAACTCGCTAAGGCTGAACTCGGCGACGCTGTTTACACCGTTGAAGACGTTCTTGCTCTTGTTGATGAGATCGTAGCTACTGCTGAAGCTCGCGCTACTGGCCTCGCTGTTGATCTTAAGGATCTCCGCGTTGCTGCTAACGAAACTAAGACTGATATTGCTGCAGGTGCATACAACCAGGGTAACTACATTTCCAAGCTTGTTGTTTCTGCAAACTCCATCCTCAAGTCTCTTGCTAACGTTAAACTTGCTGATGCAGAACTTTACACTCCCGCTTCCTACGAAGCATACGAAGCTGCTTACAACACCCTTATGGATGCTGTAAACGTTGAAACTGAAGTAGACGTTACTATTGCTGAAGCTCTCGCTGCTTTCAAGGCTGCTGAAGCTGCTCTCGTAACCATCGAGTCTGCTACCGGCGCTATGTATGAAGCTGCTAAGGCTGCATACGAAGCTGCTCTTACCGTTGACGGTTCCAAGTACACTGCTGAGTCCTACGCTGCTTTCGAAGCTGCTGTAGCTGCCCTCAAGGCTGCTATTGACAACTACGCTGGCGACGCTGAACTCCAGGCTGCTATCGTAAACGTTAAGGTTGCTGAAGTACAGCTCGTTGTTGCTCCCATCGACGAAGTTGGTACTCTCGACGACTAATCTAAAGATTAACATCTTAAGATAAAAAGATTTGCCCCGCCGTGCAAACGGCGGGGCATTCTTTTTTAGAAAAATGGTGGTCTCTTGCAATTTGTTAAAAGAGACCACTATTTTATTTGTTTAAAAAGCAAAAAAAATCTGCCAATATTATCAGTCCTATTGATTTTTTATATAAAGTATGTTATAATTAACTGATATAGTATGGGGTAATGTACCCTATGCAGGATTTTTGTAAAAACACACCCATTAACACACTCACTTATAGGGGAAAAATTATGAACGATTACGGCGTTGACCTTGGTACTGTAAATACCCTTATCTACAAGAAAAACAAGGGCGTACTTATAAACGAGCCCTCCATTCTGGCGGTGGATACTCTTAACAGTAAGACCATTGCCGTAGGCAGAGAAGCCAAGTCCATGCTTGGCAGAGTGCCCAATACAATATCCGTGGACTATACCATACAGGACGGCGTTATATCCAGCTACGAAAAGGCATCTACTATGCTTCGTACTTATATGAAAAGAATATCTCAGACCACCTTTGGCGGAACGAGAATGATGATGTCTATACCTTGCCGTGCTACGGCGGTGGAGAGAAGGGCTGTTGAAGACGTGGCCTATGCCACTCATGCAAAGAAAGTTTTTCTTATTGAAGAACCTCTTGCTGCGGCTATCGGCGCAGGACTGCCCATATTTGAGCCCAAGGGGCATATGGTTGTTGACCTTGGCGGCGGCACTACTGAGATTGCCGTAATATCCATGGGTGGTGTTGTTGCGTACAACTCCTTGAGCCACGCGGGTAATTCTCTTGATCGAGAAATAATAAACCTTATAAAGCGCGACCATAACGTGCTTATCGGAGAGCCTACGGCAGAGCAGTTGAAAATAAAGCTCGCAAACATTGAAGAATACAGTACTATGGACTTTATGACCGTCAGTGGTCGTGACCTTACAAGGGGGCTCCCTGTAAATATCGCCGTGTCTTCCGATGACGTGAAAGATGCCATAATGCCCTCTGTTCACAGTATAATAGATGGTATAAAATATACTCTTGAGCATATCGACCCTGAGCTTTCGGCAGACATTATCGCCAACGGTATAGTTCTTACCGGCGGTACTGCTCTTATTAAGGGCTGGCCCGAAATAATATACAACACAATCGGCGTTAACGTTGAAGTTGCCCCCCTCCCCATGGAGTGCGTTGCTATGGGCGCAGGTTCTGCCCTTGATATGCTTGACGAACTCAAAAAGTATAACTCTCTGGTGTAACCTTCATCAATAAACCTCGGAAAGGACGGAAATCGGTATGAGAAGATTCTTTGGCAGCAGATTTTTTGTAATTATGCTGATTATCGTGCTGTTCCTTTGCGGATTTATGATAAATATGATAGCTGACGGCGGTTCCACCCCTCCCAAAACTCTGGTTGGGTTGGTGATTACCCCCGTACAGACCTTCTTTAAGAATGTTTCGGATGGGGTAGAGGATTTTTTCAATACCTTTTCTGAATACGACAACCTGAAAGAGGAAAACGAAAGACTTCGGTTGCAGGTCAAAGAGCTTGAGGACAAGCTTAACGCATCTTCAGTCTATGCCATAGAAAATCAGAAACTGAAGGATCTCTTGGGAATTAAGGAAATACATCCCGATTACGAGTACGTTTACGCCGATATAGTTTCAATTAGTACAGGCGGATTTGTTTCTAAGTTCCAGATAAACAGGGGCTCCACCTCGGGTGTGAAAAAGAAGGACATAGTAATCACCTCCGAAGGATTGGTTGGGTACGTATCTTCCGTAAGCCCTTATTGCGCGGACGTGACCACCATACTCAATACAAACGTTTCGGTTGGCGCCAAAATCACCCGCACGGGAGATATGGCAATGACCGAAGGCTCTCTCGAGCAGATGACAAAGGGTAATCTGACTCTTGTATATATACCTAAAAACTCTAACATAACCAGAGGCGATGCCGTGTATACATCCGGCCTCAACGGTACCTATCCCGCAGATATCAGGATAGGTAAGATAATTGATATAGAGATAGAGGATAACGGGCTCTCCCAATACGCTGTTGTAGAAGCGGCGGTGGATTTTTCCGAGCTTAAGAGCGTGTACGTTATAACGAACCGTTCCGATGAGGTCGAAAATGACTAAAAAATACTTTGTTTATCCTATTTTTCTTATAATTTTTTATATACTGCAGTACATTGCGGTACCCCTTTCTTATAACGGCGTTGCGCCTGATCTCATACTGATTCTTGTAGTCGTTGCGGGAATAAGGGAGAGTGAAAAGTTTGCCGCAGTCCTGGGACTTATAGGGGGCTTGCTCGTCGACTATACCTCAGGCGTTGCTTTTGGGCTTCGTGGGATTATCTTTATGCTTATGGGATATTTTCTCGCAATACTGGCCTCAGAGGCACTTTCTCCCAACATTCTCTCCGCTACCGTGTCGGGAATAGCCGCATATATTTTGACCCGACTGATTTATTGGGGTGAATATCTTGTTGTAATGGGTGGGTTTTCCGTTAAGGAGATGTTCCTTTCTGTAACCCTGCCGGAGATTATACTGACACTTCCGTTTATACCTCTTGTTTATGCTATTGTGGCCTTGCTAATGGGGAAAAGAAGTTCTGACGACTCCCGTGCAAGACGTTCTCGCGGAGCTATATAGAGCGCAAGCACCGTAAACGGTGATATGGAGATTAAAATGATAGAAAAAAAGATGCGAGTGGCGATCATAAGCATTATTTTTGCCGCCATATTCGGGATATTTGTTTTAAGATTGATAAATCTCCAGCTTGTAAACGGAGAGGAGTATCTTAAACAATCTCAATCAAGCGTTGTCAGAAAGGTATCCGTTACCGCCCCGAGAGGGGAGATACTTGACAGAAATTTTCTTCCTATAGTTACCAACAAATCCGCTTTTGCGGTAAATATAAATACCACCCTTTCTGAGGATCTTAACAAGGAAATCCTCACGCTAATAAATATCTTTGACGCCCACGACCAGGAATATATTGATACCTTCCCCATATCGGAGGCACAGCCTTACGTCTTTGACAGTGATATGTTCGGAAGCGAAAATGCAAAAAAGAGCTTTGACACATATCTGAAAAGGGCAAAGGTGTCCACTGCCGATACTGCCGACGAGGTAATGGCTGCGTTGGTAAAATACTATAAGCTTGGCAGTTACTCCGAAGAAGAGGCAAGAAAAATAATAGCCGTAAGGTACGAAATATACCTGCGAGCAGAGAGCTTTCAGTTTACCTTTGCAGAGGATATAAACCTCAGCACTGCCACGGCTGTAAGAGAAAACAGCCAGGAACTGCCCGGCGTATACCTTGAGGAGATTCCCGTAAGATATTATACCGAAGAGTATTTTGCCTCTCACATAATCGGCTACGTGGGTAAGATATTCGCCGAGGAATACTCCACCTACAAGGAACTTGGCTACGGTATGAACGATATCGTAGGTAAGGAAGGTATAGAGAAGGTTTACGAGAGTTATCTAAAGGGTACTGACGGTTATAGATATACCGTTACCGATCTTTCCGGAGCTACTGTTGAGGTAGTTGAAAATATCGACCCCAAAATAGGTAACGACGTGGTTCTTACCATTGATACCAATATGCAAAAGATCCTTGAAAAGGGTCTGGCTCACCTTGTGGAAGTTCTGAAGGCTCAGAACGGGGAAGATGCTGCAAATTCCGCCTCCGGAGTCTTTATGGAAATTTCAACGGGCGAGATTTTGGCTATGGCGTCCTATCCTACCTACAATCTTGGGACCTACAACGCCGACTATGCGGAGAACGCTAAAAACGAAGGCAAACCTTTCCTTAACAGATCAATAGCAGGGCTGTTCCCCCTCGGCTCTACTTATAAAATGGTAGCTTCTGTAGCAGGACTTGAAGAGGGTCTTATAAATGCCAAATCCTCCATTGTCTGTGAGGGCATATACGAGTATTATACTGACTATACCCCTGTGTGCTTTAACTCCACTGCTCACGGAAAGGTTACCGTACAGACGGCGCTCAAGCATTCCTGCAACGTGTTTTTCTATGATACGGGCAGACAGCTTGGTATAGATACTCTTAATTATTACGCAAAGATGCTTGGTTTTGGCCAAAAACTCGGTATTGAGCTTCCCGGTGAAAGAGCAGGTATTGTTGCTGGCAGAGAATACAGAGAATCGAAAGGACAGACCTGGGCGCCCCAGGAGACCCTTACCGCAGTAATCGGCCAGTCTGATAATTCCGGTACACCTCTGCAGCTCTGCAACTACGTCGCCACCATAGCAAACGGCGGCAAGCTTATGGAAACTCACCTTGTAAAGAGTATAAGAAACAATCAGACCGGTGAGAGCGTTTACGAGGCCGTTCCTACGGTAATAAGCGACCTTGAGCTTTCCGATTACACCGTAAAGACCATTATCGATGGAATGGTTATGGTTACAGAGCAAAAGGGTACTGCTTATTCGGGATTTAAGGGATTTGAAGAGGTTGTACAGGTTGCTGTAAAGACTGGTACCGCTGAAATGCCCACTGGACAGCCTACTGCACTTCTCGTAGGTGTGGCTCCTGCTGACGATCCTGTTATAGCCTTTTCAATAGTGGTTGAAAACGGTGGCCTTAACGCTACTACAAGTATAGCTCAGTGTGTAAAAGACGTGCTGCTGTATTATTTTGAAGATATGGGCGGCAGTGATATTATAAAAAACGAAGGTACGTTAGTGCCTTAAAATAAAAAACACGGGAAGAAGGTGTTAGCGTGAAAGATACGCTGCACCGTTGAGATATGGTGCGTTCTTCACGCTTAAATTAAATCTTTTCTTCGAAAATCTTTAATTTGTTTTTGAGTTACCGCAGGCGGTGAATGGAGAAATTTTATGGGAAAAGTTATATTAATGGCTTCCGGTAAAGGCGGTGTGGGAAAAACCACCCTTTGCGCCAATATTGCGGCTTGTCTTGCAGGCTTTGGCAAGAGGGTATTGCTTTTGGATGCCGATATCCGACTGAGGAATCTTGATATTTGTCTGGGACTTTGCAATGCTGGACTTTTTGATATACAAGACCTTTGTCTTGGAAGATGCGATCACGAAACGGCGGTAGTCGTTCACGAGCTTTATCCCAATCTCCATTTTGTTCCCGGCCCGGGAAGACTCACCGTTTCTCCCGACGACCTTATGGACTTTATTGGTAAATACGCTACCGAGCAGGCCAAGGATTACGATTTTGTATTTATTGATTGCCCTTCGGGTATTGAAGACAGTCTGATAAAGATATTCCATCCCGGAGTGTTTATGCTTCTCGTTGCAAATCCCGATGCGGCTTCCGTAAGAGATGCTGAAAGAACTGCAGAGATAGCTTATGCAAAAAAGGTCGAGTCCAGGTTGATAGTTAATAGAATACGTCCTGCCCTGATGAAGAAGGGATTGGCTCCCAACGTGGATGATATTATAGACAACTCCTGTGTTCGACTTATAGGTATAGTCCCTGAGGATATACGCATAACAGTTAACGCGCCTAACGGCGTTCTTCTTCGTCAACTTCGCAAGGCGAGAAGCCTGAGAGCTGTGGAAAACATAGCAATGCGTCTTTGTGGCGAAGACGTAGCCCTTTACATATTTAAATAGGACAGAAAGGAAAGAAAGGTATGAATATAGCGATTATTGCTCACGATCAAAAAAAAGAGCTTTTGGTACAGTTTTGTATGGTTAACTGCGCTACACTATCAAAGCATTCCCTCCTGTCCACGGCCACTACCGGTAAGTTTGTTTCAGGGCTTACGGGATTGAAGTTTGAGCTGTTTTTAAGCGGAAATAGTGGAGGCATGGAGCAGATAGGTTCAAAAATTGCCTATAACGAGGTGGACTTGCTTCTGTTTTTCCGTGATCCCACCATTATAAACGATCCCGAGGGCATAGGCCTTTTAAGACTGTGCGATATGCACAACGTTCCCGTTGCCACCAATATAACCACGGCGGAGATAATGATGAAGGCTTTGGAAACCAAAGCTATAAAGAGCCGAGCAAACTCTGCTCCCTATGAAAATCCGGAGCTTGAAAGACTGTAAAACACAACTTATATATTAACTAACGAAAGGTTGAATATTATGCCTGAGATAAAGGCGCCGAGAGGTACAGTTGATGTCCTCTCTGACCAGAGCTACAAATGGCAGTACGTTGAAAAGGTTGCAGCCGCCACTGCCATGAAATTCGGTTGCAGGGAAGTAAGATTTCCCACTTTTGAGGACACCAATCTCTTCCAGAGAGGCGTTGGTGATACTACCGACATCGTTCAGAAGGAAATGTATACCTTTGAGGATAAGGGCGGACGTTCCGTAACCCTTCGCCCCGAGGGTACTGCCAGTGTGGTAAGACAGTGCTCCGAGCACGGTCTTTTCGGCGGCCTTATGCCCCTTAAGCTGTTTTATTTCATTTCCGCATTCAGATATGAAAAACCCCAGGCGGGCAGATTCCGTGAGTTCCACCAGTTTGGCGTTGAGGTTTTCGGACCTTCCGACCCCAATGCAGACGTTGAGATTATTACTCTTGCAGATTCTTTCCTTAAAGAGCTTGGAATTAAGGCTAATCTTTACGTTAACTCCATAGGCTGTCCCACCTGCAGAAAGAGATATCAGGAAGCTCTGAAGGAATATTTTGAGTCAAAGAAGGATGACCTTTGTGAAACCTGCAAGGGGCGTCTTGAAAGAAACCCCATGAGAATTCTGGACTGTAAGAGTCCCGTTTGTCAGGGAATAGGCGAAAACGCTCCCCTTATTACCGACTTCCTTTGTGAAGAGTGTGAGGCTCATTATAACGTGCTTCAGAAAGAGCTTACCGCCGGCGGAATATCCTTTACAAAGGATCCCCGTATAGTAAGAGGTCTTGACTATTATACGAAGACCGTATTTGAGTTTAAGGATCCCGTTAACGGTCTTGCAATCCTCGCAGGCGGACGTTACGACGGTCTTGTTAAGGAAATAGACGGCAAGGCAAACGTTTGTGGACTTGGCTTTGCTTCGGGTATGGAAAGACTCGTTTCCACCATGGAAAGGGAAGGGCTCTCCTTCGGTGAAGAACCCAGACCCAAGGCATTTATCGCCTCTATCGGCGAAAAGGGTGCCGCTGAAGCGAGACGTCTTGTTTACGCTCTCCGTAAAAACGGCATCTTTGCAGAGTTTGATATAATGGGTCGTTCTTTGAAAGCTCAGATGAAGTATGCCGATAAAATAGGCGCTGCTTATACTGCAGTTCTCGGTGATAACGAGGTTGATAACGGTAAGACCGTTCTTAAAAACATGACCACCGGTGAGCAGGCAGATATAACTCTTGCAGACCTTGCGGAAGGTAATTTTTAATACCAAGTTATCGGCAAAAAACAATATTTTGATACGATTATAAATTAAAATGAAAGAAAGGTTATTTGATATGGCAGAGTTTTTGACCGCAGAAGACAAAAGATCTTGTTATTGCGCAGAAATAAGCGAGTTCGATATAGGCAATGAAGTTTGCGTTATGGGTTGGGTTCAGAGACAGAGAGACCTGGGTGCCCTTATATTTATAGATCTCCGTGACCGTACCGGTATAGTGCAGCTTGCATTTGACGGTGAGACCGATAAGGAAGTTTTTGAAAAGGCATTCTCCTGCAGAGCAGAGTACGTTCTTGCCGTTCACGGTACCGTACGTCCCAGAGGAGAGGCTGCTATTAACCCTAATATTCCTACCGGTAAGGTTGAGATATACGTTAAGAGCATGAAGATCCTTTCCGCTGCACAGACCCCTCCCTTTGAAGTAAACGATGCAAAGAGAGTTAAGGATGAAACTGCTCTTAAGTACCGTTACGTTGACCTTCGCCGTCCCGAGCTCCAGAGAAATATAAAGATGCGTCACGACATCGCCCGTGTTGCCCGCCAGTATTATTACGAAAACGGATTTTACGAGATTGAAACTCCCATGATGATAAAGGCTACCCCCGAAGGTGCCCGCGACTATCTCGTTCCTTCCAGAATACACAAGGGAAGCTTCTACGCCCTTCCCCAATCTCCCCAGATATACAAGCAGCTTTTAATGCTTTCGGGCTTTGACCGTTATATCCAGCTTGCCCGTTGCTTCCGCGACGAGGACCTTCGTGCTGACCGTCAGCCTGAATTTACCCAGATAGACCTTGAGATGTCATTCGCTACTCAGGAGGATATTATGGCTATGAACGAGGGCTTTATCAAGAGAGTTTTCAAGGAAGTCCTTGACGTTGATATTCCTACCCCCATGCAGAGACTTACCTTTGCAGAGGCTATGGAAAGATACGGCTCCGACAAGCCCGATACCCGTTTCGGTATGGAAATAACCGACCTTTCCGAAACTGTTAAAAACAGCCAGTTCGTAGTATTCAAGTCCGCTATTGAAAACGGCGGAAGTGTAAGAGCAATTCTTGCAAAGAATGCTGCTTCTATCCTTACAAGAAAAGAAATAGATAAGCTTACCGAACATGCAAAGGGTATTGGCGCAAAGGGCCTTGCCTACGTTCGTTGGGCTGATGAAGCTCCCAACTGCTCCTTTGCTAAATTCATGACTCCCGAAGAGCTCGAGGCTATCTATGCAGTAACCGGCTTTGAAAAGGGCGACGTTCTTCTTATCTGCGCTGATAAGGATAAGGTGGTTCTTCCCACCCTCGGTGCTCTCCGTACCATCCTTGGCAAGAAGCTTGAGCTTGTTGGTCCCAATAAATTCAACTTCCTTTGGATCACCGAGTTCCCCTTCTTTGAATGGAACGAAGATACCCAGCATTGGGATGCTATGCATCATCCCTTTACCATGCCCCTTGAAGAGTGCCTGCCTTATCTTGAAAGCGACCCTGGTCAGGTAAGAGCAAAGTGCTACGATATGGTACTTAACGGTACCGAGCTTCTTTCCGGCTCTATCCGTATTACCGACTGGCAGCTTCAGGAAAAGATGTTCAAGGCTCTCGGCCTGACTCCCGAAGAGATTCAGACCAAGTTCGGATTCCTTGTTGATGCGTATAAGTACGGCGCTCCTCCTCACGGCGGTTCCGGTATGGGACTTGACCGTTTGGCAATGGTAATGACCGGCGCAGACAGCCTTCGTGACGTTGTGGCCTTCCCCAAGGTGCAGAATGCATCCGAGCTTATGTCCAGCTGTCCTGCAAAGGTTGACGAAAAGCAGCTCAGCGAGCTCCATATCAAGTTAGATATAAAAGAAGACTAATATATACTCCATGAGGTAAAATTACTATGATTGAAGCAAAGTCTTTGACAAAACGCTTCGGAAAGAAAACGGCGGTTGACGATATATCCTTTACCATAAACCGTGGTGAAATAGTTGGACTTCTGGGCCCTAACGGGGCCGGAAAATCCACCACTATGAGCATGATAACGGGATATTTGTCATCTACGTCAGGTACAGTTACGGTTGGAGGGTACGATATCCTTGAGCAGCCTGAAAAGGCAAAGGCTCTTATGGGGTATCTCCCTGAAATTCCCCCGCTGTATACGGACATGACCGTAAAGGAATATCTTAATTTCGTTTACGATTTGAAGAAGTGCAAACTGAATAGAAAAAGACATCTTGCCGAGATCTGCGACGTAGTAAAAATTACCGACGTTTACGGCAGACTCATAAAGAACCTCTCCAAAGGCTACCGACAGAGAGTGGGACTTGCTCAGGCACTTATAGGTGACCCTCAGGTTCTTATTCTTGACGAGCCTACTGTAGGCCTTGACCCCAAGGAAATAGTTGAAATACGCAATCTTATAAAACGCCTCGGTACCCAACGCACAGTAATCCTGTCTTCCCACATTCTGTCGGAGGTTCAGGCCGTGTGTGAGCGAGTTATCATAATGAACAGCGGCGTGATCGTAATGGACGCCCTTACCGAGGATCTTGCCATGGCAGTTGGTAAATACAATCGCTACGGCATAAGACTTGCCGCCCCTGAAAATGAAGTGGTTCCCGTACTCAGCCGTCTCCCCGGAGTTAAAAAGGTTGAATACGTTGGATCCTTTGAAAAGGGCACCGTTGATATTATTCTCGAATCGGATAAAAAGGTGGATATTCGAAAGATACTCTTTGAAGAATGTGCAAAGAGAAATTGGTATATTCTTATGATAACGCCTCTCGGTCTTTCTCTCGAGGATATATTCATTCAGCTTACCTCAAAGCAGGATGAAGTTCAGCGCCTGCAGGGTGAGACTGATGCTTCCGACACTGACTCTCAGCCTTCCGTTGAGGTTATTGAAACTGAAGAAGGAGGGGATGAGTAATGTGGGCAGTTGCTAAAAGAGAATATATCTCCTTTTTCAAAAATCCTATAGGTTATTTTCTCCTTTCAATTTACGGAGTGCTTTCAGCCATAGTGTTTTCTCTTTTCGTTTTATGGAAAAACACAAGCTACCTGGGTGAATATTTCGGATTTTATCTTATTTTTGTGGATATTGCCGTTATTTCCGTTATGGCAATGAGGTTTTTCTCCGAAGATAAAAAGCTTAAAACCGAGCAGCTTTTGCTTACGGTTCCCACCTCTGTTCCCAAACTGGTAATGGGCAGATTTATAGGCGCTATGTTGGTTTTCTGGACAGCAAGCCTTATTAATCTCATATATATCGTAGTCGTTGATATTTTCGGTAATCTCGATTACGGTGCGCTGTTTACCAACTTTGTGGGCTCAATCCTTCTTACGGGAACTATGATGGCCATTGCAATATTTATTTCGGCCGTTACCGAAAGTCCCATAGCTTCTGCGGCAGGTACTCTGGCCACATTGTTCGGCCTTATGGTTATAGACTTTTTTGCTATGTTTATGCCAAGCTGGCTGGGCAAAATACTGATGAAGCTTACAATTTACTCTTATTACGACGATTTTACAAACGGTATACTGAACCTGGTTCCCATAGTGTACTATATCAGTATTACGGCAGTTATGCTGTTCCTTACCGTGCGTATGATAGAAAAACGCCGTTGGAGCTGAGGAGGTGACGGATATGCAAGAACCCGCAAAACTCACAGCTGCAAAGACTGTAGAGAATAAGCAACCAAAGAAAAATAAAATATCCGTCCGTAAGCTCAAGTACGGAACCCTTGCCACAGTTATGACGGCGGTCTTCGTTGCCGTTGCCATTCTTGTAAACGTGGTGGTCGGTCTTGCGGCGGAAAAGATAGATCTTACTGTGGATTATACCGAAGAGCAGGTATATACCCTCTGTGAAGAGACTCTTGCGTTTTTGCAGGAGATGCCCTCAACCGCAGAAATCATAATATTGGGTGATGAAACCGATTTTAGGTCAAAGGTTTCAAACGGAAATTCCATTTCACCCTATCAGTTTATAGTTCAGACCTCTGACAATTATGCTCGAGCTTCCGAAAAGATAACCGTGCATTACGTTGATCCCACTTATAATCCCGCCTTCTTTTCAAGTAGAGGTATCAACATAGACAACTCTTCGGGATCGTCCGTTTTTATGGTTATTTACTGTCCCGAAACGCAGCGCAACCGTCAGATATACGATAATATATTCGACGACCTTCAGTACGTAGGTCTTGAAAGGCGAATGACCGGTGGTCTTTTGTATACCACAAAGGCGGATATACAGACCATAGCCGTGGTTACCGGACACGGGGAACAGCTTCCCGCCCAGTTCCAGACTCTGATGAAGGATAACGGCTTTGACGTAAAGACAATAAACCTTGCAGACCACGAATATATTCCCGATATAGTAGATATCCTTCTTATCATTAATCCCACCAGAACCTACAACACCGCCGATATTGAAAAGATAGATACCTTCTTGAGCAACGGCGAGCTTCTCGGTAAGCATCTTATGGTGTTTAGCGATCTTGATGCAGGGTCAAACCCCTTGTTGTACGAGTATTTGAGGGAATGGGGTATTGAATTTGGCACCGAGGCCATATTTGATACACAGCACAGCTATCATATATCCAATGCCTACGAGCCCTTCTTGAGACTCACCTATGAAAAGGACGCGTTGTTCTCCACTTTGCTTGAAGGTGAGTATTATCTCGACGTTCATTTGGGTAAGGCAAGAGCTGTGAACGCCTTGTTTGAGGCGGAAGACGGCATTGAAACCTATACTCTGGTAAAAACCTTTGATTCGGCTTTCAGCAGATTTATCGCAAACACCAATATATCTGCAAGTGAATACGGTAATATTAAAAAGAAGGATACCGATACAGACGGCCCCTTCACCGTAATGCTCCTTTCCGCAAAGGCGAGATTTGAGGGCACGGACAGAATATCCTCAAACGTAATCGCCTGCGGTTCCACATCCTTTATGGACGACTACTATCTTTCCAACGTGGACGGCTCAAAACAGACCACATCCGAAAGTATGGTTGAGCTGGTTAAGTATCTGGTGTCCGCTACCGAGGATATTGATACCTCAATCCTTCCCAAGAGTTTGATTGCAGATTTCCTTAACTTTACTACCACTTACGAGGTAGTTCTGGTATTCCTCGGATTGACCTTCGGAGTTCCCGCTATCTTTGCCGTAATCGGTATAATCGTATACAGAAGGCGGAAATTCTTATGACGAAATCAAAAATTATCGGAATGGTGGTAGGCCTTCTTGTGGTAATCGGTCTTGTGGGAGCAATGTGGTATATAAGCTCTCTTGAGGACCTTCCCCAAGAGCCCGACCCCGATACTCAAATAGATAACACTCACAAGGATGAGAAAAACGTTATCTTCTCCTGTGACGTTGCTGATTTGGATTCTTTAAGTATAAAGAATGAGCACGCCGAATATTCCGTTAAACGTAAGAGTGACGGCACGGTTTATATAGTAGGGAAGGAGAACGCTCCTTTGTTTCCCTATTCTTCGGCGGCGCTGTTTGAAAGTGTTAAGAAGATAACCTGCACCCTAAATATTGAAAACGGGACGGAGAATCTTGCCGCATACGGTCTTGATGATCCTTCGGCTACCGTCACTGTGAACCTTAAGGACGGCAGTACTACCCTTTTCCATATAGGTAACGCCGAACCTACTGCAACCGGCTATTATATTTGTATGGACGGAAGTAAGGACGTGTATCTGGTCAACACCTTATACGCGGAAAGATTCCTTAACGCCCCTGCAAATCTTTACGATAAAGATATAGCGGAATATTTTGCAGATGGGGAATTTGAATCCTTAAGTATTGATTATCACGAAGGTGACGACATCTTCATTCGAACTACAAATGCAGAAGAAAATACCCTCATTCAGTTTATAACCGGATATGCAATCGAAACCCCCTTCTATTTTTCTGCGGATTCAGATACAATGCAGACTGTAATTGACTCTCTGCGTTCATTGGAGGCCGTAAGAGTGGTTTCAGATACCGTAAATGAGGATACCCTTTCTTCCTACGGATTTGATTCTGCCGTGAAGGTTGCTCTTAAAGCTAACGTGAATACCACGTCTCCCACTCTTGAATCGGGACTAGAAAATCCTTTCTATAAGGCTACAATGGACGGCAGTCCTTACCCCATAACCTTGACTTATCTGGTGGGTGGCAGTTCTGAGCAGGAGACATACGTTATGTATAACGATGCTCAGGTTATCTACGCTGTGGATAAATCTGCTTTTGAATTTGTTCAGTTCCCCTTGTATCAGTACTGTCAGAAGCTGGTAAGTATAGAATATATTACCAACCTTGAAAGTCTTAAGGTGGAGTTTGACGGTAAAGAATACCTTTTCACCGTGACCGACCCCGATGCGGGAGAGGATATGGTTGTTACCTATGGTGAAGAGTATCTTGACCAAGATCTTTTCCGAAGCTTCTATAAGAGCATAATCAGCGTTACCCATAACGGTATCGAGCCTCGGCCAAACACCGAGCCCGCCATGAGGATAACCTACGGGCTGATTAAGGGAGAGGACATTATCCTTGAGTTTCTGCCCTGCGAGGACAGCGACAGAAAGGTGTTCATATCCGTTAACGGAGAAGGACAGTTCGTCTGCTACAGAACCAAGGTCGACAAGATAAAGAACGACCTTCAAAAGCTGTTAAACGGCGAAGAAATTATTGGCTAACTTTTTTTAGAGTCTACCGAAAGGTAGTTTAGATATGACGACAGCGCATCCCCGCTACGCTGCCGTTGGGTATTAATAGGGGAGAAAGGACGATCCTTAACAGTTTTTATTCAGTATAAGGATCAGGATGAGAAATGAGTATAAAAGTTACACTTAAAGACGGCAATATTATTGAAGCAGAGGCCGGTAGTTCTGCATTTGCCATTGCAAGACAGGTATCTCCCGAACTGGCAAAGAATAGCCTTGTTTGCGAAATAAACGGAAAGATGAGCGATCTTTCCTCTCCCGTAACCGAGGACTGTACCATAAACTATTTTTCTTTTGACGATCCCGAGGGTAAGAAGGCCTTCTGGCACACCTCTGCCCACGTTCTCGCCCAGGCAGTAAAGCACCTCTATCCTTCCGCGCAGCTTACCATAGGCCCTGCTATTGAGAACGGTTTTTACTACGATATAGATACAGACGTAACCTTCACTCCCGAAGTTCTTGAAAAGATCGAAGCTGAGATGAAGAAGATAATCAAGACCGGCCTTAAGCTTGAAAGATTCGTTCTTCCCAAGGCTGAAGCTCTTGAGCTTATGAAGGACAACCCCTATAAGGTAGAGCTTATCAGCGAGCTTCCCGAAGGCGAAGAGATATCCTTCTACAGACAGGGCGACTTTACCGACCTTTGCGCAGGTCCCCACCTCTTTGATATTTCCAAGATAAAGGCCGTAAAGGTTACCCAGTGTACCGGCGCTTACTGGAGAGCAGACGCTAAAAACAAGGTTCTCCAGAGAGTATACGGTATTTCCTTCCCCAAGGCCGCAGACCTTGAAGCGTATCTTATTGCTCTTGAAGAAGCTAAGAAGAGAGACCATCGCCGTATAGGTAAGGATCTCGGTTTGTTCATGTTTACCGATGAAGGTCCCGGCTTCCCCTTCTTCCTTCCCAAGGGTATGACTCTTCGCAACACCCTTATCGACTACTGGCGCGAAGTACATAAGCGTTACGGATACGTTGAAATATCCACTCCTATGATGCTTAACCGTCAGCTTTGGGAAAGATCCGGCCACTGGGATCACTACAAAGACAACATGTATACTACCGTTATCGACGAAACTGATTTCGCCGTTAAGCCCATGAACTGTCCCGGTGGTATGCTTGTATATAAGAATGAGCCCAAGTCCTACCGTGACCTTCCCCTCCGTGCAGGCGAGCTTGGTCTTGTTCACAGACACGAGCTTTCCGGTGCTCTCCACGGCCTTTTCCGTGTTCGTTGCTTCACTCAGGACGATGCCCATATCTTTATGACCTGGGATCAGATGAAGGAAGAAATCAAGAACGTAGTTAAGCTCTTTGACGAGGTATATTCCGTATTCGGCCTCAGCTATCAGATAGAAGTTTCCACCATGCCCGAGGACCATATGGGTGATGAAAAGGATTGGGATTTTGCCACCGAAACCCTTAAGGAAGCAGTTTCCGAAATGGGTAAGGACTACATTATCAACGAAGGCGACGGCGCTTTCTACGGTCCCAAGCTCGACTTCCATATCGCAGACTCCATCGGACGTACCTGGCAGTGCGGTACCATTCAGCTTGATATGCAACTTCCCGAAAGATTTGAGCTTGAATATACCGGTGAAGACGGCCAGAAGCACCGTCCCGTAATGATTCACAGAGTTGTTCTCGGCTCTATCGAAAGATTTATTGGCGTTATTACCGAGCACTTTGCAGGCGCTTATCCCGTATGGCTCACCCCCGTACAGGTTAAGGTTCTTCCCATAAGCGAAAAGGTTATGGCTTATGCAAAGACTGTAAACGAAAAGCTTAACGCCGCAGGTATCCGTTGCGAACTTGACCAGAGAAGCGAAAAGATAGGATACAAGATTCGTGAAGCTCAGCTTCAGAAGATTCCTTACATGGTTATCGTAGGTGAAAAGGAAGCCGAAGAAGGCACCATTTCCGTAAGAAACCGCAAGGAAGGAGACAAGGGATCCCTTGCTCTCGACGCGTTTATTGAAGAAATCAAGAACGTTATCGCAACCAAGAGCCTTGAATTCTAAAAAAACAATCAATAAAACGGAGAACCGATTCAAAACGGCTCTCCGTTTTCTTTAATTTAACATCTTGTGAAAAGATTTGTCACAATTTTGTTTGAATGAAAAGGGCGTTTATTCCCATATACCCCTTGACATAAGAAGAAAAATATAGTATAATATTACTGTTGTCGGAGAATATGGCAATTACCTTATGTATATATAAATATCGCGGTGTATATACATACCGACAAACGATGGAGGGAGGGAATCCTTAGATCATGGCAGAAATCAAAATCAAAGAAAACGAGTCGTTGGACAATGCACTCCGTCGTTTCAAGAGACAATGCGCCAGAGCCGGAGTTATATCCGAGCTTAAGAAGAGACAGCATTATGAGAAGCCTTCTGTAAAGAGAAAGAAGAAATCTGAAGCTGCAAGAAAGCGCAAATACAAATAAGAAACAAAAAGGCTGTCGCAAAGTCATTTGCGACAGCCTGAACATTTATTGGAAAGGACTTTCAATGGGAAAGCCAATTATACCAACCTTTCGGTTTGAAAAATATACCGAAGTGACTCCCGAGTTTTTGGCTCAAAACGGAATAAAGGGAATACTTACCGACCTTGACTCTACTTTGACGGAACATGATTTTCCTGAGCCTGACGATGAGCTTCTTCGCTGGGTAGGGGATATGAAAAGCGCGGGTATTCCTATCTGTATAGTGTCAAACAATAAAATAAGACGTACGGCTCCCTTTGCCCGTAAAATCGGGGTGGGGTATCTGTGTAACTCCTGGAAGCCTCACAGACCTGCTTTGAGAATTGCTTTGGGGGTAATAGGTTGCCACAAGGATAACGCCGTATTTATAGGCGACCAGCTTTATACCGATATAAAAGGCGCCGTAAAAATGGGAATGAAAAGCGTGCTTGTAAAGCCCATAGGCACAAAGACCACTCCCTATATCAGGTTTAAGAGAATGCTTGAAAGAAAGCAGGGGATAGGTAATGAATAAACCTCTTTTCGGACCTGCGGGAAGCACCGACAGAATGAAGGATTTCGGTGTGAAGAAAAGCACCGATATACCTCAATATCTTAAAAATATGGGGCTAACAGCCTTTGAATATCAATGCGGTCACGGAGTTGCTATTTCATTGGAGGCGGCTTCGGTTTTTGGAGAAGCTTGTAAGAAATACGAGATAACACCTTCCGTACACGCTCCCTATTTTATCTCCCTTTCTTCGGTTAATGAGGAAACGAGAATAAAAAGCGTTGAGCATATACGCAAAACCGCCGCGGTTGCAAAGGCTATGGGCGGTAACAGAATAGTCGTTCACAGCGGAAGCTGCGGAAAAATGACCAGAGCAGAAGCTCTCCTTCTTGCAAAGGATACCTTAAGCCTTGCCGTAAAAGCCCTTTTGGAGGATGGAACGGAATGCGTTTCAATCTGTCCCGAAACAATGGGTAAAATAAATCAGCTTGGCGACCTTGACGAGGTTATGGAGCTTTGCAAGGTAAGTGAAAGCTTTATTCCCTGTATAGACTTTGGGCACCTTAACGCCCGTACCCACGGCGGTATCGGATCGAAGGAAGGCTACGCCCTGATACTTGATAAAATAGAAAATGCTCTCGGATATGACAGACTTAAAAATATGCACTGCCATTTTTCCAAGATAGAATATAGCGAGGGCGGGGAAAAACGACACCTGACCTTTGAGGATAATCTCTTCGGCCCTGATTTTGCCCCTCTTGCAGAGGAGATTGCCCGTAGAGGGCTTACTCCCACCCTTATATGCGAATCTGCGGGTACCCAGGACGTGGATGCCCTTAAAATGAGCGACATTTATTCTGAATACGAAAGGAACGGACAAAGATGATAGAAAAATTGAAGAATACTCTTGATAAAAACACGGCGGTTCTTATCGTGGACCCTGCAAACCGCAGATATTACACCGGAATGAACACCTCTAACGGTTACATCATTGCCACCGCTGAAAAGGCTTGTTTCTTTACTGATTTCCGTTATATTACAGCCGCAAAGAATAAGGTTTACAAGAACGTTTCCGTCGGCCTTATTGAAAAGAGAATGGCAGAAACGATTAAAGAGTATTTAGCGGGACTTGATATTAAGACTGTGATTTTTGAAGAAAACTACCTCTCCTTTGCTATAGCAGACAGTCTTAAAAAGGCTCTTCCCGAGTATGAGTTCGTAGGCGGACAGAAGAAGATATCTTCCTTCCGTGAAATAAAAACGGTTGATGAGATAAACGCTATTAAGGCTGCCCAGAAGATAACCGATGACTCTTTTCTCTTTATCTGCGACTATATCCGTTCAAATAAAAACAAGGGTATTACCGAAAAGGATATTGCCCTTGAGCTTGAATTTGATATGAGAAGAAAGGGCTCCGGTGCTATGCCCTTCTCCATAATCGTGGCTTCGGGCCCCAACTCTGCCCTTCCCCACGCTGTACCTTCCGATAGAGTTATCGGCGAGGGTGACTTCGTTACCATGGACTACGGCTCTTCCTTTGGCGGTTATTGCAGTGATATGACCCGTACAATAGCCGTAGGTCACGTTACCGACGAGATGAAGAAGATATACGATACTGTTCTTGAAGCCCAGATGACTGCTATCAAGGGCATTAAGGCAGGTATTATCGGAAAGGATGCCGACGGCCTTGCCCGCGACGTAATTACTGCCGCAGGCTACGGTGAGTATTTCGGCCACTCTCTCGGCCATAGCGTTGGTCTTGAGGTACACGAAAGTCCTAACTTCTCCCAGGGCTACCTTGACCCCATTCCCGCAAACACCGTTCTCAGCGTTGAGCCCGGTATCTATATCGAGGGCTTCTGCGGTGTTAGAATTGAAGACCTTGTGGTTGTTAAAGAAGACGGCGTAGAGGATATCACCGGCTCCGATAAGTCGCTTATAATTCTCTAATATAAAAAGAAGAATCCATCCTTGGGATGGATTCTTCTTGCTTTTATTATAGACTAATTTAAAAAAATATGATATAATATTTTCAATCCTACCTAACATTCCCATAAATGCACCGACTATATGGGTGAAAGCATTGATCAATCGCTTGGAGAAATATATGAAAAAACAAGACTTGCTAAAATATTTTGACGACGACTTGCTAGATAAGCTGTTTGGCTTTTGTTATGTAAGAACAAATGACAGCTACGAGGCAGAGGAGCTATGCTCGGATATAATCTATGCCCTTGTTAAAGCTGCCCATAGTGACGGGGATATTGAAAGTGTATATCCGTTTATTTGGAGAGTGGCTCGTAACGTTTATGCCGATTTCTCAAATAATCGAAGAAAACACGCTGAAATTGTCTACGAAGGTGATTCGGAAGAAATCTTGCTCGGTATTGCAGAAGAGGACACTTCTGATGATACAGAAGAACTATTAACATCCGTATATCGCAGAATTGCTTTTTTGACAAAGGCATACCGTGAAGTTATGATAATGTTCTACTTAGACGGTCTCTCCACCGCTCAGATAGCAAAGAAGCAAAGAACAAGTGAAGGCGCTGTTCGTCAAAGGCTCTTTTCAGCAAGACAAAAGATCAAAAGTGAGGTAGAAAAAATGGGAGAAGCTTATAATAAGCCTGTGGCTCTTGATAAAATTGATTACGTGGTTTGGGGAACGGGTGATCCTACATGGGGAGATCCTCGTAATGTATGTAAGAGAACGTTCTCGAATCATATCGTCTGGCTTTGTCACAAGAAGCCCATGAGTGCTTCTGAAATTGCAGAGGAACTGAATGTTCCCACTATTTACGTTGAAGAAGAACTTAAAATTCTCCGCAAAGGAGAAAACGGTAAGTATGGTTTGCTTCGCCGTTTAGAAAACGGCAAATATGTGCTTAATTTCATATTGCTTGATAAGGATGTGATTGAGAAAGCAAATGCAATTTACACCGAGCAGTTGCCTAAGATCTGTGAAACTATATCAAATTATATCGGAGAACATAAAGCCGAATATCTATCTTTCCCATATCTGAACAAGAAAGTCGATATGAATCTTATTCTTTGGCAGCAGGTATCCCAGATTTCCAGAGCCTTCTCGTATTGTGTTGAGTGTGCGTTGAAGGAAAAATATTTTGCTGATGTTGAAGAAACGGACCGTCCGTTTAGCGTATTTGGATATGTAGATAACGGCAAGTATTATGGCGGTGGTTGGGATGGTGTTTGCGCTCAAAACGTGTGTGGTTTTTCCGACGTTCGTATTGATAATATCTATATGACACATATTAAAAAACACTTTAGCTGCACACACAATGTGTACAACGATCCCCAGATTCAGCTCGCAATTCGTGCCATTGAAGGTCTTGATATTACGTTGCTTTCTGAAAAAGAAAAGGAACACGCTGCAAAAGCTATTGAATGCGGCTATTTGTATCGCGACGGAGATATGCTTTATACCAAAATTCTTGTAAATGCGCTTTCTGATAGGGGTAGGCTATTTGATATCAATAAAGACTTGCGGAATGGATATTTCGATGCCGATGCAGAGATCGTTGCAGCAAAGATAGCAGACCTTATCAAAAAATCTGTTCCCGATTATCTTCGTGGAGAATGGAGATTGGCAAATACCCTTGCAAGCATGCCCATTCTTGATGCAGTTGTTGAATGTCTTATTGAAAAAGGCGTATTAACACCTCCCGAGGACGGTATCGGTGCAGAAGGTTGTTGGATGAGTGTGGAAAAATAAAATAAATACCGCCGAGAGTAACCGTTTTGTCGCTCTCGGCGGTATTCGTTATTCAATTTGTTTTTATGTCCTTTAGAGGACTTTCCTTGGGATGGATTCTTTTTGATTTTACTCTTCTTTTAAATACTCTAAAGGCAGCTTTTTGTTGCCGTCGCGCTTGACTCCGTCCTTATCAAGATACTTTGTTACCGCGCCTGCGCCTATGCCGTATATCTGCTGGATATCGTCCATCATCCATACGTTGTAAAGGCACTCATGACCCTTAAGGGCATAACCTATATTTTCGCCGTTGCCCATAGTGTTCTTTTGGCGGTATAAGTAGTAGGGGCGGTAGCCGTTTGCGGCTGCCCTGTCTCTCATATATGAGAGCATATTATTTATCTTGATACTGTCAGCGTTTTCAGATATTTCTTCTGCCTTGTCGTAGGCACCGAAGTCCGCCGCCCTCTTAAGATAAAGGGTATGGAGGGTAATATTTTCGGGCTTGAGAGCTTCTATTCCGTCAACCGAGGCGTAAAAGCTTTCTTCGGTATCGAGAGGAAGCCCCGCAATAAGATCAACGTTTTTATCAAAGGAGTATTTTGATGCCCATTCGTAGGCGTCGAAAAACTGTTTTACGGTATGCTTTCTGCCTACTGCATCAAGAACCTTTTGGGAAAGAGTCTGGGGATTTATGCTTACTCTTGTAACCCCGCTGTCTGCAAGAATGGCCAATTTTTCGGGTGTAATGGTATCGGGGCGACCAGCCTCAAAGGTGAATTCCTCTATGGGGAATCTTTTTAAGAACTGCTCTTGGATAGCCTCCAGGAGCTTTTTCATTTCTCTTGGTTCAAGTACCGAGGGGGTGCCTCCGCCTACGTATATTGACTTAATTACTTTTCCGTCCCTTAAAGCCGTTTCTGAGGCTGTTTTTGCCTCTTTTATCAGCTTTTCTACATAGTCGGGTATAAGATGCGCCTCCCTGCCCGTAATGGCTGAAACGAAAGAACAGTAGGAGCAGCGTGAGGGACAGAAAGGGATAGAGATATACAGACTTGCCGCATCGGGTGTGTTCTTTTCCACCGCCGACTGTCTGCCTTCAAGTACCTCTTGACAGAGGGAGAGCTTTTCGTCTGATATGGAAAACAGGCTCTTCATTACTCTGTTTGCATCTTCGCCGAACTCATCTCTTACCTTTTGGTAAAAGAGGGCGGGGCGTATGCCCGTAAGGCTTCCCCAGGGTGAAGTTATTCCCGTAGCTTTGCAGAGGGCTAGGTAGGCTGCCTTTTTCACGGCCGCCCTTTCTTTATCAAGAGGAAACTCCGACAAAGAAACCTCTTCTGTTACTTCTTTATCTTTGCAAATAAAGGTTGCCTTTGCCGTTTTTTCTCCTAAAGTAACTGTAAGCTCTTTATCGGACGTATCTCCTTCTTTAAAGCTTTCTCTTGGAAAAAAGATAAGGCAGAGGCTTTGAATATCGTATCTGTAAGAGTGATTTACGTTATAAACTTTCAATTTTTTATTCCTTATTCTGCGTTTTCAAGGGCTTCTTTAAGGATAGGGAGTATGCCTCTGTACATTCTGTAAAAGCCCAGGTCGTTGGGATGAACGTTATCAACGGTGCATTCAAGTCTGTCTTCTTCACCGAATAGCTTTTCTCCGTCTATGAAATAGACGTGCTTGTCTCCTGCGGCCAAAGCGTTTTGGTAGGTTTTAAGAATAACCTCGCGGTACTGTGGGAATTTTGGCCTTTTATATGTGTTCGTTCGGGATATCATAACGATAGGCAGGGTTGGGTTCGCCTGACGGATTATCCGGAAAAATTTTTCATGTGTCTGCTCGAGATGCTCTACTGAGGGCGCGTTGTTGTCGTAATCATATACAAAGGCAGTCATTGGAAGATCCGCAATCATTTCGGCGATGAAGTCTTCGCCCTTTGCCGAGCCTGAAAATCCCAGATTTATCTGGTCAAAGCCTAATTTTCTCGCTAATAATGCGGTATAATTAAGTCCGGGCCTGGAAGCGCATCCTCCCTGGGTTATGGAGCTTCCGTAGAAAACCACGGGTTTTTCGTGTTTCATAGGAGAGGGCATCTCTATGACGGCATTGGGGTCAAGACCTATTTCCACCCTTTTTACGGCAGAATAGAGGGGGAAGTTGAGTGTGATCTCTCTCATGACATTCTCGTCTGACAGATGCTTTGTGTTTCTGTAATGAACATGATCCTCTGTTTGTGCGTTTATACAACCTTCAAAGGTCATGTTACCCGGTTCACCATAGTAAAAATCAAAGCCTTGAGACATATTTGCGGTCATTCGGGGACTGCAGTCTATGGTATCGGGTTCAATCTCCCATTTTATACCCAGCAGGTGGGAATTGGTTCTGAATCTTACAGCGCCGCCGGAGGCACATTTCCTCAGATTATTAAGCTTTATGCTGTATTTATCCTCGAATCTATCGGGGAGTCTATGATAATTCCCGTTTTCCTCGATCCAAGGAAAGCCTGTGATTTTTACCGGAAGGTTGCGGATCTCTACGTAAATAAGATTTTCGTCGTCAGCCTCTTGCTTAAAAGCCGTGTCCAGATCTTCTAATTTCATGGTTTTTTCTCCTCATATAGCGTAGTATGAAAAGTTTTCCTTCTCTGTTTCCAAGAGAGTAGGCTCTCCGTGGCCGGGATAGATCGTAATACTGCCGTCAAATTGCTTAAACTTATTAAGAGATGCTCTCATTTGTGAAGCAGAGCCTTTCGGAAAGTCGGTTCTGCCTATGGAGTTCTGAAAAACCGTATCTCCTGAAAACATGATATTATCTGCTAAAAGGCACATGGATCCGGGAGTATGTCCGGGAGTGTGGACGACCTTTATTTTATACCCTTCAAAATCAATGATTTCGCCGTCATTGACCAAAACGTCTGCTTTGGGCAGGGATATGGGCAATCCCGTACCAATGGGGTCGCAGAGGGATAGGTTTGAAAGATACTCGGCTTCGTCGGTATGTATATACACAGTTGCTCCGTATTTTTCAACAAGGCCCCTCGTGCCGTAAATATGGTCAAAATGCCCGTGAGTAAGGATTATTTTTGATACGGGTAATCCCTGTAGTTCTTCTTCGGAGGGCTCAAAGCCTATTCCAGGATCTATTACTAAAACTGAATCCTTTCCGAAAATCAAATACGTATTTTCGTCCAGAGGATTTATTGCTTTTTTAATTATCATAGCTTTATTTTTTATAGTCGTCGGTATCCAGTATAAGGGTAACGGGACCGTCGTTAAGAAGTTCAATCTTCATGTCGCCCCCGAAAACTCCCGTTTGCACGGGCTTTTTGGTCTGCAATGATGCTGTAAACAGTTCATACAGGGGCTTTGCAATATCGGGTTTCGCCGCTTCAATAAATGCGGGTCTTTTTCCGTGGGAAGTGTCGGCGTAAAGAGTGAACTGGGAAACGGACATTATTTCTCCGTCAACGTCGTCTACGGAAAGGTTCATCTTATCGTTTTCATCTCTGAAAATTCTTATTCCCGAGCATTTTGAGGCAAGAAGCTTGGCTTCTTTTTCTGTGTCGCCCTCCCGTACGCCTACGAGAATAAGGAGTCCCTTTCCTATCTTGGAATATACCTCGCCGTCTATTGACAGAGTGCAGTATTTTACTCTTTGTATGCAGGCTCTCATTTTAATACTTCCTTATCAGGTGGTTCTGTATACGTCTATAACGTTGGTGATCTTCTTCATACGCTTGGCAACGCTGTCAAGATGTTCAATATCGTGTACGTCTACCTTTACGTATATTCTTACAGTTCCGTCGCTTTGGCTTGAGGTGTTTATGGAGTGCATAAGAACTCTCATTCCTGCAAGGACGGTGGTGATATCAACGGCAAGGTCGTATCTGTTTACCGCAACGATACAGAGTGTTGCGGCAAAGTATTCGCTTATCTTTCCTGCCCAGCTTACTCGAATTCGGCGCTCCTCAGGAGTGTTGATAACGTTTTTACAGTCGGATTTGTGTACCGAAACGCCGTTTCCGCGGGTGATAAAGCCCGTAATATCGTCGCCGGGAAGGGGTACACAGCAGTGGGCCAGACGTACCAGGCAGTTGTCAATGTCCTCAACGATTATACCGTTAATGGCTTTTCGTGTGGTCTTTACTTCGGGCGTCTGCTTGGGAATAGCGGACTGCTTGACCTTATTGTATTCCTCTTCTATTTTGGGGAGAATTTTTGATATGGTTATACCGCCGTAGCCAATAGCCGCGTAGAAGTCGTTAAGGTCGTTGCAGTTGTATCTCTTAAAGAAGGACGCCAAAAGATCTTCTCTTGTGCAGTGGGTAAAGGTGATGTTCAGGCGGCGGAACTCTTTTTCGATAAGGTCGCGTCCGTTGGTGATATTTTCGTCTCTCTTTTCCTTTTTGAACCACTGGCGGATCTTGGTTTTCGCTTCGCTTGTTCTAACAAGCTTAAGCCAGTCACGGGAGGGGCCGAGGGCGTTGGGGGAGGTGAGGATCTCTACCACGTCGCCGTTCTGGAGTTTGGTTACAAGCTCGGCAATCTTACCGTTTACCTTTGCTCCCACCATTCGGTTACCTACCTGACTGTGTATCGCGTAAGCAAAGTCGATAATATTTGCCTCGGCGGGAAGGGTAACTATATCTCCCTTAGGAGTTGAGACGAACACCTGGTCTGCAAAAAGGTCTATTTTGAAGGCCTTTAAGAACTCGTCGTCGTCCTTTATATCCTTTTGCACTTCCAAAAGCGTTCTTACCCAACGTAGCTTTTCATCGTCGTTATTTCCACCCAGAACGCCTGCCTTGTACTTCCAGTGGGCGGCTATACCCATTTCAGCTATCTTGTGCATCTCTTTGGTTCTTATCTGTACCTCAAAAAGAGTGCCCTTATAGGAAACGGTGGTATGGAGGGACTGATACATATTCGGCTTGGGGTTTGATATATAGTCCTTGAGTCTGCCGGGGATAGCGTGGAAAATATCGTGTATATATCCCAGAACGGTGTAACATTCACTTACAGAGCTTACGATAATTCTGTATGCGTAAAGGTCAAATATCTCGCTGAATTCCTTGTCCTGGGTAAACATCTTGCGATATATACTGTAAAGGTGCTTGATTCGGCTGTCAACGGTGGCAGAGATATTTTCTTCCTGGAGCTTGTTTATAATGATCCCCTTTGTTTCTTCGAAGAAAACGTTATTCTTGAATATCTCAAGGTCTTCGGTTATTTCTTTATATCCTATGGGGTCAAGATACTTAAGTGATATATCTTCAAGCTCACTCTTCAGGTTCTGGATACCGAGTCTGTGGGCAAGGGGAGCGTATACTTCGATGGTTTCAAGGGCTTTTATGCGCTGTTTTTCGGGCGGCTGACTGTCGAGAGTCCTCATATTGTGCAGCCTATCCGCTAATTTAATGAGTATAACGCGAATATCCTTTGCCATTGCAAGGAGCATCTTTCTCAAGCTTTCAATCTGTTGCTCTTCCTTTGAAGAGTACATAATTTTATTAAGCTTTGTAACCCCGTCTACAAGGAGAGCTATGTCTTCTCCGAAGCGCTTCTTTACGGTGTCAAGGTCTATATCGGTATCTTCCACCGTATCGTGAAGGAGGGCGGCGATTACGGAGCCCGTATCTGCATGGTAGGATATGAGGATCTTTGCCACCTCGATGGGGTGATAAATATAATCCTCTCCGGATTTTCTCTTTTGTCCTTCGTGTGCCTGAGCGGCAAAGGCTAACGCTTCCAGAATCTTCTCTATGTCGTAGTGGTCTTTTCTTCTTTCCAGCGCTTCAAGCAGGTTTTCTGCGTAATTCTTTTCCATAAGATTTTCCTTTTGTATTGTAATATCAGCTTTGCTTTTCCGCAGCTCTGAAGGTTGCGGAGTCGGAAAGGGATGTTTTTCTTTGGGGATTTGCGGTTACGGAAAGTATCTCATCCTCCGATACCGCCTTCGCTCTTATAAAAGCATGGTCTATTATCTGAAGCTCTGTCATGGTGTCAAGACAGAGTCGAAGTTTTAAATAGCTGAAAGTATTTCCCAACTTTCTGGTAAGGGCTCGGCATATTCCCAAGGGGCTGATTTTTACACTATCGGTCCCTTTTGCGGAAAGGGTGTTTTTTATGTATTTGAATACTGCCCCCACGTCGTCGCGGGTTATTCTTTCGCTGTCGGGGATAGTGTCTTGCTGAGCCTTGAAGGTCAGATACTGAACTTTGCTCTTTTCTGCTTTCTTGTGTTCTTCACTTCCAAAGGCCAGGTCGGACAGTTCCATTGCCCTTATTACGGAGGAGAGTGAACGGTTTCCTCTGTAAATGTTTTCGTCCACGGTGCAGATGATATTTACTCTGTCACCTACAGAGCAACTCATTTCCTCTGCGGAAGAGGAGAAGTTGAGGGCAGAAAAGCTTCTTCCTTCCTCATCGGAGAATGTGATTCGTGCAAATCTTCCCTGAGAAATGGGGAATATGTCGGTAATTTTTATATTCTGTAATCCGAATGCGGGAGTGGGATTTGCCGCGCCGAAGGGTTCAAGCCTTTTTATGGAGTCGTAGGTTTCAAGGGTCATATCTTCAACCGAAAGCAGACATTCCGCTTCTTCGGTGGCAAAAAGAGCCTCTTCGGAAATGGTTTTTTCTGCGTATTCGGTGGCGGCTTCTCTGAAGGCCTCGAAGTCCTCTTCCTTTACCGTAAGCCCCGCCGCCATGGCGTGTCCGCCAAACTTGCTCAACCCCGTAGCCGAGGCAGAAAGGAGGTCGTATATGTTGATACCCTGTCTGCTTCTTCCCGAGCCTTTGGCTGTGGTTCCGTCGGTGCAGAAAAGTATGCAGGGGCGACTGTAGGTTTCGGAGAGCCTCGAAGCAACTATTCCGATAACCCCGTTGTGCCAATGGGGGGATTTTTCTATGATTATCTTGTTTATTTTCTTTGCGGCCAGCCTGTTTTCAACGTCCTTGAGTATTTCGGTTTCCATTTTCTGTCTCTGGGCGTTTTCTTCACAGAGGATTGAAGCCATCTCATCGGCTTCCGTGGGGTCGGTTGCTGTCAGAAGCCTTACCGCAACGTAGGGGTCGCCTATTCTTCCCGCGGCGTTAAGTCGGGGAGCTATTCTGTAGGCTACAGTAGATGCATCAAGGGGCTTTTCGTCGCTTCCCGAGGCTTTCATAAGAGCCTTTATTCCCACGGGGATATTCTTCTCCATAGACTTAAGACCGAGGGATACGATAACTCTGTTTTCACCCTTCAGAGGCATTATATCGGCTATGGTTCCTATAGCCGTAAATCCCACGTATTTAAGGGCGTTTTCCGTACCGGACAGGGCTTCTATAAGCTTAAATGTAACTCCTACTCCCGCAAGGTTTTCAAAGGGATATTCTGAATCCGCCCTTTTGGGGTTAACCACGGGGCAGGCGGGGATTTCGTCCTTGCCATTTTCGTCCCTCTTGCACTCGTGATGGTCGGTGACCACACATTTAAGTCCCAGAGATGTAGCGTAGGCTATCTCCTCTGCGGCGGAAATACCCGTGTCCACCGTAATAATAAGGGATGTGCCGTCTGCTGCTATCTTATCAATGGCCGAGTTGTTAATACCGTAGCCCTCTTCGATTCGGTTGGGGATGTAGTAATCAACCCTTGCTCCCACCGATTTAAGGTATCCGTAGAGTATGGTTATGGACGTGATTCCGTCCACGTCGTAGTCGCCGTATACGGTTATTTTTTCGTCATTCTCTATGGCGGTGCGGATGATCTCGGTGGCCTCTCTTATATCAGGCATAAGATATGGGGAATGGAGGCCGCTTTTGTCCGAATTCATAAAGGCAAAGGCTTCTTCGGGGGTGGAACATCCTCTATTGTAAAGAAGGCGTGCTGTTATATTATCAAAGCCTGCGGAAATAAGGGCTTCCACTACGGCGGTATTCTGTTGCTTGATTATCTGTTTTATCATAACTTTACTGGTCTTTTCTTTTGTATGAGGGTATAAAACCCTATTATAATTATATTATAAATTATATTATATCACATTCCAGCGCTTTTTTAAAGGTGTATATCTTGACAAAAAAGTGAAATGTGCAAAAGCTAATGAGTCGATAACACGAGCGTCAAACATTTAAAATTCTTTTTCTAAATCTATTGACAGTACTATTTTCCCTATGATATAATATTTATGACAATAGTATGAACTCTACTGGTTTTTTGCATCATTTTGGCATATTAATGTGTCTTAATATATAAAGAGATAAATATATACAATATTGGAAGGAGCGCACAAATCATGAAGCACATTACAAAAATTCTTATTCTTATCTTGGCGGCATTGCTCCTTGGGGGATTGCTTGCCGCTTGCACTCCCGATATGCCTCCCGTTGATGGGGAGCACGTGCACGAATATAAGAACTGGAAGCACAACTCCTATAACCATTGGCAGGAGTGTGATTGCGGTGCAAACTTAAATTACGGAGAACATAGCGGCGGCATGGCTACATATGATTCAAAGCCTATTTGTGACGTGTGCGGTGTTGAATACGGTACGCACATCCACCAATACGGCGAATGGAAGAGCAATAGCCATGACCATTGGAAAGAGTGTACCTGCGGCGTAACGGCACATAAACAGAGACACACCGGTGGTTCTCCTACATATGAATCCGGGGCTATATGTGAAGTCTGCGGTCAAGAATACGGCGAACATTTACATCAGTTTGACGCGACGGGCTATGACGACACTTACCATTGGAAGGAGTGCGCTTGCGGACAAAAATCCGGGAAGGAAAGACACTCCGGCGTGGGTGTAGGGATAATCGGTGACCCAAGGCGAGTTTGTGAAGAATGCGGTAACGAATACACCGTTCACGTTCATCAAGGGCAGGGAGAATGGCTAACGTCTGAATCTCATCATTGGAAGATGTGCGACTGTGGCCAGACGGCTAATCTCGGACAACATTCCTTTGACGGTAGTTCCGCGAAGGTCATATGTGAAGTGTGTGGCTACGAATCTTCACACGTTCATCATGCAGACGATAAAGAATGGCAGTCAGATCTGAATGAGCATTGGAAGGTATGCTCTTGCGGAGAGCAATTTAATATAAGTGCTCATCAAAGCAGTGCAGACATAAAATTAGGCAGGGCTCCATGTGAGATATGCAACACGGAATTTGAGATAATAGCTATTCCTGATATTGAAGGCATAGTTAGGGGCAATGGATGGAAGGTAAACGACTATTCATATATTGTAGCCCCCTTTGCGCCGGGTGACGATGCTTTTTGGAGCATTCGTGCAGAGGTTGAATTGAGGGTTAGGACTATATATTCTCCTCAGTATTGGGTCAATTATCTTCAGCAAAACGGATATCCTCAGGTCGAGAGGGTGGAACAGAGTGAACCGCAACTTATATGCTTTGTTATAGAGGATACCATAATTTATTCTTTCCCCGTTTATGACGTGAAGTATATTGCTTATGATAAGGATGGAAATATTGTAACTCTTCCTGAAAATGACGGTGTAGACCCCGTAGAGAAAATGCTCAGAGAAAAAATCTGTGTGGAGTACTATTACGGTACTGGTGAAAGGGTTCACGTCGATCTAAGGATGGACGGCTCTACATCCACGATTCCTCTTGAAGTGGCCTTTAGAATGGGGTATTACGGAGAAACGAAGGCTGATGCCGAAGAAAAGGTAAAGCACAATACCACCTACGGCTCTTATTACAATCTTCGTGACGGAAAATGTGACCTTATATTCACCACTCCTCTTTCCGCTGAGCAAAGGGAAGAGGCTAAGAATAGAGGTCTTGACCTTGCGGAAGTTCCCATTTGTATGGAAGCTTTTGTGTTTGTAGTTAATGCAAATAATCCGGTCGAAGAGCTTACCGTGCAGCAGCTTAAGGATATCTATTCGGGCAAGATAACAAACTGGAAAGAGGTTGGCGGCCCCGATGCGGCTATAGAAGCCTTCCAAAGAAACGAAACCTCGGGCAGCCAGAATTATATGAAGCTCTTTATGGGTGATACACCCCTTATGGAGCCAAACACCTATATGACCCCGCATGATATGCACGGCCTTGTTGAGGTTCTTGCATCCTACGATAACGCCATAAACTCCATAGGATACAGTGTATATTCCTATGCTGCAAATATGTACGTTGATGCAGGCAAGATAAAGTTTATAAAGGTCAACGGTATCGGCCCAACGGAAGAGACCATGAGTGACCTTACTTACCCCTTACTTAACTATAATTACGCTGTATACGATAAAAATAACGACAATCCCGAAATAGAAAAGATGGTCAACTGGATACTCTCCAACGAGGGGCAGCAGGCAGTAATTGAGGGTGGATACGTTCCCGTAGGCGGAGGAAAGCTTCCCGAATATGTTGACAGCAACGAGGTAAAGCTTTACGATGCTATCGGTACAGGAAAGAAGACGTCTGATGCTATCAATAACGGCACAGCATCCACCCTGGAGATGGCCATGTCGTTCTTTAACGTAGAAATGCCTGAAAACTACCTTTCCGAAAGCAGATATTTTTATGATCAATATGGATTTGATTATCCCATAGTATACGGTATTAAATACTCCATAGAAGGTCTTTTAGACAAGGATCTTGAAAAAGAGATAAATGATTTTATTGCTTCTGCTTGCGCCGAAGTTGAAACGAAGTTTGAAGAAGTCTACGATATGTTTTTATATTATACTAAAAACGAAAAGATGTATTTTAATCGCTTCTTTTTGGCAGATACGTATTCTACATTGGATGGGGTCAGCACTAAAATCGTTAGACCTTCTAAGGTTGAAGTAAAGGGTAAAAACAACTATCTTTCTGTAATCGTCCATACCGGATTTGCAACTTCCGCGGATGACATAGATATATATTACCGATATTACACAAAGACGGCTACCTTTGATTTACGTACAGGGGAGAGGGTGGAAAAGCTCTCCGATATGTTCCCTGAGGGTGTGGATTTTATAGAAGCACTTAACGATTCGGTCCGTTACGATATAGACACCAAGACCAAGAACTATTACGGTAACCTTTATATCGTCGATGGAGAGTTTATGGCTCTTACCGAGGCTGACGTTGAAAACTTTACTTGCGACAGCGTTATATTTCCCTTTGGCAGCAGCGTCGCCGAGTTAGGGTTTGAAGCAAACTTTTATGCTGATGCTCTGTCTACGGGATACTGTGATATAAGGCAGTTTCTCTCAGAAGATTTCCGGGCTTGGATCCGCACCGTTAGTGATGCTCAGCCTCTTAGCGCAGAAGAATTCTTCCCCGTAAGCGGAAGCGATACGTCGGGGGTATATTATCCAACAAATGCCGGTCCCGCGTTGGTCAAAGCGGCTCAGACTTTGGCAGACCATCTTAATCAGCTTCTGGATAAAGATGCCATACTCAAGGCTTATCATGATGCGGGCTATACCGATATCGTGAGGGTGGAATTCTCATTCTTACCCACATACCTTCCTTATAAGGTAGGAGATGTATTCTACTTGTTTAACCAGCATGATATTGTTTGGGATCAAATATTCTTTGCCTATGATGCTGACGGAAAAGAAATATTTAAAGACGTTATCGATATGGATGAGCTGTATAAAGAGGTCACAAAAGACGTCTATTTTAGTCAGTCCACGGGCAACCCCATAAGAGTAACTTTAAAAGAAGGATGGGAAGAGGTAGCTACCGTATGGAGCCTTACTGACGGTCAGGAATGGTCGTATCTGGAGCTTGCAGATAAAATCGAGGTAAAAGAGGATGAAATAGACTTATTTACAGGAAGGTTTTCAACCCGTGTATATCTTGACAAATTGCATACTCTTTATGTTATTATTCCTGAGGATTATATTATTCTGGAATAGTAACCTAGAATAGCAAGAAAAACGGAGTCCTTTCGGACTCCGTTTTTCTATTTATTATCATAGTTTGTTATTTCTGCACGTAAGCTCCAAACTCTTCCACAAAGCTCCAGAGCTTCTTTTCGGCCTCGGCATTATTGTCGCCCTTGGTCATAACATAGACCTTTATTTTAGGCTCAGTGCCCGAGGGCCTTATGATGAGAACTGTGCCGTCTTCAAGCTTATAATAAAGCATGTTTGACTTTGGAAGTCCCCAAAGACCCTGACTGAAGTCAAGGACTTCGTTGACCTTGTATCCGCATACTTTTTCGGGATATTCTTGGCGGAGAGATGCCATTTTTTCGGCCATCAGCTTGAGGGGGGAAACTCCTTTTATAAGGATATCCACCGTCTTTTCTCTGAAGTAGCCGTGCTTCTCAAAAAGCTGCATTAATAGGTCGTAAAGGGTGAGCCCCTTTTCTTTGTAGAAGGCGGCGGCCTCTGCTACCATAAGGGCGGCAACAATTGCGTCCTTATCCCTCGCGTGTTCGCCTATAAGGGAGCCGTAGCTCTCCTCGTAGCCGAATATATACTTATATTCGCCGCTTGCGTTAAACTGTTCTATCTTTTCACCGATAAATTTAAAGCCCGTAAGAACGTTAAATACGGCAATACCCTCTTTTTTGCATATCTCTGCGCCAAGCTCAGAGGTTACCACGGTCTTTACCATAGCTCCGTTTTTGGGAAGTGTGCCTTTTGCTTTGTTTGAGCTTATGATATATTCAAGAAGTATTGCGCCCGTTTGATTTCCTGTGAGGACTTCAAATTCGCCCTCCTTGTTTCTTACCAGTACACCTATTCTGTCGGCATCGGGGTCGGTACCGATAATAAGCTCTGCACCCTTTTCCTTTGCCAGGTGCATAGCACTTGCAAAGCCCTCGATATGCTCTGGGTTAGGGGAGATTACGGTGGGAAAGTGACCGTTGGGGTCCATTTGAGAGGGAACGGGGATAACGTTTGTAAATCCCGCTCTCTTGAGGACTTCTGGTACCAATCTCAATCCCGTGCCGTGGAAGGGGGTATATACTATGGGCAGGTCAGCCTGCCTTTTGCAGACCTCGGGAGTAATTTGTGCTTTCAGTATGGCGGAAAGGTACTTTTCGTCAAACTCTTCTCCCAGAACGGTGACGTGGCTTTCGTATTCTTCCTGGGTGGGGAGTTTTGCAAAGAAAACGTCGTTCTGGTTCATTACAGAGGCAATCTTATCCGCCTGCTGTAATGATATCTGTGCTCCGTCGCTCCAATACACCTTATAACCGTTATACTGACTGGGGTTATGGGATGCGGTGATGTTTATACCTGCAGTACAGCCAAGCTCTCTTACTGCAAAGGACAGCTCGGGGGTGGGGCGGAGGGACTCAAAAAGATAGGTCTTTATGCCGTTTGCCGAAAATACCTCTGCCGTTCTTTTTGCAAATTCGGGGGACATTATGCGGCTATCGTAAGCGATAACGGCGCCTTTTTTTGCACCGTCGGGTTCTCTGAGTATGAGCTCTGCCACAGCCTGAGATGCATGGGCAACGGTGTAAAGATTCATTCTGTTTGTACCGGGGCCTAAGATTCCTCTGAGACCTGCGGTTCCGAAATTAAGATAAGAGGAGAACCGTTCTTCTATATCATAATCTGAAAAAAGACTGATCTCATTCTTTGTTTCGTCATCAATAACGGGCGAATTAAGCCAACTTGTATATGTCTGCTGAGCATTCATTGTATGCAGATACCTTTCGCTTTTATTGGCTCTACTGCGCGAGGGCTTCTTCCAGCGCGGTAGCGAGCTGATCGGGGCAGGACGTAGGTCTGGGGCCGCAGCAGGTACCCTTGAGTCTTGCTATAACGTCTTCGGCCTTCATGCCTATTACAAGCTGGGCAATACCTTTGGTGTTGCCGTTGCAACCGCCTACGAACTCTGCCTGTTCGATTATATTATTGTCATTGAGGACAAGCTTTATAGCTCTGGAACATGTCCCTTTAGTTTTATATTCAATAGTCTTCATTTTTATTCCTTTCTTTAAACAATTCGGTTGAATTATTTATGATAAGTTATATTATTTTGTATTGTGAACGCTCTGTATATCTGTTCGAGAAGAATTACTCTCATGAGCTGATGAGGGAAGGTAAACTCAGAAAATGAGAGTTTGAAGTTTGCCTTTTGCTTTACTTCTGCGGAAAGTCCCTCGGAACTGCCTATGATAAAGGTTATCTCGGAGGTCTGCATGGTAAGCTTATCTATTTTTTCTGCAAGAGCTTCGCTTGTCATCTGGGTTCCCTCAACGCAAAGAGCAATATTGTAGCCCTTCATTTTTGAGAGTATCTTTTCTTTTTCCTTTTCGGGAGTCTGCTCGGGAAGTTCAATTACCGTAAGGCGGCAGAATCGGGAAAGTCGCTTTTCGTATTCTGCGGCGGCTTCTCTGAGCCATTTTTCTTTGAGGTTGCCTACGCAAAGAATATTTACGTTTATCATATATTCTTCTCCTTTAAAGGACTATAACGCCCGAGGGATTATTGCGAGGCGCAACGCTTATGTATACGTCTCCCTGACCTTTAGTCGAGCCTATGACGGCGCCGGTCTTTGCCAAAGTGGAGGATACCGTTTCCAGGGCAAGGGTGGGAAGATTGTTTTCTGCGCTCAGGTGTGAGAGAATAACGTTTTTGATTCCTTTATCGCATACTGATGTGAGGAATTCTCCTGCTTGAAGATTTGAAAGATGTCCATGAGAACCGCCGACTCTACGCTTCAGCATTGGGGGATATCTTCCGTTCCAAAGCATATCAAGGTCGTGGTTTGATTCCAGAATAAGGGTGTTGCAGTCAGATGCCGCAGCAAGGATATCCTCATTGTATTCTCCTAGGTCGGTGATTATTCCCACGTTTCCCTTTTGGGTTTTTATTATGTACCCAACGCTTTCTGCGGCGTCGTGAGATGTGGAAATTGAGGTTATCTCAAAATCCCCCTTCACTGCTCTTGCACCCGTGGGCATACACCGAAAAAGAGAAGAATCTATATCGGGGATAGCGTTTTCTATGGCATCAAGGGTTCTCGCGTTTGCAATAACGGGGATATTGTAATGCTTGAGCACGGTTTTCAGCCCACTAATGTGGTCGCAGTGCTCGTGCGTTATAAACACAGCCTCAATTTTATCCAAGGAGGATCCGATGCTTTGCAGGGCCGCCTGCGTTTTTTTAACACCGCCGCCCACGTCTATCAGAATACCTCTCCCGTTTACTTCAACGTAGGTGCTGTTCGCACTGCTGCCGCTGAATAGTGTGGAAACTTTTACATCCATTACCGATTTCTTTCTGTAACTATATCTAAAATGAAAGTTCAAATGCGACCTGTCCTCGACGGATGCGGTTACATTTGAACTTTAAAGGTCATCCTATCTGTCTGGATTCTTCAACTTGCTTAAGGGGCTCGTCCTCTTCGGACACCTTTTGTATTGCGGCACCGAGGGAACGGAGCTTTTGAACAAGATCCTCATATCCTCTTTCAACGTGCTTTATATTGCCGACTTCGGTTATTCCTTCTGCACAAAGTCCTGCAATTACCAATGCCACGCCTGCGCGGAGGTCACAAGCGTTTACCGTCGTGCCCTGTATCTTTTCCACGCCTTCGACTACGCACATCCTGCCGTCAACTTCTGCCTTTGCGCCCATTCGACGGAGTTCGTCGATATATCTGAATCTGTTATCCCAAACGCCCTCGGTAACTATTGAGGTACCCTCTGCAAGACAGAGCATGGTGGTTATCTGGGGCTGCATATCAGTGGGAAATCCGGGGTAGGGAAGGGTCTTTATGTTATTCTTTTTGAGTCTGACCTTTTTATCTCTTGAAACGATTACGTAATCGTCACCTTCGGTAACGGTGGCTCCGCATTCTTCAAGCTTTGCGGCAATAGTTTCAAGATGCTTGGGGATAACGTTGGATATTCTTACCGCACCGCCTACGGCTGCAGCAGCAACCATATAGGTACCTGCTTCAATCTGGTCGGGGATTATGGTATAGGTCTTGCCCGTAAGCTTCTTTACGCCGCGAATCTTAATAATATCGGTACCTGCGCCTTTTATGTCGGCGCCCATAACGTTAAGGAAGTTTGCCGTGTCAACTATATGGGGTTCCTTGTTAGCGTTATCAATAATGGTGGTACCCTCTGCAAGAACTGCCGCAAGCATAATATTTATGGTTGCGCCAACGCTTCGTACGTCCATGTATATGTTCGTGCCTTCAAGCTTTTCGGCTTTTGCGTTGATGATTCCGTGCTCTATTTTTATTTTTGCGCCGAGAGCCTCAAAGCCCTTGATATGCTGGTCAATGGGTCGGACACCAAAGTCACAACCGCCGGGAAGTCCAACTTTTGCCTGCTTGAATCGGCCAAGAAGAGCGCCTATGAGGTAATAGGATGCTCTCATTCTTCTGATAGAGTCGAAATCTGCAACAAAGCTGTTTATGGGGGAACAGTCTATTCTTGCAGTGGTTTTGTTGAGGAATTCCACGGACGCTCCCATGCTTTTGAGAATATCAAGCATAAGCATAACGTCGCTTACTCTCGGAACATTTTCAATCACGCAGGGGCCGCTGACTAAAATCGTAGCGGGGATTATCGCTACTGCCGCATTTTTGCCGCCGCTGATAGATACCTCTCCGTGAAGAGGTTTTCCACCGGATATAACGTACTTTTCCATAGTATACCGGATTCCTTTCGTTTTATTTTGTGTGTTGTGTGTTTTATTGTTAAAGATAACCTGCATCAATAAGATATTGTGAGGGATGATTATTATGCTGAAAAAATCAGATTTTAAGCCTTGTATTTTATTGCATTTTTACGATTAAGGCATCTTGTTTTTAATATAGGGCAAGGGGTCCATATATTCCTTTGTTTTGGGGTTATATACTGCAAAGTGGAGATGGTTACCGGTACTGTTACCCGTACTTCCTACGTAGGCTATGGTCTGGCCCTGGTATACCTTAACGCCAACCTTTATACCCTTTGCGATACTGCTTGAGTGACCGTAGATGGTCCAGATTCCGTTGCCGTGGTCTATTTTTACATAGTTTCCCAGACCTGCTTCGGAATATCCCTTTTCAACTACAGTTCCCGCATCAGCGGCGTATATGGGTGTTCCGTAGGCTGCTGCAAGGTCAAGACCTCTGTGGAAGTCAGACTTTCCGCGGAGAGTACGCCAGCCAAAGTTCGAGCTTATTCTTCCAAAGCCGCTGGCCTTTAAGGGGAAGATGAAGGTTCCCGAGGGGGCGATCTTCTTTGTTCCAACAAGTATCTGTTGTGAAACAGCATCCTTTGTTTTGGTCTTGCTCAGCTCGGTTCTTGATATTTCTATGCCGTTTACGGATCTTACCTCTGCGGTAACGGAATAGCTTCCGTTACTACCCTTGTTTTTTACCTGGGTCTGGTTTTCGTAAAGGTCGTCCGTTTGTACGTATTTTGTAGTGTAAGGAATTACTTCGGTATAGGTAACCGTTCTTATGGTTTGTACCGTAAGCTGGAGTGACGGCTTGCCTACCTTAATAACGTCACCCCTTGATACCGTGAGGTCAGGATCACCGTTTATAAGCTTAAGAACGGGAACGCTGAGGTTAAATTCCTCTGCAATAGAGGATATTGTGTCCCCTTTTTTAACAGTATACGTCTGGTCTGTTGTGGGCTTTGTGAAAAGCTCAAGCAGCCCGTCGTAGTCCATTATGTAATTCTTTGAATAAGTGTCTCTTAAAACTTCAATGTCGTTTACTATTTTGTAGGTTTCGCCCTCTTCTCCCGAAAGATAGTAGGACACCAGCTCGGATTCAAGCTTTGAAAATACGGTTTCTGATCTTGCGGAGGCTATCATCTGTCCGTCAAGGAAAAATCCGTAATATTGGCCTATGTAGTTGTCAACCACTTTCTGAATTGCCGAATAGACTTCTTCGGGGTCGGAAAATTCGTCGTTGGAGATTATCTCAAGTCCTATGGTAGAGGGGGTATCCATGGTGTATTCTTCACCGGTACGATGAACTACCGATTCTGCTAACTTTGTGGATATCTCCTCGTAGGCACTGCTGCTTTCCAGATATCCGATAGTTTCCGCACCCATTTTTATGCTGATTGCAACTGAGTGGGTTGAGAGCCACCATACTGAATATATCACTATGGCAACTCCGCATAATGGGGTGACTATCGGCATTATTAAACGTAAAATTCCGTATATGGTAAGCCAGACCACGCGCATAAAATTAAGCACGTACTGCCAGACTTTGTACCCCAAATTTGCGCCTCTCGTTTTTGCCGCAGAAAGCTTAAGTTTCTTTCCGTTATAGGCAAATTCAGCGAATTTTGACATCAGCTGCTTTACGGGGGAGGCAAGTCTTATCAAGCCTGTCCTTTTTAAGAATCTTCGGAAGGCTTTCTTTACTTTTGAGCGTCTTTTTCTTGCTTTGGGGCCGTCCTTGATGACCGTAGTCTTGCGTACGACCGTATGCAGTTCTTCGGTGTTTTCAGAAAAGGAATGAGAGGGGGGTGTTTTGTCAACCCGTACTCGCTCGGTGACCGTATCTATGTATACGTTGCGAGGCAAAAATATCTTCCTTTCCTTTGTTTTTTTTGTGTGTGTTCGTTAGGGGTTTGGGTAATAAAGGCGGCAAAGCACCATTATTCTATTCTATATTATACAATATTTTTTTCTATAATGCAAGAGGTAAAAAGTATTTAATCTTTTGCAGTGTGAAAATTTAACATAAAGTTCAGAAATTTCAACCCACATTCTCCCTATTTTTCCTTTATTTGCAAGAAAAGAACCCGCAAGTAATCGGCGGGTTCTTTTATCTATTCACCTTTAAATCTTTCGTATACGTCGTTTTTGCGGAGTCCAAATTTTTTTGCGGTTTCTTTTGCGGCTTCGCTCTTTGTTCTTCCCTGGGATATAAGACTGTGGAAGAGGCCGTCAATGTCCTCATCCGTAACTTCGGGCTCATCTGATTCCTGCTTTCCCGCTACGATAAGAACAAATTCTCCTCTGGGAAGATTCTCTTCATAGTAGTCAATAGCCTTCTCCAGAGTTGTAAGAAGAACTTCTTCATATATTTTGGAGATTTCTCTGACTAAAGAAATCGGTCTGTCAATGCCAAAGGTATCTGCTAAGGCTTTAAGGGTGGTTTTTAAATGGTGGGGAGCCTCGTAAAATATCATTGTTCGGGGCTCGTCTTTCAGGGTAGACAGGTGTTTATCTCTGCTGTTTTTAGCGGTGCTCAAAAAGCCTTCAAAGGTAAATCTCTTTGTAGATATGCCAGACATAGCCAAAGCTGTAACTGCGGCACATGGTCCGGGAATTGCGCTTACTGTGAGACCGTTCTGATGACATTGCATAACAAGTTCTTCGCCGGGATCGGATATGGCGGGCATTCCGGCATCAGTTATAAGGGCGCAGGTCTCGCCATTGAGAAGACGGTCAATTATGATCTGGCCTCTTTCGGTTCTGTTATGTTCAAAATAGCTTATCATTGGCTTTTTTATATCAAAAAGCTTCAGCATTACACCCGAATTACGAGTATCCTCTGCTGCAATAAAGTCAACCGATCGGAGTATTTCCAGGCATCGGGGCGACATGTCGGAGAGGTTGCCTATGGGAGTGGGGACGCAGTAAAGAGATATCTTGTTATCCATGGCCTTACTATCCTTTCAGGTTTTTGTCAAAGCCGTATATTCGGCATAGCTCGGGCGTATAGTTGCCGTTTTCGTCGGTTATATAAAGAGGCTGGTGCATAATAAGCTCTTTCCCACCGCCTTTTCGTCCCTCTATAAGTATGAGCTCCGGCTTTTTATCGGGACGGGAGTTGACGGGCATAAGCTCTTTGGGCTCAATAGAGTTGTTTCTGAAGGCTTCAAAAATATCGGCCAATCTTTCGGGCTTGTGTACCATGCAAAGCCTTCCCCCGTGCTTTAGCAGAGTCTTCGCCGCTTTTACGGTATCTTCAAGGGTACATGAGATTTCCGATCTTGCTGACTTTTTACTGTCTTTTGGGGTAAGCCCTCTATCTTCTTCAAAATAAGGGGGATTGACCGAAACCAGGTCAAATGCACCGTGGGGAAGTCGGGGGAGAGGGGGATTTTTCGGGTTTATTTCTTTTATGTCATGATTTACTGCAAATACGGTGGTGAGTCCGTTTAGAGCGACAGACTTTTCAAAGAGTTCGGTTTGATTTTTAAGTATTTCCACCCCAACTATTTCCTTATGGGGGGCCAAGGAAAGAAGAAGGGGAATTATTCCGTTACCTGAACAAAGGTCTGCGGCGGTGGTAAACCTTTTTCTTCTGCAAAACCAAGCCAAAAGAACGGCATCCGTTCCAAACTTAAAGCCGTCTTGATCCTGATACATTTTCAGTTCTCCCACGTGGAGCTCTTCTATTGTTACAGACACGGATTTCCACCTCCTTTTTAGAGAAAAAGCCGCATACCCTGTATGCGGCTTTTTTAAACTTAATTTCCGTTTGAAAAGACAAATTAGTCTTTCTTTTCAGCGGCAGCGCCAACAGGACAAGCAGCAGCACAAGCGCCACAGTCGATGCAGAGTTCGGGATTGATAACGAACTTGCCGTCGCCTTCGGTAATAGCTTCAACAGCACATTCGCCCTGGCAAGCGCCACAAGCGATGCATTCATCACTAATAATGTGAGCCATAGTAAAATCCTCCTGTAAAATTATGTTAGGATTTCAGCCCTTGGCCAGAGCCTTGGGATGATACGTTAACATTATAACACTCTATTGTACATATTGCAAGTCTTTTTGCAAAATTTTCAAATGATATTTGTGGAAAAATGATTTTATTCAACATCTTCCGCAGTTTTTTCTTCCGTTTCACCGGTTTCTTTGCCTGAAGAGGGATTGCTGCGGCTTAATATTTTTACTTCTTCCATTTTGTAGGTCTTGGGTACGGTATCCGTACCGTCAAGCCTTACTCTGACAAATTCACCCACCACGTTTGATTCGGTTACTACGCCCTTACCGTCGGGAGTCTGTACTGTATTGCCGGAACGGGGCATGGTCTTGTAAGCATCTTCGTAAACTTCCTGCTCAAAATTAAGACAGCAGATGAGCTTTCCGCATGCACCGGATATTTTTTGGGGGTTTGTTGAAAGGGACTGATCCTTGGCCATTTTTACCGAAACGGGCGCGAATTCGCTGAGGAACTGGGCGCAACATATCTTTCTGCCGCAGATTCCCAAACCGCCAACGGCTTTGGTTTCGTCCCTTACGCCTATCTGACGAAGTTCGATTCTGGTTCTGAATACGGCGGCCAGGTCTTTTACCAGTTCGCGGAAGTCGATTCTTCCCTCAGCCACGAAGCAGAATATTATTTTGTTGTTATCAAAGGTATATTCTACGTCTATGAGGGTCATTGCGAGATTATGTTTTTTTATTCTTTCCTCGCATATTTCAAAAGCCGCTTTTTCTTTTTCGGCATTCTGTTCTTCCTGCTTTATATCTGCGGGGGTTGCCACCCTGATAACGCTGGAGAGGGGCATGAACTTATCGTCCTCCTCCACCATACGGTTGGGGACTACTACAGTACCTATTTCAAGGCCTCTTACTGTCTCTACAATAACTCTTTCGCTATAGGGCAGGTTGAGTCCCTTGGGGTCAAAATAATATATTTTTCCTGCTTTTTTAAAGCGTACGCCTACTACTTCTATCAATTTTATATGCCTAACCTTTCCGTATTATTAACAGATAGCTTATATACCGTTTATTTTGGCTGTCAGATAAGAAAGCCAAAGATTTATATTTACGTTTGCCGAGGCTGTTCTGGAAATTACACCGTCGGTTACTTCCTTAACCGCTATGGCTCTTTTTAGCTTTTGCTCGTTTCCGTTTATTGCTGCATCCTTTATTTCTCGGTTCATTATATCCGAAAGTTTTCTCAAAAACCGTCCGAACGCTTCTCTCTTTTCTTCCTTCGCAGCGTTTTCTGCCGATGCGGCGGAGATAAGCATTGACTTAACGTCATTCTGTAATGCCGCTTTTGCAAAATCCTCTACCGCTTTGTCCTCCGAATCTTCGGGAAGCGCTGTATAGTCTGTTCTCAGAGCTAAGCACCGAGATCTCAAGGTTTGAAGGAGAGATTCCGGGGACTGGGCTACGAATATAAAGGCATTTCCTGTGGGGGGCTCTTCTATGGCCTTTAGGAGAACGTTCTGTACCTGGGGCTTAAATTTATCAGCGTTATCAAAGAGAAAAACCCTGCATACGCCCTCTGTTGGGGAAAAGTACATTCCGTCAAGAAGGGTTCTTATTTCTTGGGTTGAAACGGTTCCGTCTACTCTTATAAGGTCGGAGTTGTTGCCCGTAAGAGTCTTTTTACAGGAGCGACAGACTCTGCAGGGTACTGGGGTTCCGTCGTTTGCAAGGCTTTTGTCGCACAGAAAAGCTTCGGCCAATCTGTTGGCGACGGTGTGTCTGCCAGAACCTTCCTCTCCGTATATGAGATAGGAGTGGAATCTGGTGTTTTTCAGTATTTCTTTTATGCCGTCGTTTCCTTGCAGGTCGCTTAAATCAACCGGCGGGAAATTTCTTTTTATATCCGACACAGCTATCTTCTTCCTCCATATCTCTGTCATGGGTGGTGTGAATTATGCGATTACCTCTACGCATTTTTTGTGTGCTGAAAGTATTTTTGACGCCTCTTCCGATATTTCCTCACCGCTTACCACTATAGCCATTCCGGGAGGACAGGTGGCAAAGGTTTCTGCTGATACCCTTCCTGCCGACATTTCTGTAGGTATATATTCCGTTGGGGAAAGGAGGGCTTCTTTGAGAGAAAGAACTCGTTTGGGAGGATTGGGCAACCTTATCTGTTTGTGGGGAATTGGAGTCTTCTTTTCAACGGATGCAAGGGCTGAATACAGTGCCTCCATATCCTCTTCGGTATTAAATGGGGAGAAAAGGGCTACCAGGGCGCAATCTCTTGTCATCTCGGCGAAGATGCCTCTTTTTTCAATTAGTGTCGCTACTTCATTTCCATAGTATCCCATGGGGAAGGTGTCTATGCAAATACGGAGAGTATCGCTCTTTTGATTGCGGAGCACCCCATAGCCTAATGATTCTATTTTATCTGCCAATTCGGCTACCTTAGTTGCCGTTTTGAGGTATTCTTCAGTGTTTTCGGCAAGATGAGCTATACCGAAGTCTACCGATGCCAATATGGGAAATGACGGACTCGTTGAGCCGAACATTGCCATATGCTGCTTGATTTTTTCTTTGGGTATATCTTTATTTGAACAAAGAATAGCTCCCCCCGTCATAACGGGAAGGGTCTTGTGGAGAGAGTTAATTGCAAAGTGGCTGTGCTTTTCTGCATTTCTGTGTCCGTCATTTGGATACATGGCAGACAGGTGGCTTCCATGGGAATTATCGGTTATTAGGTCTGCTCCGTATTTGTCGCAAACCTCCCGGATCCCCTTTAAGTCGGCGCACACTCCGTAATAGGTGGGAGAAGTTATAAAGACAGCAGAATAACCGCCTTTTTTTAGTTCATCTTCGATTTGTTCGGGAGTTGCGGGTATGGAAAATCCCATTTTTTCGTGGGGCGTTCCCCATACGAATCGGAGGTCAATATCCAAAAGGGAAGATGCGTTTATGGTGCTTATATGACAGCTTCTTTCTGTAAGAACCTTTTTCCCTGCGTAGAAGGAAAGGGCCGTTTGTATGCAGAGGGTGGCTCCGCCCGCTGAAAAGCAAACGCTTTTTACTCCGAAAGTTTCTGCAGCTTCTTTTTCTGCAGTAAGAATAGGACCGATCGGGTGATAAAGCTCGTCCGTAACGGATATTTCGGTTGTATCCGCAAAGGCAGGGGATATGGTATCCTCACATCTGAATCTGTGTCCTGGAGTGTGGAAGCTTATGTGCCCACCTTGATTTTTGACGGCGTTGTAAAGGGGCTTTGTGTTTTTCATTATCTTACAACAACCCCTTTATCATATCTACCAGTCGCATAATGGGATATGCGGAAAGAAAACCTAAAATGGGCGCAAGAATACAAGCGGCTACCGTCAGAGCCGTAACTACGGGGTTTCTTTCATCTCCGATAAGCACTTTTTTTCTGCGTCGTCCCATTATTTTTCCTCTTCAGGCAAGGGATCCTTAAGGGTATCCCCGTCCTTTATTTGCTTTTTGCCCGACCATATTATCTTTCGGGGGCATTTTTCGGCGCAAGCGCCGCAATCTATACATTTGTCGTAATCAATAACTGCAACCCCGCCGTCTACCGATATGGCGCCCGTGGGGCAGACCTTTACGCAAAGGGAACATCCTATGCATCCCACCTTACAAAGGCTACGAACTACGGTTCCTTTATCCTTTGAAGCGCAACCTACCCAAACGTCGGTATCAAAGGGTATGAGCTTGATAATTTTCTGGGGACAGCTTTCAACGCAGACACCGCAAGCTCTGCATTTTTCATATTCCACTACAGCTACGCCGTTTTCTATTTTTATGGCGTTAAAGGCGCATTTTTTTACGCAGGTGCCAAGTCCGATACAACCGTATTGACACTCTTTAGGACCGTTTCCAAGCTTTGCGAGGGAAAGGCAGTCGGACAGGCCTTGGTAAGCGTATTTTCTGCTTGCGAGAGTTCTTGTTCCGCTGCAAAGAACCTGAGCCCTCATTCTTATGGGCTTTTCGGGTGTTACCCCCATAATATCTGCGATTTTCTCCGCAACGGAATCTCCGCCTACGGGGCATTTGCCCGTAGAGGCTTCTCCCGTAAGAATTTTATGAGCATAGTCGTTACAGCCTGCGTATCCGCAACCTCCGCAGTTTGCACCGGGGAGAACGGCTGTTATTTCTTCCTCTTTTGAGTCTTTATTTACAGCAAAGGTCTTGCTTGCAAGGGCAAGAAGAAGGCCGAGAATAAGGCCTATTACCGCAACTATTAGAACGGGAAGAAGGATGCTTACAAGTATTTCCATATATGATTCTCCGCGTTAAAAGGGTAGGTTAAGGCCTTGAAATCCCATAAAGGATATACACATAAGGCCTGCTGCAATAAGTACGATGGGGATACCTCTGAAGGGCTTGGGGATATCTGCGTATGCCATACGCTCTCTGACAAAGGAGAGCATAACTATGGCAATAAGGAAGCCAACGCCCGAGGAGAAGCCGTAAACGATAGATTCAAGGAAATTGTATCCTTTGGTTACGTTCATAATTGCGGCTCCGAGAACGGCGCAGTTTGTGGTAATAAGGGGCAGATAGATTCCCAAAGACTGATAAAGGGCAGGAGCCGCTTTTTGGAGGAACATCTCCACTAACTGTACGAGAGCCGCTATTACGAGTATGAAGATGATGGTCTGTAGATACTCTATGTCGAGGGGCTCAAGAAGAAACTTCTGGATAAGCCAGGTAAGAGCGGAAGATACAGTCATTGTAAATATGACTGCAATACCCATTCCCAGCGCCGTATCGGTCTTTTTGGATACGCCCACGAAGGGACATATGCCGAGAAACTTTACGAAAATGTAGTTCTCGATAAGAATCGCATTAAGAGCAATAAGTATTATGTTAAGCATTTATTTACCCTCCTTCTTTGAGAGCCCCAGCTTATCGGTAATAAACTGGAAGAGGGCAATAGTTCCGCCGAGAACGAGAAATCCTCCTGCGGGAAGAACTATGAGCAGGGCGGGGGAGAATGTTTCGGGCATTATTTGCAGGCCCAAAAGGGTACCGTTGCCTATAACTTCTCTTATGGCGCTGACTATGACCAGCGCACCGGTATATCCTATGCCGTTTGCAAGGCCGTCAATGACAGCGGGCAGGATAGGGTTCTTTGAAGCAAAGCTCTCTGCTCTGGCAAGAATTATACAGTTTACCACTATCAGAGGAACGAATACTCCGAGAGATTCAGAAAGTGATGGAAAGAATGCCTTTGTTATCATATCGGCAACGGTTACAAAGCCGGCGATTATTACGATATATGAGGCGATTCTTATTTTCTCGGGGATAAAACCTCTGATAAGGGATATTACCAGGTTTGAAAACAGTAAAACGAAGGTTACGGCAATACCCATACCCAGACCGTTTACCACCGATGTGGTAATAGCCAACGCCGAGCACATGCCCAGTGTCTGTGCAAGAATGGGATTTTCGTATATTATACCGTTAAGCAGAATGCCCTTTAAATCCGTTTTGGGGGATTTTTTCGTGGGCTTTTGCTCTTCTTGATCAATTACGGTCTTTTCGTCCATGAAAAGTCTCTCTTTTCTCCGCAGTTTAAGGCATATCTGCGGTAAGCCTTAAAGTTGTTTAGCCGTTTGCAGAAATGATTTTGTCGGCAACGTTAGCGGCAATCTCCACCGCCGAGATAATGGCGTTTGAGGTATAAGTGGCTCCGCTTACCGAATCTACCGATGAAATCTTTGAGGTGTATATACCCTTGAATATGGGAATCATACCCTCTTCTGTAAGCAGAGGGGCGCCGATACTTGGCGTTTCGGTGTGGGAGATGACCTTTACTCCCTCAACCTTTGAACCGGTGGTTATTCCCACGATAAATGATACGTCACCGCCGAAGCCTGCTGTCGTTACGTCAAAGCAGTACGCTACGATATATCCGTCCTGCCTTACGGCATAAACGGCGGCAATATTTTCGCTTTCTTTTTCTGTTAAGTCGTAAGAGAGAACTGAAACGTTGCCCTCGGGGAACAGCTCGGAAATCGCTTTGTCTACTTTTGCTGAAGTGTTTTTTGCAATGGCATCTTTTGTTACGAAGTTTACGCAGGTGACCAAAAGAACAACGATAGAAGCTATTATCATCAGCCTCAGACCCATGGAGAGGTAGGGATTTTGAGCTTTGTTTTTACTCATTTCTTAATACCTCCCGTTCCGTATCTTTTGGGTTTTGTTATTTTATCGATACTGGTTGCGAAGATATTCATAAGGAGAATAGCATAGCTTACACCTTCTGCGTATCCGCTGTAATAACGGAGAATTACGGTAAGAAGACCACATCCTATGCCGTAGATTATTTTGCCCTTTCCTGTCATGGGGGAGGTCGTGTAGTCGGTGGCCATAAATACAGCACCTAATACGAGTCCGCCGCTAAGTAGCTGGGCAAGCATGAATTTCCAGTCAAAGTATCCTCCGCTGAGGGGGAATACGAAGGTCAGGAAAGCAACCGTTCCCAAATAAGTAACGGGAATGTGCCAGGTTATTACTTTTCTTATAAGGAGATATACGCCTCCGAGAAGAAGGAGTACAGCAGATATTTCACCTATACATCCCGCCTGATTTCCGATAAAGAGGTCTGTAAGGCTTTCCGTGGGCATAAGACCTTCTTTGAGAGAACTTAAGGGGGTTGCGGTGGCTATGGCATCAATCTCGCTCAGATCCGCACCGTTTTTAAATATGGGGTCGTAGAGTATGGGTAAGGTGTATGATGCGAGAGGTTTTACGAATGTTGTCATGAGGATGGGCCAGGAGAACAGAAAGGCCCTTGCCGCGAGGGTAGGATTGAGGAAGTTTTTTCCTATTCCTCCAAAGAGCATTTTTACAACCACTATGGCAAAGAATGCTCCCATCACAGCTATCCAATAGGGAACGGTGACGGGCAGACAGCAGGTGAGCAAAACTCCCGTGACTGCGGCAGACATATCGCCTACGGTATTTCTCTTTTTTCTTATAAAATTAAACAAACTCTCAAATGCCAGACAAGAAGCTACGGAGATTCCGCAGAGGGTAAGTACTCTGGGACCGAAGAATACGGTGGACAGTATTACCGAGGGCAGGAGAGCTATTATTACGTCTATCATTATGGTTCTCGTGCTTTCGGGAGAACGGTAATGAGGGGAAGACGTTACCAATAAACGTTTAGCCAAAGTTTTAATCTCCTTTCGGTACTACTCTTCTCTGGGTACGTTTGCTTTTGCCATTCTCATTGCCTGCACCAAGTATAGTTTCCCTGGGCAGGTGTATGAACAGCAACCGCATTCTATGCAATCGGTTACGTTGAGCTTTCTGCACTCTTCAAATTCCCCCGCCATAGCGTGCTGATATATCAGCGAGGGCATAAGTCTCATAGGGCAGGCGCTTATGCACTTACCGCACCTTATGCAGGTGGGGTCGGATGCAAAGCTCTCGTTATCGTTGCCGCTGAATGCGAGAAGGGCAGAGGTGCTTTTGATAACGGGAGCATCCAACGTATGTTGGGCAGTTCCCATCATAGGACCGCCGTGAATTATCTTATAGGGATTGCTTCTAAAGCCTCCGCAGTATTCGAATAGATCTGTATAGGGTGTGCCTATCCTTGCAAGAATGTTTTTGGGAGTTACTACCGCGGGTCCCGAAACGGTAACCACTCTTTTTACAAGAGGCATTCCTTTGTAAATGGCTCTGAAAAGGGAAGCGCAGGTGTCAACGTTGAATACGGCACAACCAATATCAATGGGGAGCTTTCCTGCAGGAATTTCTCTTCCCGTAAGGGCCTTGATAATTTGTCTTTCTCCGCCCTGGGGGTATTTAGCGGGAAGGACGGCTACGGATATTCCCGTGCCTTCGCAAGTGGATTCCATGGTTGCGATAGCGTCGGGTTTATTGGATTCTATAACAATTACTGCCTCTTCTTTGCGTAGACAGTTCATTATCAGACGAATACCGCCCACTATGGCTCTGGGGTATTCAAGCATGCCTCTGTGGTCAGCCGTTACGTAGGGTTCGCATTCCGCGCCGTTGATAACCAGGGTGTCTATCCTTTTTTCAAGGGCGGACTTGAGCTTTGCGTGGAGCGGGAAGCCCGCACCACCCATACCTACGACTCCGGAGCTTTTTGCATATTCTATTATCTGTTCGGGAGATAGGTCGTCTATATCGCCCTTAAATGCTTCAAGGGAAGGGTCGGGGGTGTCCGAAAAGTCGTTTTCTATAACCACGGACCTTACCTTGACTCCCGAAGGATGCCAGTGAGGTTCTACGGCCTTTACTATACCCGAAACGGAGGAATGTACAGGGCAAGACAGCGATCCCGAGGGATAGCCGATAATCTGACCCATATATACCTTTTCGCCAACCGATACGGCAGGGGTACAGGGTGTTCCCACGTGCTGTAAAAGGGGGATAACGACTAGGTCAGGCGCAGGCAGTTCTTCGATAGACCTTGCCGACGTCTTCTCTTTATTGTATTCAGGATGGATACCGCCTCTTAATCGGAATGCCATATTCGTTCTCCATTTCGTTGGTGCAGACAGTTCTGCGTCGCGATTGTTATAATAATATTCATATGTATAAACTACTTACTATAATAACATAAAATATTTTTTTTGTCAATAGGAATACGCTTCCTGAGGGTAGGAACATATAATTTCGTGCACGAAAAAACCCTCAGGCAATAGCCTGAGGGTATTATCTGTTCGGAATTATCCGCTAAATTATTTCAGAATAATTAAACAGTCTTCTGAACCTTCTGAGTACGCATGCAGTGTGTGCAGACATATATGTGCTTGGGAACACCGTTTACAACTGTCTTGACTCTGCGAACGTTGGGCTTCCATGTACGGTTGGAACGTCTGTGAGAGTGGGACACTCTAATACCGAAGCTGACGCCTTTTCCGCAAATATCGCATTTTGCCATAGTACCTACACCTCCGTTTGCGAAGAAGACTTCGCTTATGATTTCACAATGTACGAATTATTATAACATATGTGCGTGGATTTTGCAATACGATAAATCCAAATTTATTGTGACATTTTGCCTGTTTTGGGCTCAAAAAGGGGATAAGCCCCATGAAAACCCGTGGTTTAGACAGCGAAATTACATATAGAATATGCTATCCTTATACTCGTCCATAACCTTTTTATTGTGAGCATCGCCGCCCTCAAGGTTTGCGCTCATAAATACGGGAGGAGTAATGCCTCTCTTTATGAATCCTGCTACAGCCTCGGAGACAACGGCGTTAAGAATTGCCGCACCTGCCGCTGTGGATGTGGGGCCTGTCTTTTCGGGGAAGTCGCCTACTTTTACAGCTGCGTCGCCCTTTTCTCCGCAGTTGTCGAGAACTATATCGGAAACCTCAAAAAGTCTCTTGCCGCTGGAGTGACGGGAAGTAACTGCAGAGGAATATTCCATATTGGTAAGGCAAACTACGGTAGCCCCGTTTTCTCTTGCCTGGATAGCCATATCCACGCTTACTGCGTTTCTTCCTGAAACAGAATGGATTATAAGGAGGTCGCCTTCACCGATTTCCTTTCTGTTTACGATGGTCTTTCCGTAGCCCTCTATTCTCTCTATATCGGAGGTAAGGGTTATGGGACGGGCATCAAGGGTAAGTCCGGGAGCAAATATGGGATTGATTACCACAAGGCCGCCCGAACGGTAAAAGAGCTCCTGAGCCAGAAGTCCTGCGTGACCGCAGCCTACGGCGTATATTTTTTTCTTTGCAATGGATGCTTCCACTATAAGCTCTGCGGTCTTGTTTATGGCGTCCATCTGGGTTTCAGATATTTTATCGAGAATCTTTTTGAGATTTTCGAGATACTGATTTGAATACATTTTTAGCCCTCCATTTTAGCGAGGCGAATGGCCTCTTCTATAATTTCTGTCTTGTATCTCATGTCGTCGGTGACGAACTGGTAGTCCTGCAGTTTTTTGCGCAAATCTTCAGCTTTTTCTTCCGTTATTTCACCGCAAGTGCGGAGGACTGTATGTATAATTCCTCCCGTTACGGGCTCAAACTCGGGATATACGAATTCCATGTCGGGGAACTCTGTAAGAACGAGACCAGCAAAGTGGTCTATCATAAGGTTTGATACCTTCCATCCACCGCCTGCTACGGTGAATTTCATTCCCTTGGGAATATCGTGCTTTTTCAGTAGGGTTATGGCCTGCTCCGCCATCAGCTCTGCAGCCTGTATTATTATGTCGCGAGCAACCTCGTCTCCTTCCCACATAGCTCGGGAAAGGCTTTTTGTAGCAGATGCTATATCCTTTCTCTGGTTGGGGCTTCTGTACAGCTTTACTACTTTTCTGATGTTCTTTCCGTAGCCGTATTGCTGGGGAATAAGGGCTTCCAGAAGGCTCTTTTTTCCTCTTCCGTCATAGGAACGGAGTGCGCCTCTGATAGCTTCGCATCCCATCCAATATCCGCTGCCCTCGTCGCCGAAAGCCGCACCCCATCCGCCTATCATATCATAGCTGTCGGAATCCTTGTTAAGAAAACAGTCGGAGCCTGTGCCCGAGAGAGCCAAAAGTCCGTCTCCTGTAAGGGAGCTTGCAAGCTGTCCGACAGCACCCTCCGAAAGGTGAACTATATTTTTAGTATTGGTCTTTTGGTTGAGGATTTCAATAAAATCGTCGGTGGGTCCCGCAATGGTGACGTATACGTGGTCAAAGCTGTATTTTCCGTTTTCGTCGGGCTTTTCCTTAAGTCCCGAAAGAAGCCCGTCAAGGCACTCTTTTATGGTGTTTACCACATCTTCTTTAGTGGCAAAATTGGGGTTTACAGTCGAGCCTTTTCCCACGGAAACTATACTGCCGTCCTCTGTGAAGG
>JAZQLP010000014.1:0-3594 GCA_045542755.1 Eubacteriales bacterium
ATCACCCTGCCCATGATCTCCCCCACCCTGTTTTATCTCATCATCACGGGCTTCATCGGTGCTTTCAAAGCCTATTCCGATGCGGTGGCGCTGTTCGGCACCAACCTGGACGCCGCCCAGATGAACACCATCGTGGGCTATGTCTACGATATGCTCTACGGCAACTCCGGCGGCTATCCCTCCTACGCCTCCGCCGCCGCCATCATACTCTTTGCCATCGTGCTGACCATCACCTGCATCAACTTGCTGGTCAGCCGCAAGCACGTCCACTACGGTTGAGGTGTGAGCTATGGAAAAACGAAAAGATTATCAGCGCCTTGAGCGCACCGCTGCCCGCCGCAATGCAGGCAAGCGGATCGTCACCTATTTCTTCTTGACATTGTGGGCGATTTTGGTACTGTTCCCCTTCTATTGGATGATTCTGACCTCCGTGAAGAGCTACAGCGCCTACAGCTCTGAGTTTGTGCCCACATTTTTCACCCTCTCCCCCACCCTTGAAAACTATATCGAGGCCTTTACGGCGGTACCCTTGGGAAGATACTTTTTCAATACCGTTATCTTTACCCTTGCTACCACGGCTATAATGATGGCCGTTATCATACCTGCGGCCTTTGCCTTTGCAAGGCTTGAATTTAAGGGCAAAAATCTGCTTTTCACGGTCTTTCTTTCAATGATGATGATACCCAACGAGCTTGTTATCATCACAAACTTCGTTACGGTAACCAATCTTGAAATGCGAAACACCTTCGGCGGTCTTATCCTCCCCTCGGTGCTTTCGGTGTTCTACATATACCTTCTTAAAGAAAGCTTTGCCCAGATACCCGACGAGCTGTATCTTGCGGCAAAGGTGGACGGGACCTCCGACTGGAAGTACCTCTGGCGTGTAATGATACCTATTTGCAAGCCCACGGTGATCACCATAGTTATTCTTAAGGTCATCGAGTGCTGGAACTCCTACGTCTGGCCCCGACTCATCACCGACCAACAGGCCTATTTCCTTGTATCAAACGGTATTCAGGAGATAAGGGAGAACGGCTTTGGCCGTGAAAACGTCCCTGCAATGATGGCGGCGGTGGTAGCAATATCCCTGCCCTTGATAGTGCTGTTCCTCATATTCCGCAACAGGATAATGGAAGGCGTGGCGAGAGGAGGTATGAAGGGATGAAAAAGATATTATCTCTTATCCTTGCCCTCTGCATCTGCCTGCCCCTGCTGGCCGCCTGCCACGGCTCAAGGGGAATGGACAGCTTCGTTGTCCCCGAAAGCTTTGACGAATCGAAGACTTACGAGATAACATTTTGGGCAAAGAACGATACCAACATGACACAGGTGGCCATATACCACCAGACCATAGCCGACTTTGAGGCTCTTTATCCCAACATTAAGGTAAATCTCCGCCTCTACACCGACTACGGCATGATCTATAACGACGTTATTACAAACATTGCCACGAACACCACCCCTAACGTCTGCATAACCTACCCCGACCACATCGCCACCTATATGACGGGCGACAACACTGTGGTTCCTCTGGACGAGCTCTTTGAGGACGAAAACTACGGTCTTGGGGGTAAGGAAATAAAATTCGACTCACCCACAAAGGAAGAAGTTGTACCACAGTTCCTTAACGAATGTAAGATTGGCGACAGCTACTACGCTATCCCCTATATGCGCTCCACCGAGGCCTGCTACGTCAATAAGACCTACGTTGAGGCGCTGGGCTTTGAGTTACCCGAGGTTTTGAGCTGGGAATTTATATGGGAAGTGTCAGAGGCCGCTATGGCAAAGGACGAGGAGGGTAACTACCTGGTAAACGGCCAGAAGACCCTTATCCCCTTTATTTATAAGTCTACGGACAATATGATGATAACCTATCTCAACCAGGCGGAGGCGGGCTATTCTACCCCCGAGGGCGAGATACTCATATTCAACGATAAAACGGAAGACCTTCTTTACGAGGTTGCCGCCCACACGCAAAGCGGCGCATTCTCCACATTTAAGATTTCGGGCTACCCCGCAAACTTCCTCAACGCAGGTCAGTGCATTTTTGCCATCGACTCCACGGCTGGTGCTACTTGGATGGGCTCGGAGGCCCCCCTTATCGATATAAGCGAGGACAAGCTGGTAAGCTTTGAGACCCAGGTTATGACCGTGCCTCAGCTTGACCCCGAAAATCCCAAAATGATATCCCAGGGTCCTTCGGTATGCGTATTCAACAAGGCCGACCCTCAGGAGGTATTAGCATCCTGGATTTTCGCTCAATTTCTCCTCACAAACGGCGTGCAGATAGCCTATTCCCAGACCGAGGGATACCTTCCCGTAACCCTCAAGGCCCAGAACTCTGCCGAATATACCGACTATATCTCCCGCATGGGCGAGGATAACGACCTTTACTACCATATAAAGATAAAGGCCGCCAAGCTCCTTATGGATAACATTGATAACACCTTCGTCACCCCCGTTTTCAACGGCTCCGCATCCCTCCGCGACGGCGCAGGTCAGCTTATAGAGCTGGTAACCAAGTCCGTCCGCCGAAAGGAAGTTATAGACGAGGCCTATATGGAAAAACTTTACAGTAAAGTTATTTCACTTTACAGGCTGAATCTTGAAGGAGGATCAAACCTCGCTTCGGGCAAGGACGACCTTGGCCCCCTGCCCCAAACGGCGGTAATACTTCTTGCCAGTCTGGGAGGCGCCTGGTTACTCATAGGACTTTACTGTGTTACAACGTTTAAAAAGAATCGTAAAAAATAGGTGTCAACTATTGACATTCAAGGTAATTTGTGATATAATTCACACTAACAAAATCTTGTATCAAGATTTAAATAAGGAGAATTTTTAAGATGAAAAAGTTTTTTGCACTTTTCATGGTACTTGTTATGTCCGTTGCTCTCTTTGCAGGATGTAATAACACTCCCGATGAACCCGACGTTCCCGATGTAGACGTTAAGGGCGAGGGCGTTATGACCTATGCTGAATTTGCAGCTGCTGAACTCGAAACCGAAGTTGTTATCGAAACCTACGTTCAGGCTACCCAGTCCTGGTGGAACAATCAGATAACCGCTTACACTCAGGATAAAGAGGGCGGCTACTTCCTTTACAACATGGCTTGCTCCGAAGAAGACGCTGCCAAGCTCGTTCCCGGCACCAAGATCAAGGTTACCGGTTACAAGGCTGAATGGGAAGGCGAAGTTGAAATAATCGACGCCACCTTCGAGATCCTTGAAGGCAACTACGTAGCAGAAGCTTTTGACGCTACCGCACTTCTCGGCACCGAAGATCTTATCAAGCATCAGAACAAGCTCGCAATCTTCAAGGGTATGACCATTGAAGCTATCAACTACAGAAACGGCGAACCCGGCGACGATATCTACGTTACCCTTTCCAAGGACGGCCAGAACTACGACTTCTGCGTTGAAAGATATCTCACCGCTCCCGGCACCGACGTTTACGAAGCATTCGCTACCCTCCAGGTTGGCGACGTAGTTGACGTTGAAGGCTTTATCTACTGGTATCAGGGCGTTAACACCCACATTACCGCTGTTAAGGCTGCTCAGTAAATCTTATCTCCGCACCCCACCCCCGAAGGCTTAG
>JAZQLP010000015.1:0-9289 GCA_045542755.1 Eubacteriales bacterium
GTTTGAGAGGACCTCGTAGGCCTCGTTGACCTCTTTAAACTTCTGTTCGGCTTCCTGATTGCCGGGGTTAAGGTCGGGGTGGTACTGCTTTGCAAGCTTACGGAAAGCCTTTTTAAGCTCGTCGTCACCTACGCCCTTGGAAACGCCCAGCACTTCATAATAATCTCTTTTATCAGCCAATTTAAGTCACCTCTGCCCTGCTTAATAACAGCAAGGCTCCCTACCGCCTAAGGCGATAGGGTCCTTTTTATGCTAATTAATTACTTGTTGTCTTCGCCGTCTACTTTGTAGTCTTCAACGTCTACTCTGTCGCCTGCGGCGGCCTGACCGTTGGGGTTGCCCATGTTGGGGTCGCCCTGGGGCTGCTGCTGAGCGTACATCTTTTCAGCTATCTTATAGAAGCGCTGCTGGAGCTCTTCGGTATCTCTCTTGATAGCCTCGGTATCGTCGGTAGCAACGGTAGCCTTGAGCTTTTCGATCTGCTCTTCGATGGGAGCCTTTTCCTCTGCGGGAAGCTTGTCGCCCATTTCCTTGAGAGCCTTTTCGCACTGATAGATAAGCTGGTCAGCGCCGTTTCTGGTATCAACGGCTTCGCGACGCTTCTTGTCTTCTTCAGCGTACTTAGCGGCCTCGTCAACAGCCTTCTGAACCTCTTCCTTGGACATGTTGGAGGAAGCGGTGATGGTGATGTGCTGTTCCTTACCTGTACCCTTATCCTGAGCGGTAACGTTTACGATACCGTTGGCGTCGATGTCGAAGGTACCTTCGATCTGGGGTACCTGCTTGGGTGCGGGGGGAATACCGTCGAGAGCGAAGCGGCCGAGGGTCTTGTTGTCTGCGGCCATTTCTCTTTCACCCTGAAGAACGTGGATATCAACGCTGGTCTGATTATCGGCAGCTGTAGTGAATATCTGGCTCTTCTTGGTGGGAATGGTGGTATTTCTTTCGATTATCTTTGCGGTGATGCCGCCGTAAACCTCAACACCGAGGGAGAGAGGAGTTACGTCGAGAAGAACAAGGCCGGTAACGTCGCCAGCAAGAACGCCTGCCTGAATAGCGGCACCCATAGCAACGCATTCGTCGGGGTTGATACCCTTGTGGGGTTCTTTGCCGAGGCAGTTCTTAACTGCTTCCTGAACGGCGGGAATACGGGTGGAGCCGCCTACGAGGAGAACCTTGTCTATCTGAGCAGAGGTAAGACCTGCGTCCTGCATAGCCTTGCGAACGGGAACCATGGTTCTTTCAACAAGGTCAGCGGTGAGTTCGTTGAACTTTGCTCTGGTTATGGTGATGTCAAGATGCTTGGGGCCGGTGGAGTCAGCGGTGATAAAGGGAAGGTTTACGTTAGAGGTGGTCATACCGGAAAGGTCGATCTTTGCCTTTTCAGCCGCTTCCTTAAGACGCTGCATAGCCATCTTGTCATTTCTGAGGTCAATGCCGTTTTCTTTTCTGAATTCCTCAATGAGGTAGTTCATTACCTTTTCATCAAAGTCGTCGCCGCCGAGCTTGGTGTCGCCGTTGGTTGCAAGAACCTCGAAAACGCCGTCGCCGATGTCAAGAATGGAAACGTCGAATGTACCGCCACCAAGGTCGTATACCATAATCTTCTGTTCGTTTTCCTTATCTACGCCGTAAGCGAGAGCAGCGGCGGTGGGCTCGTTGATTATACGGAGAACGTCAAGGCCTACGATGGTGCCTGCGTTCTTGGTAGCCTGACGCTGTGCGTCGCTGAAGTATGCGGGAACGGTGATAACTGCCTGGGTAACCTTTTCGCCAAGGTATGCTTCGGCATCGGTCTTAAGCTTCTGAAGGATCATAGAGGAGATCATTTCGGGGGTGTACTCGTTGCCGTCAATGTTTACCTTGCGGGAAGTACCCATATCTCTCTTGATGGATGCGATAGTTCTGTCGGGGTTGGTGATTGCCTGTCTTTTAGCAACCTGACCTACCATTCTTTCGCCTGTCTTGGAGAAAGCCACAACTGAAGAGGTGGTTCTTGCTCCCTCTGCGTTGGCGATAACGACGGGTTCGCCGCCTTCCATAACGGAAACGCAGGAGTTGGTGGTACCTAAATCTATACCGATTATCTTTGACATTTAATTTGCCTCCAATTTATTATATGTTAAGGTTTAGTTCGCTACTTTTACAAGGGCGTGACGGATAACTCTGGTTTCGGTCTTATAGCCCTTCTGGAATACGTCGGTGATGGTTTCGGGCTCTACCCCTTCCTCGTCGGAATTCATAACCGCCTCGTGGATATTGGGGTCGAACTTGTCGCCCTTTTCACCGTACTGGGTAACACCGAGATTCTCAAGAGCCTTGAGCATCTGGGAAAGGACCATTTCAACGCCCGTTTTAAGGGAAGAATCCTCTGCAAAGGCAACGGCTCTTTCAAGGTTGTCTATGGCGGGGAGGAATTCCAAGCAGGCATCGCCTACGGCCTTGGAATAAAGACCTTCTTTTTCGGTCTTGGTGCGTTTTTTGAAGTTCTCAAAGTCAGCGTAGAGGTGATAGAACTTATTTCTCTCTGCCTCAAGCTCCTTTTCAAAGGGGTTACCTGCGGGTTCAGCGGGAGCTTCCTCTACGGTGGGTTCTGCATCTGCAGTTACCTCAACCTCCGCCTCGACCTGCTCGGTCTTCTTTTTCTTTTCTTTGCTCACTGTATATTTTCTCCTATAGTATTGTAACGATTTTAGATATTGTCAAGCATCCGCCAAAGAGAGGACAGGGTGTGGTTGCATCCCGCTATAAGACGGGAGTAGTCCATTCTGGTGGGACCCATGATTCCGAAAACGGTGGGGATACGGTAGGTGCTTGATATGGCAATCATACTTGCCTTGGGGCTGTCGAATATCTTATTCTCGGCGCCTATTTTAATGGATATGCCGTTGGTAAATATGTCGTCAGACAGCGCATCCACTATCTTTTCGCGGCTGTCAAGCATCTTGATAAAATCACGGGCGGCCTCAACGTTTGCAAACTCGGGATAAGAAAGAAGGTTTGCAGCGCCGCTGACGTGGAGGTCAAAACGCTTAAGCTCCTCGATAAAGCTTTTTACCTCGGGCAGAAGGAAGAGGCATTGGGGACAGTAGGCGCGAAGCTCCTTTTCAAGAAGCATAAGCCTTACCGAACCCACGTGACTTACCGAAAAGCCCGAAAGGGTCTTATTGAGTATTCTTGTAAAGACGTTAAGAGTATCGGAAGGAAGAGGGCTCTTTATACGGACGAAGCGAGATTTTACAGCCCCCGTCGTGGCCTCCGCCATAATAACCAGAGCTCTGCGCCCTGCGGCGGCAACGTCAAAAAGGAAGCATCCGTCGTCACACATAGCCGAAAGGCCGAAGACCGCGCAACCCGAAAACTCCGCAATGGAGGAAACGGTGCTTTGAATAGCCTCGTCAAGATTGGCGCAAGCGCCAAAGTCGGGCGAAAGGATACTCAGCTCCTCCCCCGTCAGGTTATATGCGGGAAGAGAGGTGGTGACGTAGTAACGGAACCCCTCGTTTGAGGGTACTCGACCCGAAGAGGTGTGGGTCTTGGCAAGATAGCCAAGCTTTTCAAGGTCGTTCATCTCGTTCCTTACCGTAGCGGAGGAAACGTTGAGATTCTCCCTTGCCAAAAGAGCCTTTGAGCCCACGGGCTCGCCTGTAACAATATATGTGTTTACAACGGCTCGCAGTATTTTCTGTTTTCGTTGAACAAGTTCCAAGGGGTAGCACCTCGTTTCAACTAAACCTCTTTTAGCACTCAGCACATCAGAGTGCTAAAAACTGTATATAAGATACCACATTCTGCCTCTTTTGTCAACAGGTGGAGGAGATAATTTATAAATAGTTCACTTTTGCGCCGAAATTGAGGGCAGAACGCAAGGAGAGGTTTTGGCATAAAATGAAGATGAATAACGAATTAAGGAGGAAGAGGTTATGAAGATCAAGGTAATCAAGGCACCGAAGTTTTTGAGAGGGATACTTAAGCTGTTTATGAAATAGGAACTTTGAATAAAATTTATCGTCACATTAAGTGAATTTTATTCTAAATTTTTATCACAAACAGGACAAATACCCCTGAAAATTTAAGGGGATTGTCACAGCAGGTGAACTTTTTCTAACATTTAAATTAAATCAACGTAGGACGGGGGCTTGTCTTCCGTCCTCTTCTCTTGCCAAACTCACCCCAAGGGAATGAGTACAAGCCTCCGGAACAAAAAGAAATATGCTTTACAAAATCAGCAAAGTCAAAGTAGCGATTTTTATGTAGATAAAGGGAAATATTGGATTTCGGATTTTTTATTTTGTAAAGCAAAACCGAACATCGTAAGAAAAAAAGAAGAAAGCAGAAAGAAGAAAAAAGAAACAAAAAAGAAGAAAGAAGAAAGAAGTAAAAAAGAAGGAGAGAAAGAAAGAGAACGAGAGAAAGAGGAAGAGAAAGAAACAGAGATAGAGAAAGAGTTAGAGAAAGAAAAAGAGCGCACGCGCGCGTGAACGCATATGCGTAGGCGCACGTACGCCCCTGCGGGCGAGAGGAAGAAGGATGCCCTGCGGGGCCTTGCCCAAAGGCGAAAAAGAATATTACATAAATTTCACAATATGTGTATTGAAAAGTTTCATTTTATGTGATATAATAAATACACAGAAAAGGAAAAACTGCCGAAAGATAAAAACTCTCGGCAGTGAAAATATGCTGTTAAGTTAGATTTTCGCACGTCTGATTATGGAAAAGTCGGGGACGTAGCGGCCATAGGGTACGGTAAGCTTCATTTCGGGGTGGGGAGCGGAGAATACCAGATTCCCTTCGCTGTCACGCATTTCGGTTACGGTAAATTCAACGGGGTCTCTTCCCGGCTGCATAAGTTCTACGGTGTCGCCTACGGAGAACTTATTTCTCTGGACGAGATGTATACGCTTATTTACGCTGTCGTAGCCCGTAACGAGGGCGGAAACCTCGTACTCGCGGATATAACCGCCCGTTTCGTAGTTCTGACCCTTTTCAAGGGGATTTCCGTAATAAAAGCCCGTACCGTAGGCTCTGTGGCTTACCTTTCCAACCTCCGAAAGGTAGGTGGGAAGGTTCTTTGCAAAGAGATCAAGATCCTCAAAGCAGTCGTCAATAGCTCTGCGGTAGGCGGAGGTGACGGCGGCAACGTAGTACTCGGTCTTGACTCGGCCCTCTATTTTAAGGCTTGAAATACCCGCGTTTATCATATCGGGAACGTGTTCTATCATGCAGAGGTCTTTTGAATTAAAGAAATAGGTGCCGTTTTCGTCCTCGTCCACGGGGAAATACTGCCCCGGACGGGTCTCCTCAACAACGGAATATTTCCATCTGCAGGGCTGGGTGCAGGCGCCGCGGTTGGGATCTCTGTCGGTGAGGAATGCGGAAATAAGGCATCTGCCCGAATGAGCCATACACATAGCGCCGTGGCAGAAGGCCTCAAGCTCCATATCGGCAGGAATCTTCTGACGGATCCTCTTTATCTCTTCAAGGGAACATTCTCTTGAAAGGACGACCCTTTTAACACCGAGAGAGTACCACATATTGCAGTCCTCGTAGTTTATGGTGTTCATCTGGGTGGAAATATGTATCTCCATTTCGGGGTGGAGGCGGCGGGTCATGGCAAAAAGACCCATATCCCCTATTATTACCGCGTCAACCTTTGCGGCAGCAAGGCCGTCAAGATAGGCGGGATATTCTTCTATTTCGTCGTTACGGGGCACGGTGTTTACCGCCACGTAGACCTTTACTCCCCTTGAATGGGCATAGGCGGTGGCCTTGGCGATCTCCTCAAGGGTAAAGTTTGTGGAGGCTTGTCTTAAAGAGAAGCACTCACCTCCGATATACACCGCATCGGCGCCGTATTCAATGGCGTATAAAAATCTTCTGTAATCTCCCGCGGGAGCGAGAAGTTCGGGCTTTTTTATCATATCTTTTCTCCTAAATCTTATATGACAGCGAAACTCCGTCGCTTATGGGTAAGAGGACGGTTTTAAGGGATTCTTCGGCCTCAAGACGGGTAATAAACTCGTCAAGGCGGGTGACTATGGTCTTGTTTCTGTGACGGTCGGGCTTACCCTCGGCAACGTAGCCGTTAAAGAAGATATTGTCGGCTATTATTATGCCGTTGGGAGCCAAAAGGCGAAGGCTGTTTTCAAGGAAAACGGGGTACTGCCCCTTGGCGGCATCAATGAATATAAGGTCGTATTTGTCCGTAAGAGTGGGCAAAATGTCCACCGCGTCCCCTTTTATGAGCTGTATCCTATCCTCGGCGCCAAATTCGGCAAAGTTCTTTTCTGCCACCGAATACATGGCCTCGTAGCGGTCAAGGGTGGTTATCTTGCCGCTGCAACAGGAGTGCATAAGCAGAGCCGAAAAGCCCACGCAGGTGCCTATTTCAAGGATATTTTGGGGATTTTTCAATCGGCAGATTATCTCAAGAAGGTCGGAGGTTTCGGGCTCGGACACGGGGTATCCCTCCCGTCTTGCCCAGGCCTCAAGCTCGCCCAATTTCCCATCTCTGGGACGTCGAACCTTACGGAGATATTCGGTTATATAGGGATAAACTATTCTGTCTTTTTCCATTTTAGCTTAAATTTTTAACCCAGATATTTGTTTACGTTTTTCTGATGCTCGGCGTAGGTCTTTGCAAATACGGTACCGCCCATTCCGTCGGAACAGAAGTAGAGATAATCCGTGTCAGCGGGGGTAACGGCGGCCAAGATGGCGTAATATCCCGCGTTGGCAATGGGAGTGGGGGTAAGGCCCTCGTACATATAGGTATTGTAGGGGCTGTCTATCTGCATATCCTCATAAGATACGGCAGGCTTACGCTGTTCAACGGGAAGGATGTAGTTTACGGTAGCGCAGCTCTGAAGCTTCATATTTATATCCAGACGGTTATGGAACACGGAGGATATCTGTTCAAACTCCGTTCTGCTGTTGCCCTCCATCTGAATAATGGAGCCGAGAGTTACAGCCTCGTGGAGAGTCATGCCCAGCGCCTCAGCCTTGTCGTCAAGGCCGTTTTTGATTATCTTTGAGTTGAAGTTATCAAGGAAGCGCTTTATAACGCTTTCCTCGGTTTCGTCAAGGTAAAAATCGTAGGTATCGGGGAACATGTATCCCTCAAGACGGTTTTCAGCTCCTGCGGCGGGAAGCCAATCGTAGCCGAAATCCCAGCTATCAATAATCATTCTGTATCTTTCGGCAGAGCCTACGCCCTTTGATACAAGAATGTCGATTATCTTGGCAACCTCAACGCCCTCAGAGAAGGTGATCCTGACGCTTTCGCGAGCGCGGGATTCCTGAAGGGCGGCGAATATCTCGTTATAGGAGGCATCCTTTCGGAAGGTGTACTCCCCTATCTGGAGCTTGGTGGCAACACCGTCAAGCTTTGCACGCAGCTCAAACCACCAGTCGTACTTGATGATGCCCTGCTGTTTGAGTTTTGCGGCTATGATGGAGGCGGTGTCGCCGCTTTGAACGGTGAAAGACACCTCTTCGGAGCCGAAATCTCTGTCGCCGTGAACGTCGTTGTTCACGTCAAGAACCATATATGCAAAATAAGCAAAAACACCCACGAGCAGCAGACAAACGGTTATGCCTACGATACGCTTTATGAGTCTTTTGCGCTTTTTCCTTTTAATTCTCTCTGCTTTTCCCATACAAGTTCTCCTTCGTTATATACGGTAACCTTACCGTGGGATTCTTTTTTAAATTTTTTATATATACATGACAACGCTCCGTAGGCGCTGAGAAGAAATACGAAAATCAGGGCGTAAACTATCATACTTTCAAGCCCCACGACCGATAGACGGGCGGCGTAAAGATTGAGTAGATAGGTTATCATATTATTGAGCAGATGGGCAAGCATGGCCGCAAAAACAGAACCCGTAACCAGAGTGAGAAGGCCGAAGCAAACACCTGCAAAAATCGTGGACAGTGAGCCGAAAACACTTCCGTGAATGAGGAAGAAAAACCCTGCAGAAACGAATATGGCCAGAGCTTGTCCGTTATCCCGAAGGGAGGAGGTAACCGCCCCTCTGAAAAAAAGCTCCTCAAAAACGGCGGGGATAACGCCCACCGCAAGGAACATAAGCCACACGTTATCCGTAGACATACCCGAGAGGTCGCTTACGGGCATTTCCACGTTAAAAAGCGCCCAGAGCTTAAACTCGGCAAAATTAAGTATATAACTACCCGAAATGGTAGCCAAAAGCATCCATATAAAGATAAAGGTATCTCTGACACGGAGGGGCTTTAGGTTAAAATATTTTACAGTAGAGGTCTTACGGGTAACTACCCTGAGGGCTATACTGCCCGCTATGAGGTAGAGGGCGCTGATGGATGCGTATACAAGCTCTCTGTAAGGAATGCCGTCAACGAAATTGAGTCCCGTGAGAGTACCCACCGTAAGGACGCAAACGGCCAAAATTATAAATATCTTTTTCATATATTTCCGTCACTTTGTTTTTTGAAGGGGGAAAACTCCCTTTTCGGTAAGAACCACGTCGGTCTTGACGTCATACTTGCCTCTGGGAAGGCAGGAATCAATAAAGCTTGAATAACAAAGGCCTACGGTCACTCCCGAAAATCCCGAGAGGAATCTGTCGTAAAACCCTCTGCCGTAGCCCAAGCGGTAGCCGTATTTGTCGTAGGCAAGGCCGGGCACTATACAGACGTCGCCGTTATTGGGGCGGTAGACTTCCCCACCCGTGGGCTCGGGAATACCGAACATCCCCGACTTAAGCTCTTCAATGGAAGAAGCGTAATAAAAGCTCATTTCGTGCTCCCCTTCGCACTTGGGATAAAGGAGCTTTTTGCCGTCGGCAAGCGCTTTTTTTGCAATCTCCCAGGTGGAGATCTCGTCATCCATTGAGGCATAGAGAAGAATCTGAGAAGAGCATTTGTATACCATAGTTGAGGTAAAGGCGGAGGCTATCTTGCTCTCAAGAAGAGCCTTTTCCTCGGAAGAGAGGTTCGCCCTTGCCTTACGGTATTTTTCTCTGTATTCGTTTTTAAGGGAGCGGAGGGATTGCCCTCTGCCCTCGTCGGGAATATTATTAGAGTTCATAATAGATAGCCTTTCCGACCTTTTCGGAGGTCTGGGGAGAGGTGAGCAAAGCGGCCAGAGTAAGGCCGAAATCCACTGCCGAGCCTGCGGCCTTGGCGGTGATTATTCTGCCGTCGGTAACCACGCCCTCGTCGGTGTGGGTAGCGCCATGCAGGAACTTCTCAAATCCGGGGAAACAGGTGGCCTTTTTACCTTGGAGGTAGCCTCTCTTTCCCAAAAGGG
>JAZQLP010000016.1:0-22038 GCA_045542755.1 Eubacteriales bacterium
ACTCTGCAACCCTTGCCGCCGCACTTGAAGCAGGATACGGCAATTTCGGCCGAAGGCTCGGTAAAGGGGAAGAAGTCGGGTCTGATACGGGTGGTTACGGACTCGCCGAAGAGCTTCTTTGCAATAACGTCAAGAGCGCCCTTAAGGTGAGCCATATTGATACCCTTATCAACCACAAGACCTTCTATCTGAGAGAAGAAGGGAGAGTGGGTGGCGTCAATCTCGTCGATACGGTAAACTCGACCGGGAGAAAGAATCTTAAGAGGAGGAGCCATCTTTTCCATAGCTCTTATCTGAACGCCGGAGGTCTGGGTACGGAGGAGCACCTCGGGAGTGAAATAGAAGGTGTCCTGAGTATCTCTGGCGGGGTGATGCTTGGGAATATTGAGAGCCTCAAAGTTATAATAGTCAAGCTCCACCTCGGGGCCGTCCACAATGGAGAAGCCCATGGAAATAAAGGCGTCCTTTACCTCGTCGAGAACAATGGAGGTGGGGTGCTTTTTACCCTGTCTTACGGGCTTGCCCTCCATGGTAACGTCAAGGCGTTCGTCACGGAGCTTCTTTTCAAGCGCAAGGGCGGAAAGAGCTTCCTTCTTTGCCTTGAGTTCGCCCTCAAGATAAACCTTTACCTCGTTAACGGCCTGACCAACGAGAGGTCTTTCCTCGGGAGAAAGCTTACCCATCTGGGAAAGGATAGCGGTAAGCTCGCCCTTTTTACCCATGAAGGTAACGCGGATCTGTTCAAGTTGATCAAGGGAGGCCTTAAGGTCCTCGCCCGTTATCCCCTCAAGGGCAGCTTTGGCTTTATTTTTTACTTCTTCAAGCTGTTCTTTGATAGTCATAGGAGAATACCGTCTTTCTAATAATTTTATGGATTATGTAGGGATTATTAAATAACTTATTATTAATTACATATATTAACATAATTTGCCTTGGGTTTCAAGCAAATATGAAATATTTCGTTAAAAATTCGATTTATTCTTCTTTCGTAATCTGTTTTACCGGCTTTACGTCCCCTTCTTCCCTTCTGCGGACGTACTCGTTGAGGAGAACCGTTACTACGGTCATGCAGGGAATGGAGAGAAAAATACCCCAGAACCCGAAGGTGTAGCCACCCGCAACAACGGAGAAAAGAACGAGCAGAGGGTGAAGCTTAAAGTCGGACTTGTAGAGCTTGGGCATAAAGAGCTTGTAGGTAACGAAAATTATAGCTATGAAGGCCAACATATACAGCCAGGCTACCGAAGGAGAAATGAGGAGTATAAGGAATGAGGACACCATGACTCCGGCCACGGGGCCGAACACGGGAACCATACACAATAAACCAAGAACCACCGCTATAAGAACGGGATAATCAAAGCCTGTAATGCTCATTACCGTAAAGCAGACCAGACCTACTATAAGCCCCTCTACAACCTGCTTTACAAGGTAAGAAGCCAGAACGTCACCCGTAAGGTGGACACCTTTTTCTATTGCGGCGCTGACCTTTTTGGGAACGAATGCGTCAAAGAACTTCTTTGACCCCGACTTTATCTTTTCTTTACCCAAAATAAAGTATATGGAGAAGATAAGTCCCATGATAAAATTAAAGGCGCCTGAGATAATCTGTGAGGTAAAGGCTATTACCTGGGCAGTAACGTTCTCGGCATAGCCCACAACGTCACCCAGAAGGTCGTTGAATACCTGAGAAAGCCTATCAAGATCAAGGTCAACGAAGGGTATTATATCTCCACCGTCAAAAAATCTATGGCGTATATCCTCGATATATCCGAAAAGACTTTGGAGATAATTCTCGGCATTGTTTGCTATCTGCTGAACGCTGCTGGATATCTGCGGAATAACGAACACGGCTATAAGGGTCACTACGGCAAAGAATATCAGATAGGTGCAGATCAACGCCATAGCGCTGGCAACCCAACCGCCCTTGCGGTGACGGGTGTCGTCGGACTTTTTCTTTGATTTAAACAGTCTTATTTCAACCCGCGGGGGCTTTATAAGGCTGAACTTTCTGTATATGAATCTATAGGGAGTGTTGAGCAAAAACGCCAACAGTATGCCTATAAATACGGGGCTGAGGAGATTGAGGATACCGCCCAGAAGGGCAAGAATATCGTCTATTCGCACAAGCCCTATGCAAAGCAATATACAGAAAAGGATTATGAGGACGACGTCCTTGAAAAACTTCTTATTCATAGCTTTAAATTTTCACAATGGTTATGCCGTTTATAAGCATATTGTACAGGGCGAAGGTCTGCATCCTATCCCCGTTGTGGCTGTCCGAATCAAAGGTCTGAACGGCGTTTTCAACCACGCAAATACGCTTTCTGGGTTCATTTTTTTCATTAAAATAGGAGCGAAGGGTAAGGGCAAACTGCATCACCCCAATGTCCGTCATGCCCCCCACGAGAACGAAGTTTGAATAGAGTCCGTCGTTTTTTGCAAGCCACTTAACAAAGGCGTTTGACAAAAAGGCGTTGGCGGAATTTTTATAGATAACGTCGGTGTTCACACCTGCGGCAAAGGAGCCAAGCTCCTCAATGACCGAACACTCGTACTCGTCGCAACAATGCTTGGGAAAGGCCTTAAACTCGGTACTGTCGGGAAGGTGATTATCTATGAGAAAAAGCTTGCGGGAGCTGAGAAAATACTCGTTTACCCGAACTATCTCGGGGATTACCGATTCAAGTCTTGGGGTGGAAAGGGAGCCGTATCTGAAAAGGCCGTTTATGGTATCCACGTTGACCACCACCGTGGTTCGGGGATTCATCGGCACCTTTCTGATGTCCTTGACCATATGGGACACTACCTTTTCAAGGTCGGTATCAAAAAGACCCATATCAGATTTCCTTTCCGTTGATAGAGCATATCTTTGCGTTTCTCTCCCCTGCTTCGATGCCGAATACGGCGGAGCCCATTACCGAGCAGTCAACACCGGCTTCGCCCAAAGCGGGATAGTTCTGAAGATTAATACCGCCGTCGGCCTCGATCACGTAGGAATAGCCCTTTTCTTCCCTTATCTTTTTAAGCTCGGCAGCCTTGCCCACGCATTCGGGAATAAGCTTCTGTCCCCCGAATCCGGGCTCAACGGTCATTACGAGCACAAGGTCGCAAAGAGGAAGCAGACTCTCAATCTCCTTTACCTTGGTTGCGGGCTTTAAGGAAAGTCCCGCCTTAAGGCCGAGAGCCTTTATCTTTTTAAGGGATTCCTCGGCGTTCTTTGCCTCGTAATGGACGGTGATTATATCGGCGCCCGCCTTTTTAAAGTCCTCTATGTAAGGAAGGGGGTCGGTTATCATCAGATGAACGTCAAAGGTTATGTCAAATTTATCTCTGATAGAGGAGATTATGGGCATACCGAAGGATATGTTGGGAACGAATACTCCGTCCATAACGTCGATGTGGAGCATATCGGATTTATCTACGGTTTTAAGGTCTGCCGCCAGATTGCTGAAATCTGCGGAAAGTATTGAAGGAGATACTAACATTTTGTTTTTTCCTTTCAGGTTATGCTAAATGAGATTATTTCTTTTTTGTCGGTGTCGGTGATTACTAAATCCATAACCATATCCTCACCGTCCTGCTCGTATTGGGCAGGCATTGAGGTACGGAACTTGGCTATGGCGTTTTCCTTTTTAACCCCCAGAACGGAGTTTAATCCCCCCGTCATTCCCGCGTCGGTTATATATGCCGTACCCTTGGGAAGGATCCTTGCGTCGGCGGTGCGGACGTGGGTGTGAGTACCGAACAGGGCCGTTACCCTACCGTCAAGATAATGGGCAAGGGCTATCTTCTCGCTGGTAGCCTCGGCGTGGAAATCCACGAAAACATACTGACAGTCGGAAAGCCTTTCAAGGGCTCTGTCGGCGGCGTCAAAGGGATTTTCCGCCCCCTCGATAAAGCACTGTCCGAGAAGGTTAAGCACACCCACCGTTCCAAAAGGAGTTTTTGCGGTGGTGTATCCGCTGCCTATGGCAGAGCGAGGCAGGTTGTAGGGTCTTATGAGATATTCCGAATCGGACAGGAAGGGATATATCTGCTTCTGACGGAAAACATGGTTGCCCGAGGTTATTATATCCACACCCGCATACCTGAGCCTTTCGGCCTTGTCGGGGGTGATTCCGTTATGGGAACAGACGTTTTCGCCGTTGGCGATAACGAAGTCTATTTTATACTCCCTTATAATACCCGACAGATGGGAGCAAACAAAATCGCAGCCCGCGTCGCCGATTATATCTCCTATGAAAAGAACTCTCATGTAACTGACCTTTCAAGTTATATTATCACATATATATTATATATCATGTTAAGGCAAAAATCAATACGCTAATTGGGTATTTTTTTGAATTTTACCCCTAATCTTGACAACGAGGGCGGCGTGTGGTATAATTCCCCTATACTGTGAGAGGAAATAATGTTGATATGAAGCCCTTTACCTCCGTAATTATTGCCGCGGCAGGCAGAAGCAGAAGAATGACCTCCACCCCCGATAAGCTTTTTGCCCCCCTTTGCGGCAGATACGTAATAGAACGCACCATAACGGCCTTCGAGAAAGCCGAGACCGTTGACGAGATAGTAGTCGTCACCTCCGAAGAAAATCTTGAAAGAATAAACGCTCTCCTGACCCAAAAGGGACACGGAAAGGTTGTGACCGTTGTAAAAGGCGGAGCCACCAGGGCCGAATCCGTAAAGAAGGGCGTGGCAGAGCTTAACGAGAGGTGCGAGTTTATAAGCATCCACGACGGAGCAAGACCCTTTATTACCCCCGAAGAGATAGACAGGCTTCATACCCTTGCCTACCAAAAGGGCGCCCTTTGCTGCGGCGCTCCCGTCACAGATACGGTAAAGACCTTCACAGACTCCCAAATAGGCAAAACCCTTGACAGGGCTTCCCTATTCGCCGCCCAGACCCCGCAGATATTCAAAAAGGATATATATCTGGACGCTCTGGAAAAGGCAGGAGAAAAGATAGATTCCTTTACCGACGACAGCTCCATAGTTGAAGCGGCGGGATATACCGTATACGGAGAGTATACCACCCTTTGTAATATGAAAATAACCACCGAAACAGACCTTATCACGGGCAGAGCAATAATAAACGCTACCGAAAAATAAGAGGACCCAATAATGAAAAGATACGATTTTCTTACCCTGGGCGAGGCCCTTATAGATTTCACTCCCAACGGAGTTTCCCAGCACGGATTCCCCGCCTACGCCCAGAATCCCGGCGGCGCGGTGCTTAACGCGGCGGCGGTTATGGGAAAATACGGAAATAAAAGCTCCATTATCACAAAGGTTGGGGACGATATGTTCGGGCAGTTCCTTAAGGAAAGGCTTGATGAGGTGGGTGTAGACACCTCCAATATGATCATCGACCCCGTCTACAACACGACTCTTGCTTTCGTTTCCTTAAAGCCCGACGGGGACAGAAGCTTTGCCTTCTACCGCAAAAACAACGCCGACGTAAAGCTTCGAGCAGACGAGCTTGACAAAGCCCTGCTTTCGAACACCGAGATATTCCATTTCGGCGGCCTTTCCATGGTCACCCCCTCCTACGCCGAAGCCACCCTTGAAGCCATAAAGACGGCAAAGGCCTCGGGCGCAATAATATCCTACGACCCCAACTACCGCCCCACCCTCTGGGATAGCGAAGAGGCGGCAATCAAGGGTATGCTTGAGCCTATGAAATACGTCGACGTGCTCAAAATCTCCGAAGAAGAGGCCGAGCTTCTCCTTGGCAAGGGCAGTATTGAGGAATACGAAGACAAGCTCCTCTCAATGGGAATAAAATTCGTAGCCGTTACGGCGGGAGCAAAGGGAGCCTACTACGCATCCGAAAAGGTACGGGGATATATGCCCGCCCTTGAGGTAAAGGCCATAGACACCACCGGTGCGGGAGATATTTTCTGGGGAACCTTCCTCCACTTTATGTTAAAGACAAAGCCCCGACTGGACGACGAAAAAGCCCTTGAATACTGCGTTGCAAAGGCCACCAAGGCCGCAGGGCTCAGCACTCAAAAAACGGGCGCCGTACCCTCTATCCCCTGCATTGAACAGATAATATAAACAAAAGACCCCGACGTCACCGTCGGGGTCAAGCTATATACTTTTAAGCTTTAGGGGAAAGAGTGGCCACGCTCTTTTTCTTTGAGTTATATTCCTTTGAGGAAAGATGGAGGAAAAGCTCCTCTGCAGAGGCCGCCCCAGCAACTATACAAACCGTAAGGCATACCCCGAAAAAGGCCTTGAATCCCATAAAATAAGGCACTGCAAAAAGCACCGCTCCCGTGAGCTTGTTCAGGTAGGTGTGGAGGGAGGCAAACTTGCGGTATTTTATTGCCGCAACCAGATATGAGGCTATGCGAACGACCAAAATAACGCCCACCAAAACCCATATCCATTGGGGAAGGTTTATCCAAAGGAAGGGCAACAGCTTTATAAGCATTGCGGAGTAAAAAAGAAGGTCGGCCACGCTGTCAAGCTTAGCCCCAAGATCGGACGTGGTCTTGGTCAATCTGGCAATAAAGCCGTCAAGAACGTCAGTCAGTCCGCAAAGTGAGTAGATGACGTAAAAGGCTACCGACATAACTTCGGTAAAGAAAAGCCCCGCAGCTCCCACTATACGCAAGGCGGTTATAACGTTTGGTATTGTGAGATTTTCTTTTTTAAACATATCTAACAACGCCTTCTTTCAATACTTGTTATCCTTACCATTATACTACAAATACCAAAAAAAGACAATACCCTTAAAAATATTGTGGAAATTTATTCAAAAAAGAGAGAAGCGTACGCCTCTCTCTTTTTTATCTGAGTTATATTTCTCTCTTGATAACTTCGTTCTTTGCAGCTGCCTCGAAGATGGTTTCTACGAGAGTAAGGTCTCTCATCATCTGCTCGTGGGTAACGAACTGTTCTTCTTCGCCGCAGATAGCCTTGATAAAGTTACGGTAATAATCTCTTACGTCAGATTCGACTCTGGGAAGAGGATATTCCTTTATGGTGTCGGATGTTCTGGGAGCCATAGTCTTGGTAAGACCTGCTGCGGTAACGATGGGAACCGCGTCTCTCTTTTCCCAGTCGGAAACCATGGTTATCTTGCCCTTACCAACGTCCCAACCGTAACGGGCGGAACCGTTTTCGCCAAGGATATACCATCTGGGAAGGTTGATAAAGTTGCTGGTACCAACCTCAACGAGGACCTTAAGGCCGTCCTCAAAGGTAAGAACAACGGTAAAGCCGTCGTCAACCTCTTCGTTGGTAACGTTGCTTTCCATAGCGTATACGGAGGTTACCTTCTTACCGCCGGTAAGCATAAGTATCTGGTCAAAGAGGTGTATACCCCAGTCAAATACCATACCGCCGCCCTGAGCCTTCTTGTTACGCCAGTCGCCGGGGATACCTCTGGAGCCGTGAACTCGGGATTCGATCCTGAAGATCCTGCCGAGGGTGTTTTCTTCATAAAGCTTCTTTGCTACCAGATAGTCCTCGTCCCATCTTCTGTTCTGATGAACGGAGAACTTTACGCCGTTACGCTTGCTTGCGTCTATCATTCTCTGAAGACTTGCACAGGTAAGGGTTACGGGCTTTTCGCTGATAACGTTCTTTCCTGCATCCATAGCCTGAATAGCGATGGACTCGTGAACGTCGTTGGGGGTAGCAATAGTTACAATCTCGATCTGGGGGTCTGCAAGGAGAGCCTCCAACGAGGGATATGCTTTCAAGCCGTTTTCTTCTGCGGCCTTGTTCTTCTCGGGGAGAATATCGTAAACGCCGCAAATATTTATCTCCTCGGGCATGGTCTGAAGCTGTCTTACATGCCAGTTGCCCATACCGCCGTATCCGATAAGGGCCCAATTAATCTTCTTCATAAGCTTTTACCGCTTCCTTTATTTTGCCTCGTGGGCATACTAAAAAAATAATAAAAGGCAGATAGCCAAAACTATCTGCCAGTATTATACCCTTTTATTGACAAAAAGTCAATGAAAAAAATGCAAACTATCAGTTTTTCCAGGAAGAGAACTTGTCCGCAAGGGGCTTAAAGGGATGTTTATTTTCATATCCCAGCTTATACCCCACACCTGCAAGGATAAAGCAGACCGTATATACTGCGGCGTAGATTATAAACCTTACCACGGAGTTACCTGCTCCCGAGGTAAATATCTCTACCAGATTCCACACAGACATGGAAAGAACGTAGTAGATAACGCTGAGTATTTTGGTAAAGAGGGTCTCCGTACCCAGAAAGGTGGGAATAGCTCCCACTATTATCATAGTGGAAACGAGTACGCCGCTGCAAAGGAAGCCCTTGCCCTTATTCTCTCGGATAAGACCGGTTTCGACCTTGTTTCTGTCGCGGGTACCCTCAAAATTACAGGTAAAGGTGAAGAAATAAATTATAGCGAACAGGTACAGCAGACCCAACAGAGGATTGAGGAACATGGGCGCAGTTGCAGCCACCGCGGAAGCCATAATGGACAGTATGCACACCAGTATTACCCTCAAAAAGAGATGAAGGATAAGGGTCAGATTATGGGACAGGGTCTTGTCCTTTCTTTCTTCGTCTTTATAGCTCATATTTTCCTCCGAACACAGTCTTTCCGTATCTATTTTATCAAGGGGGTTGGGAATAATCTTTTCCTAAAACCGAACTTTTTCAGGGACTTATTTTGTCATCTGCACTTCTACCAGGCGGCCGCCGCAATACTTCTCACGAAGCTTGGGCTTTTCGATTTTGCCGGTGGGATTTCTGGGAACGTCGGCAAAGATTATCTTTCTGGGACGCTTGTATCTGGGCATATCCTCGCAGAAGGCGTTTATCTCTTCCTCTGTACAGGTCACGCCCTCTTTTACGGCTATTATAGCCGCCGCAATCTCGCCCAGACGGTTGTCGGGAAGACCGATAACGGCAACGTCCTTTACCTTGGGATGAGCGCGGAGGAAGTCCTCTATCTGTACGGGGTAGAGGTTTTCACCGCCCGTAATAATAACGTCCTTTTTACGGTCAACGAGGTAGATAAATCCTTCCTCGTCTTCCTTTGCCATGTCGCCCGTGCAGAGCCATTCGCCTTTGAGAACAGCCTCGGTAGCGGCAGGGTCTTTATAGTAACAGAGCATTACGCCGGGGCCCTTAACGGCAAGTTCACCGACCTCGCCCTTGGGAACCTCGTTGCCCTTATCGTCAAGTATCTTGGTCTCCCAAAGATAGCCCGCCTTACCAATGGCGCCTACCTTGTGGATATTTTCAACGCCCAGATGTACGCATCCGGGGCCAAGGCTCTCGGAAAGACCGTAGTTGGTATCGTAATCGTGGGAGGGGAATATCTCCTTCCATCTGTGTATCAGACTGGGGGGCACGGGCTGTGCGCCTACGTGCATAAGTCGCCACTGTGAAAGCTCGTAATCGCTGAGCTTTAAATCGCCTCTTTCAATACAGTCCAGAATATCCTGTATCCAGGGTACCAGGAGCCATACGATAGTTGCCCTTTCGTCGGAAACGGTGCGGAGTACCCATTCGGGCTTAACGCCCCTCAAAAGCACGGTCTTGGAGCCCGAAAGAAGGCTACCGAACCAGTGCATCTTTGCACCCGTATGATAGAGAGGAGGTATGCAAAGGAATATATCGTCCTTCTTCTGGCCGTGGTGATTCTGCTCTGTAAAGCAGGATGCAACAAGACCTGAATGACGGTGAAGTATGGCCTTGGGGAAACCGGTAGTACCCGAGGAGAAGTATATAGCGGCGTAGTCGTCGTCACGAAGGTCTACCGCAGGGGGCATGGAAGAACAGTATGTAACCATGGTATCGTAGCTGTCGGCAAATTCGGGGACGTCTGAGCCTACGTAAAACATATGCTTGATACCCTCAAGCTTATCCTTTATCTGCTCAACACGACCCACAAATTCGGGGCCGAATACCAATACCGAAGAATCGGAAAGGTCAGCGCAGTACTTTATTTCGTCTGCAGCGTATCTGTAATTCATGGGAACGGCAAGAGCGCCCATTTTAAGAATACCGAAGTATATGGGGAGCCACTCAAGGCAGTTCATAAGCAGAATGGCAACCTTATCCCCCTTCTTTACCCCGCGGGTAAGGAGAAGGTTTGCAAATCTGTTTGCCCTTATATCAAAATCGCGCCAGGTTATCTCACGGCGGTACTTACCTCCGGGAGCAGACTCAATAAGACTGTATTCTCTCCAGGTTATGGGTCTGTCGGGCTGAAGCTCGGGATTTATTTCCACAAGCGCCGTATCGTTGGGGTATATTCGGGCGTTTCGCTCAAGTAAATCGGTTATAGCCATACTGCTAAAAATTCCTTTCGGGAAGGTTTATACGTCAATACCTTATAATATACCACAATTATTTCCCTTTGTCAACATTACAAGGGAAGAACTTTTTTTGTCGGGAAGTATATTTTTTTAATTTAAGTACTTCCAATTTTCACATATATGTGCTATTATATATATAATGGGAATTTCATCTCCCCTCTCCGCATAGAATTTTCGGAGGGAGGGAATGAAATGAAAAAAAGAATTATTGCAAGACTTGCCATAGCCGCAGCCCTGCTGATATTTTTAACGGCTCTGGGAATGATATGCTACAAAAACCGCATAAAGCCCCTTCTCTCATCCTATGCGGGAGCAAAAGCAGTGTCGGACACCACCGCGGCCATGAACCGAGCCTTTGCATCTACCCTTCCCCAAGGGGTGAGTTACGAGTCAATAATCACCGTAAACCGTAACAAAAAGGGCGAGGTGGAGAGTCTGACTGCAGACACGGCAAAGATAAATGCCCTTAAAGCAGAGGTGGTATCAGCGGCGGCAAGGGAGCTTGAAGCTCTCCCCTCTCTCCGCACGAAAATCCCCGTAGGAACCCTGCTCCCCTTTTCCCTGCTCTACGGAAAGGGCCCCGCGCTGACATTTTATTCCATACCGGCGGGAGGGCTTTTAGCGGAGTTTTCAAACACCTTTACCTCGGCGGGAATAAACTACACCCTGCACCGAATAATCCTCACCCTAAAGGTAACCGTTACGGTGGTAATGCCGGGCGAGAGGATAGAAAAGGAAGTTTCGGCAGACTTCTTTATAGCGGAAACCGTTCTTTCGGGATCAATACCCGATATTTATATAAGCCAAGAAAACGGAGGATGACCTCATGGAGGCAAAAACAAGGATAGCGGAGCTTACCGAACAGCTCAATTACCACGCAAAGAAATATTATACCGACGACGCCCCCGAGATAACCGACTACGAATACGATATGCTTTTAAGGGAGCTTAAGGCCCTTGAGGAGGAATATCCCCAATACGTACTCCCCCACTCCCCCACGAGAAGGGTGGGAGGCGCGCCCTTGAGCAAGTTTGAGTCGGTGGTCCACGGATACCCCATGGACAGTATTCAGGACGCCTTCTCCTACGACGAGCTTTACGACTTTGACAAGCGCGTAAGAGATACCGTAGGTCAGGCCGAGTACGTGGTTGAGTGCAAAATAGACGGCCTTTCGGTGGCTCTTGAATACGAAAACGGCTTTTTCGTCCGCGGCGCGACCAGAGGCGACGGCGCCGAGGGTGAAAACGTTACCCAGAACCTCCGCACCATAGGAGCTATCCCCCTTAAAATAGAAGACGCGCCCCAAAGACTCGTGGTCAGAGGCGAGGTATATATGCCCAAAAAGGTCTTTGCCTCCCTTAACGCCCAAAGAGAGGAAGAAGGACAGCCCCTCTTTGCAAATCCCAGACACGCCGCCGCAGGCTCCCTCCGTCAGCTTGACCCTAAAATAACGGCCGAAAGAAAGCTCTCAATCTTTGTTTTTAACCATATTTTAAGCTCTGATGATATGAAGGATACCCACGCCGAATCCCTTGATTATCTCAAGAAAAAAGGCTTTACCGTAAGCCCCTCATACAAGGTCTGTGTTACAATGGAAGAGGCCATAAAGGAGATAGAGCGAATAAACGACCTTCGTCCCACCCTCCCCTTTGATATTGACGGCGCAGTAATCAAGGTAAACGATCTCTCCCAAAGAGATGCGCTGGGAACCACGGTCAAGTACCCCCGCTGGTCAATAGCCTTCAAATATCCTCCCGAGCAGAAGGAAACGGTAGTCCGAGAAATAAAGGTAAACGTTGGCAGAACGGGTATTCTCGCCCCCTTGGCAGAGCTTGACCCCGTTACGGTGGCAGGTAGCGTTATTGCAAGAGCCACCCTCCACAACAAGGACTTTATCGCCCAGAAGGACGTCCGCGTGGGCGACACCGTAGTTATCCAAAAGGCGGGCGACATAATCCCCGAAATAGTCAGGGTAGTCAAAGAAAAAAGACCCGCTGATGCAGTTCCCTTCCTAATGCCCGACGTTTGTCCCGTATGCGGTCAAAAAACGGTATGCGACGAGGGTAGCCCCGTAACGAGATGCGTAAACACCGACTGCTCGGCACAGCTTGTAAAAAATATAGTTCACTTCGTTTCAAAGGATGCCCTTGACATTGAGGGCTTCGGCCCCTCTCAGGTGGAAAGATTCGTTGGGGAAGGGATAATAAAGTCCGCCGCAGACATCTATTCCATAAAAGAAGAGGACGTAAACACCCTTGAAGGCTGGGGCGACAAATCTGCAAAGAATCTTGTGGCCGCAATAGAAACATCAAAGACACGCCCCTTGGCAAGAGTCATATACGCCCTTGGTATCAGAGAGGTTGGACAGAAGGCCTCAAAGCTTCTGGCAGACGAGTTTGGTAGCATGGACGCCTTAAAGGCCGCCACCGCAGAAGACCTCACCGCCGTGGGTGATATAGGTCAGGTTACCGCCGAATATATCATTGGATATTTTGCCAATCCCAAGAACCTTGAATTTATAGACCGCCTTGCAGAGATCGGCCTTACCATGAAGGAAGAAAAGCAGGTTGTGGGCGACAAATTCAAGGGACTCACCTTCGTTCTTACAGGCACTCTCCCCTCCTACACCAGAGAAGAAGCCTCGGAGATTATAGAATCTCTGGGCGGAAAGACCTCCTCTTCGGTATCGAAAAAGACCTCCTACGTTTTAGCGGGAGAAAAAAGCGGAAGCAAGGAAGAAAAGGCCAGAGCCCTTGGCGTTCCCGTTATAAACGAGGACGAATTTAAGGAAATGATAAAATAGTAAAAAAATCAAGGCTCCCTGATTCAGGGAGCCTTTACTTACGTCTGTAAAGTTATATCTGTGCAAGAGCCTGTTCAGCGTCGGCGATTATATCGTCTACGTTTTCAAGACCAACGGAGAATCTTACCATACCGGGGTTTATGCCGCATGCCACAAGCTGTTCCTCTGTAAGCTGACGGTGGGTCTCACCCGCAGGATGAAGAACGCAGGTACGGATATCGGCAACGTGTACCTCGTTGGAAGCAAGCTTAAGGGAGTCCATAAACTTAATGGCCTTTTCCTTGCCGCCCTTGATAACTATGGAGATAACGCCCGAAGCACCTTTGAGATACTTTTTGCCAAGCTCGTAGTACTTGTCGCCCTCAAGTCCGGGATAGCTTACGGATTCTATCTTATCGCTGTTCTTAAAGAAGGTTGCAACCTTAAGAGCGTTTTCGCAGTACTGCTTCATTCTTATGGCCATGGTTTCAAGACCGAGGTTAAGAAGGAATGCGGAATGAGCCGCGGGATAGCAGCCGAAGTCACGCATAAGCTGCATACGGGCCTTTACGATGTAAGCGGCCTTGCCGTAGGTATCGGTGTAGGTTATGCCATGATAGGATTCGTCGGGCTGGGTAAGCTCGGGGAATTTACCGTTGTTCCAATCAAAATTACCGCTGTCAACTATAACGCCGCCAACCTGCAGGGCGTGGCCGTCCATGTACTTTGAGGTGGAGTGGATAACTATGTCTGCGCCAAACTCAAAGGGCTTGCAGAGTATGGGGGTTGCAAAGGTGTTGTCAACGATAAGGGGGATACCCATTTTATGAGCCGCAGAAGCGAACTTTTCAATATCGAGAACGGAGAGGGCGGGGTTTGCTATGGTCTCGCCGAAAACTGCTCTGGTATCGGGTCTTATTGCGGCGCAGATTTCCTCTTCGGAAGCGTCGGGGTCAACGAAGATACACTCTATACCAAGCTTTTTAAGGGTAAATGCCAGAAGGTTTACCGTACCGCCGTATATCTGAGAGGAAGCAACTATGCTCTGACCTGCCTGACAGATATTGAGTATGGACATCATGGATGCGGCCTGACCTGAGGTGGTGCACATTGCGCCTACGCCACCCTCAAGGGCGGCTATTTTTTCCTCAACCGCCATAACAGTGGGGTTGGCAAATCTGGAATAAATAAGGCTCTGGGTGGGCTCGTCAAAAACGGCGGCCACGTCAGCCGTGGAATCATAAACGTAGGTGGTGCTCTGAACAATGGGAACTACTCTGGGCTCCTTGTTCTTGGGGGTGTAACCTGCGTGTAGGCATTTGGTTTCGTCTCTCATTTATGTATCTTCCTTTCAAGGATTAGAATCTGAAATATAAGAAGGGGTTATAGCTGCTTGATACCATGTACGAGGTGGCAACAAGCCATACGGCTATACACCCCACAAGGGTTGCAGTCATAAACAATTTGCGGTTCTTTTGAGCGAGGCGGTTTTTGAGGTTTTCAAACAAGGGTGTGGCGCAAAGGAAAAGAACCACGAGGAGTATAACGTTGGTATAAAGGAGATATACTCCCCTGCCGTTGATAAAGGGTAGGCCGCCAAAGCCGAACATATTGCCAAAATACTGTCCAACAACGGACATATCCTCTATGGCAAAGAATACCCAGCTAAAGAGAACTGCAAGGAGTGTGTAAAGGTGTCCGACCCAACGGGGAAGCTTCTTGAGGATACCGAGCAAGAAGGTCTTTTCTATAACCAAAAGTACGCCGAAATAAAGACCCCAGAGGATGAAGTTCCAGCCTGCTCCGTGCCAAAATCCTGTACAGAACCAAACGATAAATATATTCACAAAATGGCGCCATTTGGCCACTCTGTTACCGCCCAAGGGTATGTAGAGATATTCTCTGAACCAGGTGCCCAGAGATATATGCCACCTTCTCCAGAACTCGGTAACGCTTCGGGAAACGTAGGGGTAATCGAAGTTTTTATCAAACTCAAAACCTAACATTCGGCCAAGGCCTATGGCCATATCCGAATAACCCGCGAAGTCAAAGTATATCTGAAGGGCAAAGGCTATAATTCCAAGCCATGAAGTAACAACGCTCATCTCACTCTGGGGCAGGGCTATGACCCCATCCCAAAGCTCGCCTATGGTATTGGCGCAAAGTATCTTCTTTGCAAGACCCACGGTAAACAGCTTCACGCCCGAGGCAAACTTATCCCCGTCGCAACGCCTTTCGTTAAGCTGGCCGGCAATGGTGAGGTATCTTACGATAGGCCCCGCTATAAGCTGAGGGAAAAGAGCTATGTAAGCGCCGAAGGAAATGATGTTCTTCTGTACGGGGGCATCCTTACGGTAAACGTCAATGGTGTAAGAAAGGGTCTGGAAGGTGTAGAAGGAAATACCTATGGGAAGCTCAAGTCCCACAAGCGGTATACCCGTACCCAAAAGGCCGTTTATGTTGGAAATAAAGAAGTCTGCATACTTAAAGAAGCCGAGGATTGCAAGATTTATTACAATAGAGGCTATCATCCAGAATCTTGCCGACTTTATATTCCCCTTATCCAGAGCCTTGTCCACGAATATTCCCGTACCCCAACCGACGGTTATGGTAAGGAGCATAAGGAAAACGTATATGGGCTCGCCCCAAGCGTAGAATATAAGGCTGACCAAAAAGAGCATGGTATTGCGGAAAATGTTTTTTGGCCCCGGGGGAAGTATCTTATTAAGGAGAAGGACTATTGGGAAATACAAAAACATAAAATAAAGAGCACTGAATATCATTTTTTATCCTCTCCTTCCTCTTATTTATTCTATCATTATATCACTCTTAGTAGGATAAATCAATAACAAAACTGTTAATTTTATCCCCTGAAAAGAGTTTTATACACTCTGAAGGCAAAAGTTCGGTTTTTGTTCGGCTGTTTGGAGTTGCCATGCCCTCGCTTTTAGAGTATAATAATTACATAAAACACGGGAGATGAGCCAATGAAAAAAATACGTTTTGCCACCATCGGTACCTCTTGGATAACCGAAGAATTTATAGGAGCCCTAAAGACCTTCCCCCAAGCGGAGCTTACGGGGGTATATTCCCGAAACGGGGAGAAGGCTCTGGCCTTTGCCCAAAAGCACGGGGCAAGTCTTATCTTTACAAGCCTTGAGGAAATGGCAAAAAGCAAGGAGATAGACGCGGTATATATCGCATCTCCAAACTCTCTCCATTGCCCCCAGACTCTTCTCTTCCTTAACTCAAAAAAGCACGTCATCTGCGAAAAACCCGCCGCATCCAATCTCAAGGAAGCAGGAATGATGACCGCCGCCGCAAGGGATAACGGGGTTATGTTTATGGAGGCCTACAAGTCGGCCTTTATGCCCGGAATGAAGGCTGTAAAGGATAACCTGCACAAGCTGGGTATTATCAGAAGCGCATACTTTTCCTTTGCAAAATACTCCTCCCGCTACGATGCCCACAAGGAGGGCAGGGATGTAAATACCTTTAAGGCGGAGTTTTCCAACGGCGCCCTTATGGACCTTGGAATGTACTGCGTAAGCCCCATGCTTCACCTTTTCGGCCGCCCCTCGGAGGTAAGATCCCTGGCGGCAAAGGTCCCGGGAGGAGTTGACGGCGCGGGCGCGCTTATAATGCAGTATCCAACCTTCGTGGCCACCCTTAATTACGGCAAGGTTGCCGACTCACACCTTCCCTGCGAGATAGCGGGAGAAGAGGCCGCGATGCTTATCCACCACATAAGTATCCCCGACAAAATAGAGATAATTTACCGTGATAAAACCAAAGAAAAAGAGGTTATTATCCCCGATCAGCGCCCCGACAATATGTGCTATCAAATAGAGGAGTTCCTCACCTGCATAAAAGAGGGACGCACCGAGTCCGCCATACACACCCACGCCATTACCGAGGCTTGTATGGAGATAATGGACGAGGCAAGAAGACAGGGAAATATCGTTTATCCCGCAGATAAATAAACCAAAAGACGGAGATGTTTTATCTCCGTCTTTGTTGATTTTTTGCTCTGAATCTCAGCCCATAAGTTCGCCAAAATCAATTTCCTCATACGCCTCGGCATCTGCGGGATGGGTAATTTCGGCAATATTATCATAAGAATATGCGGCAGACATATTGAGAGTCAAGGTGAAGGTCTCGTCCTCCACAGTCATGGAATAAACGCAGGTCATATCCACGCTCTCGTATTTACCGTCGCTTAAGGTTACGTTGTACACAACGTTGCTGACTGTGGCAGTAGCGCCAATACTGTCAATGGAATCTGCGACTATATCGTTCAGCTCGGCAAGAGCCTCATCGCTGATCCCGTTGCAGGCAATATACTGCTTACCGTCCTCAGTCTTTTCCGTCAGTTCGGAAAAATCTTTAGGCTGAATCGTCATTTCAGTATTATTTTCAGCGAGGAAATTCTGATACTGCTCTTCGGTAAGGGTGGCCTTCATCTTTATGGATTCTCCCATAAGATTCATGTCGTAGTACATAACCATATCCACGACAGTCATCTTAACGCCAATAGCGTAGCCCATCATATCCATACTCATATCCATAGCCAGATTATTACCGTCTACGGTTGTGGGAATTTCAAGGTTCATAAGGGAAAATATCTGATCTATATCCTCATTATCGCACTCAAAATTCATCTTGATAGTTATGTTATAAGGCTCTTCCTCCAAGACGGCATTTGCCTTATCAATAAGATCCTGAGCATTATCGCCCCCACAAGCGGCAAGCATACCGCACATAAGCACAACCGCCATAATAACGGCTAAAAACTTTTTCATAACGTCATTTTCCTTTCACGGTTCCCATATTCAAATAACGCAGATATCTCCACGCTGATTTGAGTGTATTATATCACAAACCACCATTGCTGTCAATACTGTTTTCGACAAAAAAACCCTCTTATAGCGTAAATATAACGGCGCACCTGTCGTAAATCAGGTGCGCCAAAGGTTATTTTTATTTATCCGTTTTATTCGGTTATCGGCTCTACCTTGAGTATATCGAGCACGGGCTCAATATCATAAATGGGTATTATTACCTCAAAAGGCATATCATCATACGAAAAACGCAAAGAATAATAGCCCAACATCGAATAATACTCTTGGTATTCATTCACCGCGTTTTTCTTTATCTCATAGTGAGAGTAATCAAAGCTGTCGTATTCGGAATCCTTCGTCCAAGCATCAAATTTGACCTCTTCATCAACCTTCACAATGGCTTCAATGCTTGATAGAGGAATGGCAAGAATAACCTTTCCATACCAGAAACACAGTTTACCGTTCTCTTCAAAAACGTGGGCGGTATTGGTGGAATGTATTTTGTCGTTATCTTTCTTTTTCTCGGAATACATACAGGTAAAGATGTCAATCTCTTTTGCATCGAAAGGTACGCAGAGCTCATTTCGCACAAGCTCATTCAAAGAACCGTATCCATCGTTAACGTCGTCAAGTTCCTCAGAATGTGCCTTAGAGTTTTTTGCATTTCGATTTTTGATAAAGGATATTGCCCCAACCGCAAACAGTACTATTGCTACTATCAACGACGCGGTATGCAGGTTTCCGTTATCAAGCGAAAACACAAAAAACACAATGCCAAGCATCACAGATATAAACGGTATAAATAACCGCAAGAGGGTCTTTCTGGTCGATTTATGGAATGAGCGCATTAATTGCTTATTAAGCACGTCCCTCTTTGCAGAAAGCTCTTCGCTCTCTCTTCTAATCACCAGCTCCTCACGGTCTATCACCTTGTCGCTGTCAAGATTTATACTGAACAAGTTTTCTCTTTCCATAGTTGACTCCTTTTAGAAGAAGCTATCTTCTTCATAAATTGTTATAAGATTCGTTTTTTTATTACAGATGCTCGTCAACAAGCTCTCCGAAGTCGTTATATATCCTGCGGGCTATCTCCTTAAGACGGGGCGTGGCTCTATGTACGGCACAGCCGTTAAAGTCCTTGACCATATCGTAATCGTTATGGTTGTCGCCTATGGTAATAACGTCCTCTTTTGCAACGCCAAACACCTTCATGACCTCGTAAAGCCCCGTGGATTTGGTCACACCGTGAGCTACGATATCCACGCTCAGTCCGTTAACCTGAGCGTTTATTTTATCTCCCAGCTTTTCCATAAGAGCGTTGGCAAATCCCTTGGAAAAATCCTTATCCTTGGAGGAGGTGGAAACGTGATTATACTCGGCCACGTCCTCCGGGAAGGGCTGTACCTCACGCTTGACTATCATAGGATACCTCTCATTCCCGAAAAAGGCCACGCATCTGGGCATACCGTATTCGGCCGCCAGGTCGCGAACCTCCTTCATAGCAGAGGAGTCAAACCTTACGTCCCATATAATTTTCCCCTCTTTATCGCAGACCACGCTGCCGCCGCCGCAGACGTAAAAGTCGGGAGCCGCCTGCCCTTCAAGGTATCTGTGAGCCGTTGCCACCATATCGGCACAGCATCTGCCCGAATTAAATCCGAAAAGGTTTCCCGCCGCCTGCCATCTCTTTACGGCGTCGATGTCTACGGGGTTAACCGATTCACTGCGGACGAAGGTGCCGTCAAAATCACTTGCTATTATCTTCATTACAAATTATCGTCAACTATCTCGGTAAAGTCGTTGTATACCTTACGGGAGATCTCCTTTATGGCGTCCACGCCGTTGGGTACGGTAACGCCGTGGAAGTCCTTTATCATATCGTAGTCGTTATAGTTGTCACCAACGGTTATAACGTCCTCTTCCTTTACTCCGAACTTCTCCATAAGAGCGCGGATACCGGAGGACTTTGTAACGCCCGAGGCCACCAGGTCGATATGTCTTCCGTTAAGATGCGCCTTGGCGTATTCGGGGATAAGCCTGTTTACCTCTTCGGCAAAGGCCCTTGACGACTCCTTTTCGGGAGTGGCAAAGGAGCATACCTGAATATTGGCTATATCATCAGGAATAGGATACTTTTCCCCTCCCCTTCTGATTTCCCATCTGTCAAGACCGCTGTAGGCGGTGCAATGGCCCACGCCCATTCTATCGCCTATCTCAAGTATCTTTTCAAGAGCCTCACGGCCGTAAGTCTTTTCCCAGATAAGATCGCCCTTACCAGAGTAGACCGCGCCTCCGCCGCCGCAGACTATAAAGTCAACGCCCAGGCTTTCAGCCCTTTCCTTGATGTTGCAGTAGCCGCGTCCCGTCGAAAACCCGAAAAGGTTTCCCGCCGCCTGCCATTTTCTTACAGCCTCAATATCAGACTCGAGAATTTCGCCCTTTCTGCGAAAGGTACCGTCAAAATCACTTGCTATTATCTTCATGGTTCAATGTCTCCAAATCAATGTGGTCGTTTACAAGGTCGGTAAAGTTGTTATACAACTTTCTTGCGATCTCTTTAATGGGAGGGAATGCGTTTTCAACGGCGCATCCGTGAAAATCCCTTATCATTTCAAAGTCGTTAAGGTGGTCGCCTATGGTAATAACGTTTCTCTCCTCAACGTCCACCGCCTTAAGAAGCGCCCTTATACCCTCGGTCTTGGTTATGCCCGGGCATACCAGGTCAACGTTCATATAGTTATACTGGGCGGTAACTATACCGCCGAGATTTTCGTTAAAGTCCTTGGCCAACTCCTGCGCCATCTCGGGGCTTGCGCAGGAAAAGGCCGCGTGGTGTATCTTCTCTATGTTGCTTGGGAAGGGGTTGTTCTGACGTCTTGATCGAAGCTCCCATTCCTTAGGTCCGTAGGTCACGTCTATATAGGCGACGTCGTACTTTTGCTCTATTTCAAGAGCCTCCAAAAGGGTGTCTACACCGTAGTAACGCTCCCAGATCATCTCGCCGTTGCCGTCGTACACGGCGGCGCCGCCCGAGCAGATAAAGAAGTCTACGGGGAAATTCTTAGCCTTCTTTCTGATAGAGCCGAAGCATCTTCCCGTGGAAAATCCGAAAAGATTACCTGCAGCTCTCCATCTTTGAACGGCGTCTATATCGGATTGAAGTATTTCACTTCCGCGGCAAAAGGTCCCGTCAAAGTCACTGGCTATTATCTTTTTCATAAGGTAATCGTCCTTTCAAGATCAGTTAAGGCCAAGGCTAACCACGTCAACTATCAGTCTGCCAATGGAAAAGAGGAACAGAATGACAAAGATATAGAAGAAGGGAGAGGTGAACACAAGCCTTGCTCTCCCCTTTTTCTCCCGGACGTCGGGCTTATCCACGGCGGGAAGCTTAAACCCGTAAAGAATTGGACCTGCAACCATAAACCCTATCATAAGGGAGTTGAAGAGAAGGCTGTAAATAATATACGCAAAAGCAAAGGTCTGATCATCCATAAGCTGGGCCATAAGGCTTATTACGGCGGAATTAAGATTGATAACGAAATGTGTTATAACGGGCGCCCAGATGGAACGGAACTTATAGGTAAAGTATGCCAGACATATACCTGCTGAAAGAGCCAGCGGCAGCTGCTCAAGGGTGTTGTGCATCATCATAAAGGTAAGGCCCGACATAACGATAACGAATCCCCTGCCGAACTTCCTCATTCCACCCATAAGAGCGCCTCGGAAAAGAAGCTCCTCAAGCAGGGCGGGAAGAAACGCAATAAGCATAAAAACGGGAGGCATATACCAGAGGTTTGTGGGGAATTGCGCCGAAATGTAATAGGTATCGGGGTCAAAGCCGAAAATATCGTAAAATCCGTAAATAAAAATAATTCCTATATTACTTACGATGCTCGATATTATCGCCGTAGCTCCCATAACGTATCCGGTCTGGAAGAAGGTGGGCTTTGAAAGAAACATGGTTTCCCTTACCGTCCCCTTGCCCTTAAGAGCAAAGTAGATAATAAGAGGAACGGCAGTACACAGTAAAGAAATTCCAAGCTCGGAAAGTATGCCGGGCAGACTGTCGTAGGTGTATATATCATAAACCAG
>JAZQLP010000017.1:0-2093 GCA_045542755.1 Eubacteriales bacterium
CGCAGGCAAGTTCGACCTTGCAAAGTGCGCAAAGAAGAACAACCTCGACGCTATCCACGACACCGTGCACGAGATGGGAAGAGATGAAGCTCGCCACGGCAGGGCACTCGAGGGTCTTCTTAAGAGATATTTCAAGAACTAACAAATAATAGTGTATTAAAACAATTTTTATACATATACTATTATTGAGCACAATATTTACACTTTAGGGGTTGACAAATCACCTTTTTAGGTGTATAATGTGTTCAGTGATCGAGTTGCAGAAACCCGCGAGGCCTGCGACCGGGGGAGTTCCTGCGGGAGCTCCCTTTATTTTTTGGAAGGAAAAAAGAAATGACCAAGCCGTTTTTGACTTTTGATGAACAGATCTGTCATTTGGAATCAAATAAGAATCTGATAATTACAGATCACGAATATGCCAAAACTATGCTTCAGCAAATCGGATATTTTGGGTTGATCGGCGGATATAAAGCCCCGTTTAAGAATCCGACAACAAAAAAATATATTGACGGGACAACCTTTGAGAGTATAGTTGATCTATATAAGTTTGATGAGAATCTCAGAGAACTGTTCCTCAAATACATATTACAAACAGAACGTCATCTGCGATCATTACTATCATATTATTTTACCGCCAAGCACGGAGAGCATCAATCATCTTATTTGGATTCCTCCAACTATATAAACGATAATCGCCATAGAACAGATGTGGAAAAGCTTATCTCTGTTCTCAATAATCTGGCGTGTCGCAACAATGACTACCCATATATCAATCATCAAAGAGAAAAATACGGAAATGTACCTCTTTGGGTTCTTGTCAACGGCATTACTTTTGGGACTCTCTCAAAATTTTACAGCTTGACAACTCATGATATAAAAGCAAAAATATCAAAAAACTTTGATAAAGTAAATGAAAAACAGCTTGAACAATATTTAAGTGTAATCACCAAATTCAGAAATGTCTGTGCGCACAATGAGCGTCTTTATTGTTATAGGACACGAAACAGTATCCCAGATACAAGTATTCATCAAAAACTGAACATACCGCAAAAGGGAACGCAATACATATATGGCAAGCAAGATCTATTTGCCGTTGTGATTTCATTCAAATATCTTCTGCCAAATTCCGATTTCAAAAAATTCAAAGCCAGCCTTTCAAAAATTATTAATCACTATCTTAATGCCCCAGAAGCCATGCCTGAAACCGACTTATACGAATATATGGGTTTTCCCGTTTGTTGGAGAAAGATTACATATTATGATAAATAATATTATTTCACTTTGACGAAGCTCGCCACGGCAGAGCTCTCGAGGGTCTTCTTAAGAGATACTTCAAATAAGCCCTAAAGCTTTGTAAAACAATAGCTTTATACAACTCCGGGAACAGAGCTGCCGCTCTGTTTTCGGAGTTGTACTTTGTTTTTGAAAAAATTTATCATATTTTTCCTGCAAAATGCCGAAACGATGAACATTTCACTTGACAAAATCTTATAATTGTGGTATAGTAATAGTGCATTATAGAAAGGTGGTAAAAACCATGAAAAGAATTCTTGCAATCATGCTCTCGCTGCTGACTATCGCGGCAATCTTCGCGCTCCCCATGAACGCAGCTGATCCTGCTGTCATCGCCGACGGTCTCGTTATCCACTATGACGGTGCAAACAACACCGGTGCAGGCCAGGATAAGAATACCACCGTCTGGAAGGACGTTTCCGGCAACAATCACGACTTCACCATTGAAATCGATGAATACATCAAGTGGACCGACAACGCTCTCCATGCTGACGGTGCTATGTTCTACTTCCCCGACAAGGCTCTTGAAGTTATTAACGGCGCGGCTTGGACTGTTGAGCTTACCCTCGGTCAGATCGAGCTTCTCGGCACTAACTACGATACCTTCATCTACTCCGACAACGACCACTTCTCGATCTTCCGTCGTACCAACAACGACAGCATCGAGTTCAAGGGCAACGATGCAAAGGCTGAGCGTGTTGTTATCCCTGACGGTTACAACCTGATGAACCAGTCTACCGTTACCGTTACTTATACCCTTGGCGGTATGGTTCGCATCTACGTTGACGGCCAGATGATGG
>JAZQLP010000018.1:0-1950 GCA_045542755.1 Eubacteriales bacterium
ATACTGTTTTCTCTTCTTTCATGAGAAAGTAGTTTTGGGTAATGAAATCCACGTAATCTCTGCGGTGATTGTATAGCTTAAGCGAGTTTCTGTACATTCGTCTTATGGCTTTTCTTGCTTCTTTATGAGTGCACTCTTCCAGAGTAGAGTCTAAAGCATCCAGAAGCTTTTCGAAGCTGTCCTCGTCATCAATATACTCCAGCGGCACTAAGGGGATAGCGGGCAATTCTACCGCATTGACGGTGTTTCCCAGAAAGCCTGCGACTTCGTCGTTTCTGATAATGGGTGTTACTCTTAAGTATGTAAAAATATCTTGTTGCTTAAAAGGGATAAATTCGGTTTTGCGCTTTATTCTGGCTTTATCAAGAATTTCTTTCCATCCTTCGCAAAGGTGGTTCTGAATATTCGTTCCGTCCAAAAGACATCCCAGAGATACGTTTGCCGCCAAATTTGAGTAAATTATATCGTTGCCGTCGGGTGATAATATGATTATTCCGTAAGGAGCAACTTCATATTTGGATTTAAGATATTCTGTTGATAGAGTATTTTGGGTTTCCATAGTTATTGCCTATCTGATTTGATTTTTATACTGTAATTTTAGTATATAGGATTATTTTGAACAAATCAAGCCATTTTTGGCATTTGCAAAATCAAAAACATAGAATAAACTGTAAAATAATGATATTAACGAGGTAAATATGTATAAAATATCTCAACTATTTGACCTTTCCCACTCTTTGATGGGTGATTATATTTCCTCCTTTGAATATCCATGGGAAGCTTTGTCCAGTTTAAAGGACGCCATCGTTAAGTTAGGCTCCACCCTTGGTGATGAGTATATCGAAATAAGCCCCGAAGTATGGGTTCATAAAGATGCGAAGGTGTATCCTTCCGCTTATATTTGCGGTCCTTGTATTATCGGCGCAGGAACTGAGGTTCGCCATTGCGCATTTATAAGAGGAAGCGCCGTTATAGGGGAAAATTGCGTTATAGGAAATTCCGTAGAAATAAAAAATGCGGTAATTTTTGATAATACTGAGGTGCCTCATTACAATTATGTAGGTGACAGTATTTTGGGATATAAGTCCCATCTTGGAGCGGGAAGTATAACTTCCAATATTAAATCCGACAGAAAAAATATAGTCATACGTGACTTTGACGGAAAAATTGAAACGGGTCTGCGAAAAATAGGCGCTATGCTGGGCGATTTTGTAGAGGTGGGTAGCAATACCGTCCTTAATCCGGGAACTGTAATCGGCCGTAATACCACCGTCTATCCTCTTTGCTCTGTGAGGGGCGTAATTCCCTCCGATAGCATATATAAGAAAGACGGCGTTATTGTTGACAAGGGAAGGAGATAAGATTATGGGTAAGTATTTTGGTACAGACGGCTTCAGAGGCGAAGCCAATATTGACCTGACTGCAGACCACGCATTCAGTATTGGTCGTTTTCTCGGTTGGTATTACGGAGAGATAAAAAAAAGAAATGGAGACGATACCCCGGCCCGTGTGGTAATAGGTAAGGATACCAGAAGATCAAGCTACATGATAGAATACAGCTTGGTTGGAGGACTTGTAGCTTCCGGCGCAGATGCGTATCTTCTCCACGTTACTACCACACCCTCCGTTGCATATGTTACGAAAATAGACGAGTTCGACTGCGGTATAATGATTTCCGCCAGTCACAATCCTTTCTACGATAACGGAATAAAGCTTATAAACGGTGACGGGGAAAAGATGACCGACGACGTTATAGCTCTTATTGAGGATTACCTTGACGGTAATCTTGAGGCGTTCGGGGAGAAAATACCCACTCTTCCTTATGCTAAAGGGGAAAGGATAGGCTGTACGGTAGACTATATTGCGGGAAGAAATAGATATATCGGCTATCTTATATCCTTGGGTATGTTCTCTTTCAGGGGAATAAATATAGGCCTTGACTGTGCAAAC
>JAZQLP010000019.1:0-4186 GCA_045542755.1 Eubacteriales bacterium
CTTCGGGGAACTCACCGTTCTTCATTCTTTCGAAAAGGACAAGGCTCTCTTCAATAGGACGGTCACGGTAGGGGCTTACAGCAGGCTTACCGATATCTCCCCTTGCGGCCTTAAATTCCTCAGGAGTAAGCTGACAAACGTATGCCAAGCCTTTCTTGATAAGCTCAACGGCATGCTGATAGGTCTGCTCAAAATAATCGGAGCCGTAGAAAAATCTGTCTTCCCAATCGTAACCCAACCAATGGATATCTTCCATTATTGCGTCAACATATTCAGTATCTTCCTTGGCAGGGTTAGTATCGTCCATACGAAGATTACAGATACCGCCAAATCTTTTAGCAGTACCGAAGTCTATACAAAGTGCCTTACAGTGACCAATATGAAGGTAACCGTTAGGTTCGGGCGGAAAACGGGTATGAACCTTATCTATATTACCCTCTGCTAAATCTTTTTCAATTATTTCATTAATAAAATTTGTGCTTTCTTCCATGATTATTTCTCCCCAATAAGTCTTTTATAAGAATCATTTATTCTTGCAAGAACTCTGTCCTTACCCAGAATCTTCATACATTCATAAGTATCGGGGGACATTTTCTTACCGGTTACAGCAAGACGAACAACCATAGCTATATCGCCAACGTGACCTTTATAATCGGTGGGGTTCTTCTTGAAGAGCTTCATTTCAGGAGCAAATCCAAGTTCACCGGCAAGGGTCTTCATCTTTGCAAACCAGGTTTCCTGATCGTCGTTTTCGTCGTAAATTTCGGGATATTTGGCAAGAATCTCTGCGCAATCTGCCTCAGAAATATTATCGGGCCAAAATTCGGCGGGAACAAACAGCTCGTCGTAGAAGAAATCCATATAGGATTTTACGCCACTCCAAAGAGTGATATCCTTTCTGGGCTTGGGACAGTTTCTGCCAATAGAAAGAATTCTCTTAGCATAGTCACCGTCAGCAACAAGAAGGTTGTAAAACTCTTTATCATACTCGCTTGCCCAGGCGGTTACATAGTTGTAAACCTCTTCGGCAGACATTTTTGCAACGATATTCTTGGTAATATCTATAAGTTTATCCATATCAAAGAGAGCACCGGAAGCACTCATCTTTTCAACGGTAAACTTAAACTCATCATAATGAGCATCGGGATTTGCGATTCTCCACTCTTCAAAATTGGAGTTAAGTACGGTGAGCAAGTATTCTATAACTGCTTCCTTAGGGTATCCTGCCTCAAAGTAATACTGCATACCGAACTCGGGGTCCTTACGCTTTGAAAGCTTGCGCTTGGTATCACCGTCAAGCTTCATCATATGGGCGGTATGAATAAACTTGGGAGGCTCCCATCCGATATATTCAAACAACTGGAGATGCCAAGGGAATGTGGAAAGCCACTCCTCACCTCTTACAACGTGGGTTGTTCTCATAAAGTGGTCGTCACAAACGTGTGCGAAGTGATATGTGGGGATTCCGTCAGATTTAAGTAAAACGATGTCAAGGTTACTTTCGGGAATGGAAAGCTCACCCTTAACAAGGTCAACTGCCTTTATCTGCTTTTCGGGGTCACCCATGGATCTCAACCTGAGAACATAAGGCTGACCTGCCTTTATCTTCTCTTCGATTTCTTCAATGGACAGATTTCTGCAAGATGCCCATTTGCCGTAGTATCCGGGGTTTGCATTTTCAGCACTCTGCTTTTCTCTTACAGCATCAAGTTCCTCTTTTGAGCAGAAGCAAGGATATGCAAGGCCTTTCTGTACGAGGTACTTTGCAACAACGTGATAGATAGCGGCACGGCTACTCTGAATATAGGGGCCGTAGTTACCCTTTCCGCCGTTGGTATCATAACCTTCGTCAAATTTAAGACCGTACTTTTCAAGACTACTGAGAATAAGCTCAACAGCACCCTCTACCTTGCGTTCTTGGTCGGTGTCTTCAATTCTGAGATAGAAAACGCCACCGCTTTGATGTGCCAGACGTTCGTCAATAAGGGCACCGAAAAGATTGCCCAAGTGCATAAATCCCGTAGGAGAAGGAGCTATACGGGTAACGAAAGCGCCTTCGGGAAGATCACGTTGGGGAAATCTATTTTCAAGATCCTCAACCGTTTCCTTCACATTGGGAAACAGTAATTCCGCAAGATAATTGTAATCCATTTTTAAATCCTCTCTGTTCTGTCAGGATATGATCTTGGCGCCTTCTTTATCGACGTCAAGGGGCTTAATAAGCCAATAATTTTTAAGTGATTTTACTATGTCCTTCAAGGGCTCGACTACGTCGTTACCTTTACGGTTCATCAACATAAGTGTGGGGCCTGCACCGCTTAAATAACTGCCGTAGCATCCCAGCTCAACACTCTTCTTAAGAAGATATTCCATACCGGGGATAAGTATTTTTCTGTAAGGCTGATGTATTTCATCCTGCATAGCGATTGACAATGCGTTAAAGTTGCCCGACATCATGGACGAAACCATAAGAGCGACCCTTGACACGTTAAATACAGCCTGTTCTTTTGTGTATGCTCTGGGAAGAACGGCTCTGGCATCTGCCGTGGAAAGGGGGAAATCGGGAATCAGAGCTATAAATTCTATTTCGTCACTTACGGGAATCTTTACGTGCTCAAACCTATCTTCATCAGAGGCACCAACAACCATTGAACCGTAAAATGCGGGGGCAACGTTGTCGGGATGTCCTTCAAGGCTTACAGCAAGATCGCAAAGCTCATCTGTGGTATAATTCGTACCTAAAAGCTTGTTCGCAGTTATGAGACCTGCAACTATACAAGCGGCAGAGCTTCCAAGTCCGCGTGCCAAAGGAATCTCGTCGGTCTGACGCATATAAATACGGGGAACGGGCTTCCCTACCAAAGCTGCAAACCAACATATAGTGGAGTATATAAGATTAGTCTGATCCACGGGAATATGCTGATCGGCTTCTATTCGAAGATCAATATTGTTGACGTTTTTAATAACGAACTTTCCGTCAAACTGTTTTTCCTCTTCCGTCCATACCTCAAGATAGTTATAAAGCCCCAAAGCAATACCTGCGGTATCGAATCCCGGGCCCATATTTGCCGAGGTGGCGGGAACACGCAATTTAAACATAACGATTCTCCGTTGTATAGGAATTATTTATTATCTGAAAAGGGTTCTGAGAAGTTCAAAATCAGGCTTATAGTGCTTAATTTTAGCTTCGTTTTCGGGAGTAATAACAACACTGGTATCCTTAAGACCGTTACCGGTAAGTATACAAACAACGTCGATTTCCTTATCTGTCTTGAGCTTGCCTTCCTTAGCCATCTTAATAACACCGGCAATGGAAGCGCAGGAAGCGGGCTCTGCAAAAATACCGTCTTCGGAAGAAAGAAGTCTCTGAGCCTCAAGTATTTCTTCGTCGGTAACTTTATCAATGGAGCCGTTGCTTTCATCTCTTGCAGCGGTTGCAAGTTTCCAGGAAGCGGGGTTTCCGATTCTTATTGCGGTAGCAATGGTTTCAGGATTTTCAAATACTCTGTTTTCAACTATGGGAGCAGCGCCTGCGGCCTGGAAGCCGGTCATTCTGGGAAGATTTGATATTTCACCGTTCTGATAGTATTCCTTAAAGCCCATCCAATAAGCAGATATGTTACCTGCATTACCTACGGGAAGAACGAGATAATCGGGCGCACGGCCAAGGTCGTCGCATATTTCAAACGCAGCAGTCTTCTGCCCCTGAAGTCTATAGGGGTTTACAGAGTTTACAAGGGTAACGGCTTCGGTCTGAGAAAGCTTGATAACCATATTGAGGGCATCGTCAAAGTTACCGTCAATAGCAATAATATTGGCACCGTATACTAAAGCCTGAGCAAGCTTACCCATAGCTATCTTCTGATCGGGAATAAGAACGAATGCCTTCATTCCGGCTACTGCGGCATATGCTGCGGCAGACGCGGAAGTATTACCGGTGGATGCGCAAATAACGGCCTTTGAACCGGCCTCGTTAGCCTTAGTTACGGCCATTGTCATACCGCGGTCTTTGAAAGAACCGGTAGGATTAAGACCTTCAAACTTAACATAAAGGTTAACGTTTTTAAGACCGAGCGCCTTGGGAAGATTTCTCAACTTAAGAAAAAGCGTTCTACCCTCGTTAAGGGTAACTATTTTACTGTCGTCTTCGACAGGAAGATATTTTCTGTAATTTTTAATTAAGCCC
>JAZQLP010000020.1:0-18716 GCA_045542755.1 Eubacteriales bacterium
CTTTTGACACATAACTACTCCTCATTTTTGGCTCCCCTCTGCGCTTTTTTGCGCTACTTTACATTCTTGCTTTTGTTAAATTAATCAAAAAAAGCCTATTTTTCAGCGGCAAAAGCAGTATACAGCTCTGTCAACTTTTTACTTCCAATATTACACCTTTTTATATATTCATTCTCCCACGAATCACTACACGCAAGAATCTGCGAAAATATTTCGTATTCTGTAGTACCAGCCCTTACAGTACGCCTAACACCACGGTGCAACCCGTGACTACAATAATACGCGTGTTCGTGTTCGCCCATTTCGGAGATACTCTTCTGTGCGTATTTCAACGCATAACCCAACATCTTACTACACTCTGTGCCGCCGCGCTTTACACTCTTTATATTCATAAAGCCGAGGCGGTCAGCAAACGCGGAAATCTCCAAAAAGCCATACTCGTTAAATCGCATAACATCCTTTGGCACACCTCGTAAAAACCCGTGAAAATGTATAGCCCCATCATCATGCCGTTCAGGAAACATCACATATTGTGATTTTTCTTCTCGCCCCCTATTAATAGCACGGTGCACTTCGTACCATAACCGAAAACATTCATCACGATTGTGTCGGTCTGGCACTTTGCGTGCATCAAAAGTCTGCGTATACCAAAAATCCCATGTATTGCTCAACACTACCGCGCGAGTAACCGCACGCACGCGGCGGGCAACTCGCTCGCGGTATTGTTGCAGTCGCACATCTTCGGGCAATTCAACCGGCAACGGCACCCGCCTAGGGGCAACATCCTCAAAACCACTTGTGCGGCGCAGTCCCTTATTAAAAGTTATTTCGAACTCGTCTGCGGCGTCAAAATAAGCAACCGAAAAAGAATCTTTTATGGTTGCATCATGCACAGTCGCGCGCGCCAAATAAGAATCACGCCCATCGTCTATGCGCCCAATGGTAGAAAAAAACGGAAGCAGCTCCGCAGGTATTGTTTTAGACATTTTTTCTGTTCGAAAATAGTCCTTTGTTCAAGTAAGAGAGAGCCACGCGCCCCGCAACTACGTTGCGCCCCGCGTAGCCCACCCGCACCTCGGCGAGCCTAGGACGGACGAGCCGTCCTAGGTTCGGACAGGCCGCGTGGTGCGACCTCGCTGTCGCCCCTCGCTCCTCGCGGCCTGTCCCTCGCCTAGACGCGTACAGTGTATCAAATCCAGAAAAAAGAAAGGGCAAAAAAAGGGGCGAGGCGTTCCCCCTCGCGCATCCCTGCGGGGAACGGGGAAACGGGGAAAAGCGCCACGCCACACAGCGGGGTTTTTTTGCTTCTTTCCAATTGGAGGGGTTCGCGGCTAATCACTGCGCTCACCCCCACAAAATGCTAATTTTGTGCAATTAGCCATATGGAATTATACCAAATGTACCACTCACCTGTCAATACCTATAGCAAGAAACTTATTCCGTTCAAATCTGAAATTAATCTCATCTTGCTTCACATACTTAATATAATAATTCGAATGATACGCTACAACTAATACTTAATGTTAAAACATGGCTCAATATTAAAAACTATTTCTATTACATTGTTCTTGAAAAATATAATAATGCAATTCAATTAATATTTTACTGACCACCTCTCCCCTTTTTATTCAGTTAACTTTTTTGTCAAAATTACATTTAGGGCTTGATTTACCGCACAAAATGTGCTAAAATATACATATAGAATTATCGGAGGTGTGTATAGATGAAAAAAGTAAATTACGATAAGATTCCTTCTTACGTTAAAGAGTTTCTCTATTATTATCGTAATATAAAAAATGCCTCCGAAAAGACTATCCACGAGTACTATCTTGATCTCCGCACATTTTTCCGTTTTATAAAGCTTACGGACGACGGCGTGGATATATACAGCGATCCGGAAAGAGCAAAGGAAATATTTGATAATACGGACGCATCATCAGTTACACTGAAAAGAATATCGAGCTTGCAACTTATTGACCTTTATTCCTATATGGATTACTGCAATACCGTTCGTAACGATGCAGTCGCAGCAAGGTGCAGAAAAACATCAAGTATCAAAAGTTTTTTCAATTACCTGTGTAAGCAAAATATGATAGATGAAAATCCGTCCACATACCTTAACTTGCCTAAAAAGCCCAAGACTCTCCCCACTTACCTTTCCGAGGAACAGGCCATACAGCTCCTGGAAAGTATTGACGGTAACAATAAAGCACGTAATTACGCAATAATCACCCTATTTTTAAACTGTGGTATCCGTTTATCCGAGCTTGTAGGTATTAATTTAAGAGATATTACGGGAAATACTATACGAATCACCGGTAAAGGCAACAAAACGCGTATACTTTACCTAAGTGACGCATGTATATCCGCCATCGAAGAATATATGAAGGTTCGCCCCAAAGAAGGTATAAAATCACCTGACGAAAACGCCCTTTTTATAAGCCGAAATATGAAGCGAATTTCTAATAGAATGGTACAGACCCTGGTAAACGATTTTATGGAAAAAGCGGGGCTTGATACCACCATTTACTCAACCCATAAGCTCAGACATACCGCCGCAACCCTTATGTATCAGAACGGCACCGACGTCAGAGCTTTGCAAGAGGTTTTGGGCCACGAAAACCTCGGCACCACCCAGATATATACCCATACAACTTCCAAACAAATAGAACAGGCAATTCTCTCTAATCCCCTATCAGACATTAAAGCACCTTCGGGAACATTGCCTAAAGATGATAAATAGCCGCAGTACGCAATGTACTGCGGCTCAACTTATTTGAGAATGATTCTTACAGCTTCAATTTTTTTCCTCACTATTTCAGGAGTATACGGTAACATTTCTTTAGAAGAAATTATATTTCCTTTTTCATAATATTCAAGACACTCCAAAATTGCGTTGGCGTAGATTTTAATATTGTCCTGTAGCTGTAAAGAAAGCTGTTGTCCTTCGAATAAATTCCCTCGTCCAAGATTGTATTCTTTGCAAACATCAAACTGAGGCAACTTATTTGCATACATAAGCGCAGTACCGATATCTCCTTTTGTATAATAACGATACATAAGATCTCTAGTAACTTTATTTCTCAATTCTGTGTTAGTGCTTATCTCTAAAATCTTAACATATATCGTTATTGCTTCATCAAGATTTTCGGGAGTTTCTTTAATTGTTCCTGTCAACGCCCAGGCAAGTCTATACATTAATTCTTCATTTCTGGGATAATGCATCATTGCATTACGAAGAAGAGCTATTGCTTCCACATATCGCATTTCATCTATAAGAGTATCAACTTTAGAGCAAATATTCAAAATACTTTCTTCTCTTTTTTCTGAATTATATCCAAGAAGCTCGTCTGTAGAAACACCATAAAACCCAGCAATAATTGGAATAAGCGTAATATCAGGATATGATACGTTTGTTTCCCATTTTGAAATAGCTTGTGTGGATACACCAAAGCATTCTGCCACCTGCTCTTGTGTAAGCGACTTGCTTTTTCTCAAATATTTAAGGTTTTCTCCAAAATTAAACATAGTATAACCTCACTTAAATTATATTACTGAACCGGTTCTGAATATATCTTAACATATAAATTGTAAAATGTCCACATCTTATTGTTTTAAAACGTTTCAACCAATGGTTGTAAATTAAAATAAAAGAAAAAGCAAGCCAAACGGCTTGCTGATTGGTGGACGATACAGGACTCGAACCTGTGACCACCCGCACGTCAAGCGGATGCGCTACCAGCTGCGCTAATCGTCCGTAGTTTCTTTTGAGAACGCAATTATTATACCATAAAACCCCACGTCTGTCAACCCTGCAATTGTGAATTTTCTAAAAAATAGCAGGCTTATTTCCATTTACTGAGTATTGTCAAACAGCCCGTTTTTTTATATAATAATTAGTACAAAGACAGAGTGTGGGAGTGTTGGGCTTGAATATTGAGCAGGTTGATGAAAACAAGATCAAAGTAACCGTAAACGCTAAAGAACAGCTTGAATACGGTATATCATATGAAACCATGAACTACGGAGATGCCAATACGCGAAGATTATGCGAAAAAATAATATCAAGAGCCGGACGGGAGATCGGTTTCTGTCTGGGTGACGCCAAGCTACTCGTTGAAGCAAGACAATCATATAACGGAAACGTAACGCTATATCTGTCACGTATCCCCTACGGAAAAAGCGATATTACGTTTACCGAACACTGCATACGGTATGAAAGCCTCAGTGATCTTATAGATTCAATATTTATTTTTTCGGATAAAATAGATAAAATCCAGAACAGTTCAATTTACACCTTTCAAAAAAAATACTACCTTATATTTGGCATTGTGTGCACAAAGACCGAAAGCAATAATCTCATAACTGCACTGTCCGAGTATGGAGATAAAAGCAGTTTATTGCCCGAATTTCTTTTTGAATACGGAAACATGCTAACACAAGACTATACAATACATAGATTTGTAAAAGCCTTAAAAGTATAAAAATAACCGCAGGGATTATTCTCTGCGGTTATCCCAATCTCTTTACTGTTGGGGCTTTTTTCTGTGCTTTACGGACTTCTTGATGTCAGCACGGAGCTGTTTTTCAAACATTCTTTCGTGAGTAGTCTTTGCGGACTGTCTTCTTAGTGCTTGCTTTACTGCACCCGTTTTTTCAGATTTGTGTTTAAATTCGGGAGGATCCATATCCACCATTTCGTGCAGCCTGATAATCTCGTGACGGTTAAGAGGTCTGTATTCACCGGGCTGAAGATGACCGAGAAGAATATCACCTACAGCAATTCTCTTCAGCAGCATTATCTCAAGTCCCAGCTCTTCGCATATACGGCGAATTTCCCTGTTCTTACCTTCAAAAAGGGTAATATGCAGTATGGTCTTATTTGCATCCTGATTCTGAATATATACACCTGCAGGCAAGGTCGTTTCACCCTGGTCGATTTCAACACCCTTACGCATTGCGCGAAGAGCTTCCTCGCTTACCTCTCCCCTTACAGTAACTCTATAAGTCTTTGAGGCATGATATGAGGGGTGACAAAGTCTCTGGGCAAGTTCACCGTTATCGGTAAGAATAAGAAGGCCTTCCGAATCACGGTCAAGTCTACCCACGGGATAAACTCTGCCCTTTATACCCTTAATAAGATCGCCAACGATACTTCTGTCGTCCTGGGCCTTCATAGCGGTAATAACACCGCGGGGCTTATAAAACATAAAATACTGCTTATCGCAAACCTTAAGACGAACTCTCTTTCCCTCGCAGGTAACTCTGTCGTTTTCAGGGTCAACGCTCATACCTATTTCGGCAACTTCGCCGTTAACGATTACCTTACCCTGCTTTACAAGCTCTTCAGCGGCACGTCTTGAACAAACGCCGCAGTCAGCTAAAAATTTCTGTATTCTTAACATCTATATCTCCGATTTTGTTTTATTTATATCCTATTTTATCATATTAGTTCTTCTCTTACAAGAGGTTTTTGAATAAATTCCTTATTTTGTGAATAATTCGTTCAAAAAGCCCCTGAACTTCGGCACTATTAACGTCCGATACAGAATATACCGCTACCCTGAAAACGTCCTTTCCGTTGTATATCTGAGTAATATATCCGTATGGACTGTAGGCCCGTACGGGAGCGAATATCAGAGGTTCAATATCTTCCCTGTACTCAAAATATACATCTTTACCGTCAATTTTAAGCCCTGTTATTGCTTGCGAATTATAAAAAGCGGCATTTGATTGGCCGTTCAATACGTTCCTTACACATTTATATCCGTAAGGAATAAAAAGTGTAGTAGCCTCTACCCTTTTAAATCCATCGTCGTACATTTTTATGTGGTCCGTCCAGTCGTTTGGTGCATTCAAGGTAACGGCTATTAGCATTACCCCTTCCTTTTCCGCGCAGGTGACAAGACATCGCCCGGCTGCCTTTGTAAAACCCGTTTTTATCCCCTTTATATAGTCGTACTGATATAGCAGCTTGTTTGAATTTGCTATAGTCAGAGAATGATATCCTGTTTTATAGGTTTTAGTTGACACTATGGAAGCAAACGCCTCATTTCTCATAGCGTAAGCAGCAATAATTGCCAGATCTTTAGCCGTTGTATAATGATTATCGTCGGGCAGCCCGTGCGGATTTACAAAATTTGAGCTTACAGTTCCAATCTGCCTTGCTTTTTTATTCATCAAAATAGCAAAATCTTCTATACTCCCGGCAATACCTTCTGCAATTGCAACGGCGGCATCATTTGCCGATTTTAATAACAAAAGATACAATAAGTCCTGAAGGCTCAACCGTTCGCCTTCAAGCAGACCTATCTGTGACCCAATAACCTCTGCAGAAGCTTTTGAAATGGTAAATTCACTTGTTAACGGTGCGTTTTCTATGGCAACGATAGCCGTAAGTATCTTTGTTGTACTTGCGGGAGCCATCTTTTTATTACCATTCTTTTCAGCAAGCTCTATCTCTGTTTTTGCTTCTATCAGGGTGTACGCTTCGGCAGATATTTCCGTATCAGTCTGAGCAGAATAACAGGTAACGTTACACAAAAAAATTAAAACCACCACAGCTGCAGATATAATCCGTTTTACCATATCTCTATTCACCCTTACAAAGAGAATTCATAACATCGACCAAACAATCCGTAAAGCACTCAGCACCGAGGATAGCTTCTTCAAAAGTGTTTCCGCAAGTTCCCACCTCTACTAAAATACCACCGTTACTTAAATCCTGATTATACAGAGAACTCCGCATCAGTATCGGGCGCATAAGGTCCGGATATTTCTCTGTAGACCTCTCGTATATCATTAAAGATAGCCCCAGATTTTCCTCCCAATGGTCGTTTAGATACTTGCTTCCACCCGCCCCCAGTAGTATCATTACCTGAGCGGCAGACTTTCCGTCATGCTCCCATATGGTTCGGTATTTTACCCCCTCTTGGGTTATTACCGTATCTCTGTGTACGTCAAGTACTATTTTTATTGAGGGATATTCTTCAAGGTATTTCTTTATAGACTTTCGGGAAGAAGCGTAAGAACCGTTATAATTACCGTCGTCGTGCATAGTAGTGTCGTGAATAACAGAATACCCCGCATTAACCAGGATTTCCTTTATCCTGGCGCCTATTGCAACCACGTTTTCCTCGGTATTGGTAGAGCGCAAATAATCGGATTCATAATATTTGAACAAACTTCCTTCGTTATAACTTTCCGTCCCGTGCGTATGTACTATAAGCACCTGCGGAGATCCGTCTTTCACAACCTCAATACTACTTTTTCTTAAAAGTGTTTGTTCTATATTTACCACTCGCTCGCTTTCATTATTAACGGCAATCCCCTCAAACTGTTCCATCCAGGAATAAGGTCTCACCGTTGTAGCCAACACCTTCAAAGCGCCATCTTTTACGTCTGTATCAGTAAAAAACTCCTCGGTAAGATCAGATTCGTATATTATCCATGAGTTTTCGATCTCATCTCCACGTATAGGCGCAGACTGATCATTGTCTACGTTATTTTCTTCGTATACGTCATTTATACCTATAGTTACAGCAACTCCGTCAATTTCCCATAGCCCCCATAAAAATAAACAAAGGCATAATAACGAAGCAGCAAAGATAAATACTCTGTACAACCCATTGCGGTCTACAGATCCGAATTGTGTGATACGAATACGAGTTTTAGTGTTCATTTTTTCCTCCAACATTCAACGTGATCCACCCGAAGGGTACTTGTTCAACGTCCTGCACATACAAATAAATATGCCGCACCAATCCCCGTTTATGAGTTGTACAGTATGTTAATTCACGCACACCTTGACAGTGTGGGTGAAATTTGTTATACTATGAAAGAGAATACATTAATATTATACTGGAGAACAGCTAGTATGCTCAAGAAAAAGATATTATCATTTTAGTATTTTTGTTTTTGGCGGAGGCGCATTTCTTCAGCTGATTCGTTTTTCATGGTTTGATTGTATTGCTTTATTTCTTTGTGCACTTTCGAATATTTTCCTGTTTATCGCAATCAAGTTTTCTAAAAAAAATACTGATGAATGGTTTCACCATTTCGCCGCGATACTCTGTTCTTTTTTAGTTCTATTTTATGGTTTCCTTGTCTTTTCAAAAGGTGAATTCATTGAGTTTGGGAATCCAAGATTCGGATGGATGCATATAGCTGTTTTGTTTTCCGCATTAATTCTTGGCGGATATATACTGTTGAAATTTTATCGGGCATACAAAATTACAATGGACCATACGCTTGAAGAATCTCAAGCAATATTACAATTGAAAAACAATAATGCGATATTAATCCCCGCTGTATTTGCCATCTCCCCTATGATGTTAGTTAGACTATTAAGAGGTCCTTTTTCTGCAATGGGCTTGGGAATTGGATTTGCATTATGGAGTTTGATGTGTATTTGGCTTGTGCTATTACTTTCTATACTTCCTAAAATAATTGTAATTCTAAAATATAGAGTCTATCTTTGGCAAGATTCTCTTGAATGACCGGATAGTATCTTTTACGACCTAAAGAAGAACTGAGAGTATAACAATTCTAAAATATGAGCGGAGGTTATATGATTATGAAAAATAGGATAGCGCATCCTCTTAGAATGTCAATTTCTTCATGGCAGACCCTAAAGTTATATATTTTTTCTATTGTCGCCGTGATACTGGTTTTCTCGATGTGTGGTTGTATAGATAATCATGAAATGACCGAGGAAGAGCAGCAGAGTGCGGCGACTAACATTCGAGCATATTATAATGAGCTACCCGAGCTGATGGAAGGGTATGTTAAGGAAATATCATTGAATGAATTATCAGAATGCAATCCGGAATATATCTTATTTACATTGTATGTTCCGGAAGAATATCATTATGGAATGTATCAGTGCTATCGGTTGGATTTAAAAGACGACGTTCACTTTAATTTGCTATATGGTGTGTTCAAAGATGAAAAGTTAGCAGATCATGCATTTTTGTATAACTCCCCCAAATTCCCATGCGATACCCCGGAAGAGTTATTGACTGAATTAAAAAATCATACGCCTCTTTTTGAAGATGACTTATGGATAGATGAAGTATTGGATGATTTTTATCCTGTAGGTACCGATATTCGAGCTGAATGGATGCTTCTTTATGACGAAATGGTACAAGAGATTGAAAAGAAGGGTATGCCGGCTCGCAACAGAGACGGAGCTTCATCTCTGTATGCTCTTTACAAAACAGTGTTAGTTACAGAAAACGGAAACTATAATTTAGCATTCCTCGTAACTTATAGTGAAGAATTATCCTGGTGGAATTACTCGTACTCCGTGTCCCTTGAGCCCGTAAAGCAAGAATAAAAATAAAAAGAGAGAAGCCGCACCTTCGGGTGCGGTTTCTGTTTTATATATCTAATAAAGCGTTTATTTCTTCCTGCGTAAGCCCATAGTGAAGCGCCTTGTTTATAGCTAAGGAAAGAAGTCTTGAACATTTTACCACACTTCTGTCTATGTCCTTTGGGGTAACTACCATACCCGCGCCATCAGATTCTATTATTTCGGATAGTCTTGATACAAAGTCACCGTATCTATCCTCTTCACCCTCATCCTCAAGCTTATCTGAAGCAGACCTGATTATTTCAGAGGTAAGGGTAACGGAATCCACCACCGTAGGGATACCTATGGCAACAACGGGCAATCCCAAGGTATTAGAGCTTAACTCATCCCTGTCATTACCCACACCTGAGCCGGGAGTTATACCGGTATCCGTTATCTGAACCGTTTTGCAAAGACGTGTCATGCTTCTGGATGCTAGGGCATCTATTACGATCACCGCATCGGGAGAGGTTTTATCTATTGCAGCTTTTATTATATCTGCTGACTCAATTCCGGTCTGTCCCAGAACCCTCGGTATAAGAACGGAGACGTTGGACAGCTTAAGTTCGCTGTAAAGCTCAGGCATATATTCTTTGAGGTGTCTTGTAACCAATATACCTTCCGCAGCACCGGGGCCTATGGCATCAGAACTCATATTATCATTTCCCAATCCAACAACCAGCACCGATTTTTCTTTTTTTAAAGAGTCAAGCCCGTGCAAGAGATTAGATATCTCCTCAGCAATTACGTCAACCGCCGCAGTATGCGTAGTAGCATCAATAAATGCTCCGCTAAGGTCAACTGTGATATAATTGCCTTTGGCCTTTCCAAACTTCTCTGCCGCCTCATCATTGGTTATTTTTATGCGATTTACCGATATGCCGTTCTTAGTGGTTTCCTCGGTCACAAGTCCTGATTCAGAACTTACCTTTCGCACCTCTGCTATGTCGATGGCCAAGTCTGTTCTGAAATTTAATTCCTTTTTCATTATAATCCTCCGTGGCTGTTATTTTAAGATAGTTTTCTCAACTACCGTCTCTTTATGTAATCATATTGGGCATAGGCCTTGAAATTAGCAAAAAACTATGGTATAATAATTTCAACGTATCACGGAGGTAACAGGTAATGGCAAGAGGAAAAGCCGTATTTACAGAATCGGTTAAAAATATCTTAAAGAGATATTTTATTGACGCTATGGGAGCTATGACTTTGGGGATTTTTGTATCCCTGATTATAGGTACTATCGTTGAACAATTATTCAAAATACCTGCATTGTCTAAATATGATCATCTATTATCAATAGCTGAGCAGATTAAATCCGTAACGGGAGCCGCAATCGGTGTATCCGTAGCCTGGGGACTAAAAGCCTCTCCCCTTGTTATTTTCTCCTCTGCCGCAACAGGAATGATAGGATATACCCTTGGTGGGCCCATTGGCGGGTTCCTTGCCACAGTTATAGGAGCTGAAATAGGAAATCTTCTTGCAGGCAGAACCTCACTTGATATTGTTATTACGCCTATAGTAACCATTGCCACTGGTGGACTTGTGGGAGTCTTTGCAGGACCGTACATAAACGGTTTTATGTCAGAGGTTGGAGCCTTTATAAATAACGTTACCGACCTTAATCCTATATTTATGGGTATTATCGTGGCGGTAGTGATTGGTATGATATTTACAACTCCATTATCTGCGGCTGCAATATGTATATCTATAAATTTAGGGGGGCTTGCGGCAGGTGCAGCCTGCGTAGGCTGTTGCTGTCAGGCAGTAGGTTTTGCCGTAGCATCTTATAAGGAAAACAAAATAGGCGGCTTTATTTCCCAAAGCATTGGCACCCCTATGTTACAATTCCCCAATATATTAAAAAGACCTCAGATATGGTTACCCACCATTATAGCATCGGCGATTATGGGGCCCATATCTACCGCCGTATTCGGAATGACAAACAACTATATAGGTGCAGGTATGGGTTCCTGCGGTCTGATAGGACAAGTTCAGGCTTACGGTAAAATGACACAGGACGGAATGCACCCCTTAACTGCAGTATGTATTATTCTTGCTGTACACTTTATTTTACCCGCAGTCATAACTATCCTCTTCAATTCCCTTTTTAGAAAATTGGGATGGATTAAAAAAGGCGATATGAAAATAAAGAAGATTTGACCGCCGATTCCTTATTTTGCCATATAAGGCAAAAGTGCAAATTATTGAGTATTCAAGCCTGTTTTAGGCGATAGTTTACAAAAAGTTTGAATATAAATTACTTATTTGCACTTGTTTTTCTTTAAGGTTTCTGCTATAATATTTAAGCAAGTAAAAAATATACATTCGGAGGTGTAACAAATGCCCAACATTAAGTCCGCTAAGAAGCGTGTTAAGGTTACCGCAACTAAGACCCTTAAGAACAAGATCGCTAAGTCTCAGCTCAGAACCGCTCTCAAGAAGGCTGCTCTCGAAATCAACGAAAACAAGAGCGCAGAAGCTCTCCAGAACGCATACAAGGTTCTCGATAAGGCAGTTGCTAAAGGTATTCTTCATAAGAACACCGCAGCTCGTAAAAAGGCAGCTCTCGCAGCAGCTTACAACGCAGCTATCGCTGAATAAGTCTATTTAACTTAACACAGAGCTTTGGACTCAAGCCTATGGCTTGGGTTTTTTGCTTTTCTGAATAAAGTCCCCTTTCAAGGGAAATAATACCTTCGAAAAAACATTTGGAGGTATTATATGGCACGCCAGGAAAAACAAAAACCATCTCTGCTCATGCAGGATAAATTCTTTTATACATTATTGACTGTGACCCTCGTTTTGCTCGTTGTAGCATTCTACTTTGCCTTTGGCACAACTGAACAGGATGTATCGGGACAAGGTGATAATACGGGAATAACAGACGTTGATAATCAGGAAAATAATGGACAAGAAAATATTGACCCTACCTTACAGCAAAATCCGGACAATCCCGATTTAGGAGAAGATGCGCAAGCGGAAGCGCCTGTAGATAATATACCTGCGGATAACCCAACGGAAAACGAGGATGGCAACACTGATAACAATCAAGTCGATGCACCCATTACCTTTATTGTACCTTGTGACGGTCAGGTTATAAAGGATTACTCGGGTACAAGCCCCGTTTTCTCTGAAACACTTCAGGATTGGCGTTTGCATTCAGGAGTTGATATCCGCACAGAGAATGCAGAGAACGTCTTCGCCGCCGCAGACGGAGTGGTTGACGACGTCTACAAGGACGGACTTATGGGTGTAAGCATTCTTATTAAACACGCAGACGGTGTATATACCCTATATCAGGGCCTTGAGGAAAACGTTAAGGTTCTTCAGCGTATGGAGGTAAAGCAGGGCGATATTATAGGAAAAACGGGCTTAACAGCAGTTGAGGAAGAGGCAGAGGGACGCCACCTTCACTTTGAAATCATTATGAACGGCGAAAACGTTTATCCACACGAATATATCTCCCTTACAACTCAACAGTAACAAAGTGGCGGACTTCTTCGGAAGTCTGCCTTTTTTTGCTCTCAATTACCCCTATATCTCTTGACAAAATGCAGGTTTTATGCTATAATTATTGTTGATTATACGGTTAAGGGGTGGAAAAATATGATCAGAAAAAACGACAAGATCGAGCTTCAGATTACAGACATGACATTTGACGGTCTGGGTGTGGCAAAATACTCCGATAAGGATACCGAATCATTTGTCATTTTTGTAAAGAACGCCATTGTAGGCGATCATATAGATTGCCATATAACAAAAGTATTGACAAAACACGCTTTCGGTATAATAGACAAGATCATCGTTCCTTCTCCTGACAGAATAACTCCCGCTTGCCCTTCATTTTCAAAATGCGGCGGATGCACGTACCTAAACACGAAATACGAAGCAGAGCTTACCTATAAGAGAAATGCCGTCGTAGCCGCTTACCGTAAAAACTATCCATACCCCATACCCGAAATTTCCCCTATTGTTCCCTCTGCTGAAATCCAGGAATACCGTAACAAGGTGCAGTACCCCATATCTCAGGACGGCATTTTCAGCTTTTATGCAAAGCGCTCACATAGGGTTCAAAAGATAAACGGATGTATTTTACAACCAAAATGCTTTGAAACCATTACCTCAGTAGTAGAGAAATACATACAAACCTATAACATATCCCGTTATGACGAAGAATCCGGCAAGGGACTTATACGTCATCTGTATATTAGACGAGCCCCTGCAACAGGTCAGATAATGATATGTATAGTTATAAACGGTAAAGAACTGCCTCATAAATCCCAGCTTGTTGCACAACTCTCAAAAATAGAAAACGTTACCAGCATATACTACAACGTGAATATGAATAAAACCAACGTTGTTATGGGTAAAGAGTGTGTGCTTCTTTGGGGTGAGGAGCACATCGTGGACGAGCTTTGCGGATTAAAGTTTAGAATCTCTCCCCTTGCGTTTTATCAGATAAACTCTACCCAGGCTGCAAGAATATATACCGACTTAGCAGAAAGAGCAGGCCTTACAAAAGAGGACGTTCTTCTTGACCTTTATTGCGGTATTGGCACCATCGGTCTTACCCTTGCAGATAAGGTAAAGGACGTAGTTGGGGTTGAAATAATACAAAGCGCAGTAGAAAACGCCTACGACAACGCAGACCTTAACGGCATAAAGAACGCAACATTCTTCTGCTCTGACGCGGCAAAAACGAAAAAGGCTTTTATTGATACGGAATTTGAGTTTAAGCCCACGGCCGTCGTAGTAGACCCGCCAAGAAAAGGTCTTGATGCCGAAACCATTCAGCTTATAAAAGACTTTGCGCCCAAAACTTTGGTATACATATCCTGCAATCCCCCCACTCAGGCACGTGATCTCGCGCTCATAAACGAAAACGGCGAATATGAAATCAAAGAGATTACCCCCTATGATATGTTCCCAAGAACAGGGCACGTAGAGTGCTTGACTATTTTGAGTCGAAAAGACGTATAAATAAAAACAAAAAGAAGACGATCATTTAATGAAAAAAGCAGCGTTTATCTACATAATAATCGCAGGAATACTCTGGGCAACGTCGGGAATTTTCGTAAATTTCCTTGCTCCTTACGGATTCACCTCACTTCACCTTACAGCACTGCGAGGTACCGTTTCATTTATTGGTGTATTAATATTCATACTGATAAAAGACCCCAAACTGCTTAAAACCAATTTGACAGACCTACTGCTTTTCATAGGCAGCGGTATAGCCCTTTTCGCTACGGCAAGCAGTTACTACTCCTGCCTCCAGATTACGTCTATTTCCACGGCTGTCGTACTTATGTATACTTCTCCCGTAATAGTAATGCTTGTATCAGTATTGTTTTTGGGAGAGCAATTCAACAAGTTCAAACTCGTTTCCATTGTTTGTATGATTCTGGGATGCGCTTTGGTATCAGGCATTATTGGTGGAATGAAATTCGATGCTTTCGGCATCATGTTGGGTATAATATCCTCCGTTGCGTATAGCGCTTATAACATTTTGGCCAAAATACAGATGATGCGTAAGGCTAGCCCCGTCACAGCCACATTTTACTGCTTTGTTACCGTAATGACCATTGCTCTTGCAGTATCAAACCCGATTAATATTATAGGATTTACAGCAAAAGCCCCCTTAATAATTATCCCCCTTATAATCGGTTTGGGTATTTGCACCTTTATAATCCCCTACGTATTATACACAATAGCCCTCAAGCATCTTCCCGCAGGTACGGCTTCAGCCCTATCAATAGTAGAGCCAATGGCGGCAACGGTATTCAGTATAGTAATATTCAAAGAGGTTCCCACCCTATACTCAGGTATAGGTATTGCACTGATAATTATCGCAGTATTTTTATTGAGCAGGACAGAAAAACAAGCCTAAGTAACGGAGAAAAGTAATGAATATATATTTTGTTCGTCACGCACAATCAAGACAAAACATTAGCGAAAGCGACAGACCTAACCATCCCGTACTGCCCGAGGTGGTTGAGTATGAAGAAAAGGATTTTTCCTTAACGGCAAAGGGTCATGAGCAGGCAGACCTGGCAGGTAGAAGGCTTTCATGTATTGATTTTGATACTATTCTTTGTAGCCCTATGCACAGAACTATCGCTACTGCAAACGGAATAGTAAAACATCAAAAAAACAACAAAACCATTGAAATAATTAACGATATCGTTGAACGCGGAATATTTGATTATGCGGGCATTCCCACCGAAATAATCAGTAAGATATATCCCGATATTAATATAGTTCCCTGCCCCAATCCCACTCCCACGGGCGGAAAATATACCTATACACTTGACGAGATGTATGACCCCACAGAGCTTATAAAACGAGCCCGTAGAGTGGTTAAGTACGTTGAAGAGAGATTTGACGATACGGATAAGATACTTATCGTATCCCACGGTGATTTTCTTGGCAGATATCTCATTCCCGCGTTTATACATATGCCGGATGACGCTATGGATATGTTCAGCCAAAACGGTCTGGGATGCAGCAACGCGTCAATCAGTAAAGTAGCATATAACAAAAAAACAGGAACGTCAACTCTGGCTTTCCTTGATGATACCGTTCACCTACAGGACGGGCACGCAACAGCGAAAGTTAAATAATAAATAATATAGTATACTACGGAGGTATTGACTATGAACGTATATATAGTCCGCCACGCACAGTCCAGACAGAACGTAAACGATCCCGAAAACCATCCTTTTCTTCCCGAAGTTGCAGAGTATGAAGACCACGACTTCTCTCTTACCGAGCTCGGCGAACAGCAGGCCGACCTGGTAGGTCAGCGACTTGCACAGAAGGAGCTTAAAACCATCCTTTGCAGTCCCCTTCACAGACATATGTCTACTGCAAACGGTGTTATAAGATACCAAAAAAACAAAACCGTTGAGCTTATAAACGACCTTTTTGAAAAGGGTATCCACAGCTATGCAGGAATGCCTCTTGAGCTTATGCAAAAGCTCTTTCCCGATATGAACATAATCCCCTGCCCCAATCCTACCCCTACCGGCGGCAAGTACACTTATACTATCGACGAGATGTATGATAAGGTTGAGCTCCGCGAACGCGCAAGAAGAGTAGTAAATTATATTATAAACAGATTTGACGACGAAGATACTATCTTGATCATATCAAGCGGTGACTTTATGAGCCGCTACCTTATTGCTTGTCTGCTCGACCTTCCCGATGAGCTGGTTCATCGCTCCGGATTTGGTTGCACGAAGGGCTCCATAGGTAAAATCGTTATTGAGAAAAAGAAGAATCGCCGCTCCTGCGCATTTCTCAACGATACGGCTCATCTTGAGCTTGGTCATGGCAATATACCTCTAAAATAATCAATTAAAGATTAAGCACAAGGATACAACCTTGTGCTTATTTTTTTTGCATAGAAAAAAGACCGACGGATGTCGGTCTTGTAATCTATATAAACTATTAATTAACCAAGCTTAGCAGAGTTGATCTTGATGCCGGGGCCCATGGTAGAAGCTACTACGCAGCTCTTGATGTACTGACCCTTTGCAGCAGCAGGCTTAGCCTTGATGATAGCGCCCATAAGAGTATCAAAGTTTTCGCCGAGCTTTTCAGCACCGAAGGAAACCTTACCGATGGGGCAGTGAATGATGTTAGACTTACCAAGTCTGTACTCGATCTTACCAGCTTTAACTTCCTTAACAGCCTGAGCAACGTTAGGAGTAACAGTACCAGCCTTGGGGTTAGGCATAAGACCCTTAGGACCAAGAACCTTACCGAGACGACCAACAACGCCCATCATGTCGGGAGAAGCGATTACTACGTCGAAGTCGAACCAGTTTTCGCCCTGGATCTTTCGAAGGAGTTCTTCTGCACCTACATATTCAGCACCGGCTTCTTCAGCAGCCTTAACGTTGTCGCCCTTAGCGAAAACGAGTACCTTTACGGACTTACCGGTACCGTGGGGAAGAACGATGGAGCCTCTAACCTGCTGGTCAGCATGACGAGAGTCAACACCGAGTCTTACATGAAGTTCAACGGTTTCATCGAACTTTGCTTTTGCGGTCTGGCAAACGAGATCGAGTGCGGGAGCCGCATCATAAAGCTTGCTTTTGTCAACAAGCTTGGAGCTTTCAATATATTTCTTACCTTTTTTCATTGTGTATAAATCCTCCTATGTGGTAAATATCGGCTTTTTTCGAGCCGTCGGATGGGTATATCCTCCCACTATGGTAGTTATTAGTCTACGACTGTAACGCCCATACTTCTTGCGGTACCGGCTATCATAGACATAGCTGCTTCAACGTCGTTAGCGTTGAGGTCACGCATCTTCTGTTCAGCGATCTGCTTAAGCTGATCTTTAGTAATCTTTGCGACCTTGGTCTTGTTGGGAACGCCGGAGCCGCTTTCAATTCCGCAAGCCTTCTTAATAAGAACGGCTGCAGGAGGAGTCTTGGTTATGAAGGAGAAAGAACGGTCTGCGTAAACAGTGATAACAACAGGGATAATAAGACCCATATCGTTCTTGGTTCTTTCGTTGAATTCCTTAGTGAATGCCATAATGTTGACACCGTGCTGACCAAGAGCAGGACCAACAGGGGGAGCAGGATTTGCCTTTCCTGCGGGAATCTGTAACTTTATATATGCAACAATTTTCTGTGCCATTGTAAAAGCCTCCCTAAATAGTATTTTAGAGTTTTAATAATTCGAGCTGTGTAATAGACAACTCAACTGATGTTTCACGGCCGAACATCGAAACGGTAACCTTAACTTTGCCGTTCTGAAGGTCGATATTATCAACCACACCGGTAAAGCCTTTCATTGAACCGTCCGTAATACGGATAGTATCGCCGACCGTATAAGGTACTTCCACGGTATCCTTTTTGATACCGATATTAGCAAGCTCTTCTTCTGTAAGAGCTACCGGTTTACCTTCGGGACCTACGAAGCCAGTAACGCCTCTTATTCCCTTTATCAAAATCCATGTATCATCGTTAACGACCATTCGTACAAGCACGTAACCGGGAAAAAGCTTTCTCTCGATCTCTACTTCTTCATTGTTACGTATTTCCCTAACAGTTTCCATAGGTACGTAAACTTCGCAGATGAGATCCTGTATGCCTCTGTTTTCTACCATCATTTCTATGCTTGTGGCAACTTTATTTTCGTAACCGGAATAAGTATGGATTATATACCACTTTGCATCCTGTGCACTCATTAACTTTTCCTCCGAAATGCTTAATCGTTCTTAGCTGGCGATGAAACCTGCCAAGAGCTTAAATAACGAATCGAACAATCCGATACATACAGCGGTAGCTACAACCACGAGGAGAACTACGAGAGTGTTGTTAACAACCTGCTTAAAGCTGGGCCA
>JAZQLP010000021.1:0-9980 GCA_045542755.1 Eubacteriales bacterium
CCAGGTGGATTACTTATTGTGTTAACTCCGGCACAGAACGGTTTCAGCCGCCCTACACCTAGTAATCATCGTTTACGGTGTGGACTACCAGGGTATCTAATCCTGTTTGCTCCCCACACTTTCGTGCCTCAGCGTCAGTAACGGCCCAGTAAGCCGCCTTCGCCACTGGTGTTCCTCCCAATATCTACGCATTTCACCGCTACACTGGGAATTCCGCTTACCTCTACCGCACTCAAGAACGTAAGTTTCAAATGCAGCTCCGCAGTTAAGCTGCGGCATTTCACATCTGACTTTACGTCCCGCCTACGCACCCTTTACACCCAATAATTCCGGATAACGCTCGCCACCTACGTATTACCGCGACTGCTGGCACGTAGTTAGTCGTGGCTTCCTCCTATGGTACCGTCATTATCGTCCCATAAGACAAAAGTTTACAATCCGAAGACCTTCTTCCTTCACGCGGCGTTGCTGGGTCAGACTTTCGTCCATTGCCCAATATTCCCCACTGCTGCCTCCCGTAGGAGTCTGGACCGTATCTCAGTTCCAATGTGGCCGTTCAACCTCTCAGTCCGGCTACCGATCGCAGACTTGGTGGGCCGTTACCTCACCAACTATCTAATCGGATATGAGCCCATCTTTCAGCGGATTGCTCCTTTAACGGAAAAGTCATGCGGCTTCCCCGCGTCATGCGGTATTAGCACATTTTTCAATGTGTTATTCCCCTCTGAAAGGCAGGTTGCTCATACATTACTCACCAGTCCGCCACTAACAAGACCAAAAGCAAGCTCTCAATCTTGTCCGTTCGACTTGCATGTGTTAGGCACGCCGCCAGCGTTCATCCTGAGCCAGGATCAAACTCTCAAAAAAAATATCAAATCTTCCGTGGAAGATTAAATTTCATTCTTGAGTCCTTTGCGATACATCTCTGTATCACGCCGGCTTTAAATCTTTAACCGATTTTTGTTATCTCGGTTGGAGTGTTTAAATACTCTTCAAAAAAAATATCAGGGTTCTATCACTGTTTAATTTTCAAGTTGCAATAACCAAATTTTCAAAGATTTTTGTTTCCTCGATTTTGTTGGCTTGACTATTATATCACAAACATACGAGCTTGTCAACACTTTTTTTTGTGTTTTTTTGTTTACTGTAGCAACTTTTTGTACGCTATTTTCTCTTAACTATCATATTTTTTCAAGTTTTTCATTAAAATGAGGTATTTTTCAGTTTATACAATTATAATTATACATTTGTAGAATACATCAATATTAATATACATATTACACATACAAAAATCTACGCATCACAACTTTATCATTCTATTATTACGGTTAAGGCTCTCACAATACAAAAACAAGTATTTTTCCCCGCCAAATCCGTTGTTAAATACTACCGCCTCTCCATTACGAAACCACTTTTTAGATTCTCTGGAAAGATACACATCTTTTTGAAGCGAGGACATCAAAGCCGTTATACGTTCATCGTCTTTAAGTAAGTTGGTCAATAGCCCGTGATCACATACGCATATTCCTTCAAGCCAACATGGGAATACAGACTGCTTTCCGTAACTATAAAAATCAAGAGCAAGTGCCTTAATAACCTCCGAAGTGTGAGGAGAAGGCAAACTGCCCACATATTTAGCAAAAGCGTCATACAACGACCGAACGGACCTCTCCCTACCGAACAAGTCGTTTTTATAAAAGTATTCGCTAAGCCCCTCAAAAAAGAGAAACACGTTACCGTGAAACAAAAGGTCTGCGGCAGCACGTATAGCTCGACGAGCCATATTACCGTTAAAGTACCTATCCGTAAGGACCTCGATCCGTCGCAGGGACTCCAATTCCTCGAAGGTTACGTACCTATTATATAATATAGCGTAGGGAGGCTCGTCGGAGAAAACTATTCCGTGGGAGGTATCGTCGGCAAGAGCCGTCCCCTTAAGCACTTTCAAAAAGCCTAATTGCAATTCTTCAGGAGCAAGGGAGATAACTTCGTTATACGAACGACTAAAGCTGTCGTAATCCTCATAAGGCAAGCCTGCAATAAGGTCAAGGTGTACGCAGAATCCCATATCAATGACAGCCTTTAATCGGTCACGGTAGAAGTCGAGAGATACGTTTCTGTTTATGGCCTTCAGAGTTCGAGGATTGGTTGTCTGTATCCCGGCCTCAAATCTGAAAATATTCGTGGAAACTGAAGACAAAAACTCTAAAAGGGCATCATCAATAAGCCAAGGAGTTATCTCCAAATGAAAATTGGTTACCCCGTTATGGTGTTCAACTATGTGTTTAAGTATCGTAAGGGCTCGCTTACGGTCATAATTAAACGTTCTGTCCACAAGCTTGACCTGTCGGAGATTATACCTCATAAGGCGATCAATGTCATTAAAAATTCTATCGGTAGAAAAACTTCTTACCCCCGATTCCGTTCCCGAACAGCAATAGGTGCAGAAAAAGGGGCAACCTCTGGAGGTTTCGTAATAAATTATTCTATTTGAATCACAAAGGTCCGCTTCCGAATAAGGAAACGGTATTTCATCCAAATTGCATACCGGAGTATTATTAGGCAATCTGTGAAACTCATCGTTATAAACAAAAGATACCCCGGAACCACCTGATTGGAGATACTCTTTTTTTACATCGGTTATGGATAAAGACAGTAGCTTCGAAAGAAGCTCGGTTAATACTATTTCCCCTTCCCCCAATGATACGAAATCCACATAGCTATGCTTTTTGAGTATTTCCTCATCGTCAGCAGAACCTTCGGGGCCACCTACCACAAATATTGCAGAAGGCAACAATTTCTTCAGTGACGACATAACTTTCAGGGTAAAGATCCTATTAAATATGTATAGGGAAAAGCAGTATACATCAGCTTTTTGAGAATATAGGTCGTAAAGAATATCCTCGGGAGAGGAATTTACGGTATATTCGCACAGAAGGGTTTCTGCCCCAAGATGCTTTTCGCCGTAGGCTTTAAGGTATCTTGCTGCAAGAGCGGTATGTATGTATTTGGAATTGACAGCCACATATGCTATTTTCATAATTTTCTCTCTCTGTCTTATAAGGGAACTTTTGGAACTTTTCGTCGTCCTTATATATATTATAGCGATAAAGAAAGCAAAAATCAATATTTCCCATAATAATTTTAATATTTTTCTTTGCAAAGTAATTGACAAAACAGAAAATAAATGATAGAATATACTTGATATGTATTCTACTTGTTAACGAATACCTTATTATAAAAGAAAAACAACCAAAAGACAACCAAAAACGAAAGGTGGTACAAAGGTATGAAGTTTTCATATCGCAAACTCCTTGCAATACTGCTCGTCGCTACTATGACGGTCGGTTTATTTGCAGCTTGCGGACCCAACAACACTGACGTTCCGCTTGAAGAAATCTACACCCTTAACGTAACTACGAAAGAAATCAGCGTAGGCGTTACCGACTCCCTCATGGTGCTTGATAGCAGTGACGGAGAAAGAACATACACAACAACATGGACCAGCTCCGATCCCAGTATCGTGCACGTTGATAGCCTCGGCATCCTGACCGGTATATCCGCAGGTACCGCTACTGTTACCGCTACTGTGGCATTTGACGGAACAGATAAGACTCTGGCACTTAACTGTACCGTTACCGTAAAGGACACAACTGTTGCTCTCAAGGGCATGTCTTTCATTACTGACAGCTCTACTTATACAGCAGCAAATCAGATAGTTGATCTTGCGATAGTATTCGATCCTATTAATGCTACCAACAAGAACTACGTTATAACCTCCAGCAACCCTGCAGTTGTATCCGTTCAGGGCAACATTGCTATGACCGTTGGAGAAGGTACTGCAGTTCTTACCGCTGTAGCAGAGGATGGCGGATTTGTGGCAACCCACACCGTTACCGTAGTATTCCCCAAGAACGACTACGAGTCCATCAAGCTTAACAGAACATCCAGAACTCTCACCGTAGGAAATACCACAACCCTTACTGTTACCGTATCTCCCAAGCTTGAAGGCGTTGATCCCGTTGTAACCTGGACATCCAGCGATCCTTCAGTCGCTACCGTTGATTCAAACGGTAAAGTTAAGGCTATAGCTGCAGGTACTGCAACTATCACCGTTACCGTATCCGACAAAGTAACTCCTCATACAGCAACCTGTAAGATTACCGTCAACAAGGCAAGCACTGAAGAGACCGTTGTAAAGGCTACAGGAGTAAAACTTGATAAGGAAACAATCAGTGTTAACAAGTCCACTACAGACACTATCAAGTTCGTTGCTACCGTAACTCCTTCCAACACCACTCAGACCGGTACCTGGAAGTCCGGCGACACTTCCATCGCAACCGTTGACTCCAAAACAGGCGTAGTCACCATAAACAAGAACATCGATCCCTCCACCGCAGCAGGCGGCATGATAGCTGTTAAGATAACCTATACCGTAGGCTCCGTAAGTGCAAGTGGTACTGTTGTTATCTATCCCGACGGAATTGATATCAGCGGCGGCGGCAACTCCGGGGACAACGTACTTCCCACCGGAATTACTCTGAACTACACCAGCCTTAACGTTGCAGTAGGCGGCTCCGCTGCTCTTATCGCAACCTTCGCTCCCGCAACTACTACAAACAAGGCCGTCACCTGGACATCTTCAGATTCTACGGTTGCTACCGTTGTAAACGGCGTAGTTGTAGGTCTCAAAGAAGGCACTGCTATAATTACTGCAAAATCCAATGCTGACAGCAAGATAAAGGCAACTTGTTCCGTAACAGTAGGTTCCTCTGGCGGTACTGTAACAGGTAGTGTTATTACCCTCTCCCAGAGCACTCTTAACCTCACCGCAGGTACTACTTCTTACGCTCTTACCGCTACTCTTGCAACAGGAACAACCGGTACCATTACATGGATGTCCTCCAATCCTGCAGTTGCAACCGTAGACCAGACCGGTAAGGTTACTCCCATTGCCGCAGGTACTACCATAATTACGGCAGCAATCAACGGCCAGTACGCAACCTGTACCGTAACCGTTACCGCAGCAGTTATTGATACCGACGTTAAGGCAACAGTTCAGCTTACCATCAGTGGTTCTGCCTTCTCCAGCGGAGACGAGCTCAGAAAGGGCAGCGTTCTTACTGCGACTATCGTATTTGACTCTGCTATTCCCGAAACTGACAAGATGACCTTCACTTATGCAATGAGTACTCCCGAGTCCGATGTTATAGGGATAACTGAATTGACAAAGGGAAGCTATATCATCGAAGGTAAAAAGGACGGTATGGCAAGACTAATATTTACCGTTAGCGACTGGTCCGGCAGGTACAAGATCGATTGCGAAGAAATTGTATATATTATAGTAAGCGACTCATCCTATTCTTCATCCGTAACCAATCCCGCCAGCGGTATCGCCTTCTCCTCAAACAATGCAAAACTTAACATTGGCGGAAAGAAGGAACTCACCGCAACCCTTACAAAGACCTCAGCAACCCAGACCTCTACAAATGACGATATTATCTGGTCCACCAGCGATACCAAGGTTGCGATAGTTGCCCGCCAGGGTACTCGCTCTGTAGACGGTTTCACCATAACCAATACCATTACCGCTGTAGGAGAAGGTACCTGCTATATTACAGCTACACTCAGAAGTGACTCCACAAAGACAGCAACCTTCAGAGTAGTTGTAGAATCCTCTGCTTCCGTCAGTGGCGACAGAATTTATCTCTCTCCTGGCGCAAGTTATACCATTACGCCTTCCGATCCCACCACTTACAGTGCTCAGTTCACCTATTATCCTGCCTCCGTATCTGCTTGGGCAATTGAAAACAGAGATGCAACTACGGGTATGGTAAAGAGCGTAACCATAAAAGTTCCTGCGGATATCAAATCCATAAATGCAGTAGTTATGATAAATGCATACACCACTGCTAACGGCCCCAAGCAGGAATCCTTCAACATAATAGTTGAAGAACCCGAAGAAATACAGATGACCGTCAAATCAAAAACTGACGTGACTATGTATGTGGGTGACAGCAAATCCCTTACCGTAGGAAACACCTATTATAGCTATAATGGAGAAACTCCTATTTGGTATATCAACAACACACTGTCCACCGAAGGCGCAGTTAGCCTTTCCGGTTCTATGGGCATAAGCGTAACGGCTAAGGCTCTCGCAGTAGGTACTGCTTACGTATACTGCGAATATGGTAACTATAGAGATGTGTATATTATTACAATCAAATCTCCCACTTCTTCTGCTTCTAACTTTAGCCTGACCTCAAACACAGGAAATACAATCCAGGGAAGTGGCCAGTTCGTACTTACATTTGCTTCTCAGGTTACCACTTCAGGTACTGTATCTTGGAGAGTAACCAGCTCAGAGTTCTCCTTTACAAGTAATAGCAGCATAATCTCAAATGGTCAGTACGCAACCAATACTGCAACGTTTACCCCCAATGGCAGAACAGTAACAACTACAGAAACCTATACCATCACCGCAACCTTTATCCCCAACGATGGAGGACCTTCTATAGATAAAACCATTACTGTGACTATTAAACCTGCCCCCGCAAATCCTTCTTAATTTAAACCATATAGCATTCGGAGCACCGACAAATCGTCGGTGCTCCTCTTTTACTTACTAAAACAAGGCTCCCCATACGGGGAGCCTTATCTTTTGTTATAGCGTTATTTCTGACTTATATTTCGTCGGGAAGATTGATCTCTACTTCGTGACCGCAAGCTGCAGAACGGATAATACCGTCGATAATAGCCTGGTTGTAGATGATCTGGCTGGTGGGAATAGGAGCTTCAGTGCCTTCCTTAACGGCGTCAACGAAGCTTCTTACCTTCTGATTAAAGAGACCAACCTTTTCCTTGTCAACGGTGGGAATATTGGTCTGAGTATGGAAGCCCTTATAGTCGTGGAAGAGGGTGATCTCACCAACAGCACCGTCCCATGCGCCGCCCCAGGTTCCGAGGGAAGGCTGCTTGATCTTAAGACCGCCTTCTTTACCGAGGAAGAGGAAGTCGCCGGTGGTATCCATATGCATTGCCCAACCCATTCTGTAGTCGAGGGTGATGCCGCCTTCAAGTCTAATGAAAGCACCTGCAAAGTCGTCAACTTCAAAGAACTCAGCGTTCTTGTAGTACTGGGGGTTCTTACCGAAGTTATCGTAAGTTACAGCGGAAACGGTAAGGGGCTTGGGATAGCCAACGGAGTTAAGAGCGAAGTCAAGACCGTAGCAACCGATATCGGCAAGAGCGCCAACACCTGCGGTATCCTTGGAGATAAAGGTCTTGTTGCCGGGAATACCTCTTCTTCTGCCGCCGCCGGACTGGATGTAGTAAACGTCGCCGAGGGTACCGGAAGCAATTATATCCTTAACCTTCTTCATGTTGCTACCATATCTGGGCTGGAAGCCGATGGTGATTATCTTGCCGGATTCCTTTTCAGCCTTGCGAATAGCAAGAGCATCTTCAAGGGTAACGGTCATGGGCTTTTCAAGGAGAACGTGCTTACCGCTGAGAAGAGCAGCGATAGCACAGGGAGCGTGCTGAGTATTGTAAGTACAGATAGAAACTGCGTCGATGTCGTCTCTTGCGCAGAGTTCTTCGCAAGTTTCGTATGCGTCAGCTTCGGTCCAACCGAATTCATCAAGGAATGCTCTTGCCTTGCCGGGAACAATGTCAGCACCTGCAACGATTTCTACGTCATCAAAAGTCTGATATGCTCTGGCATGAGCGTGTGCGATACCGCCGGTACCGATAATACCAATTCTGAGTTTGTCCATTTTAATAGACCTCCGTATAAATAATTATATAAATGTGATTACTTAACCACAAGGTTCACAAGTTTGCCGGGAACGTATATTTCTTTTACAACGGTTTTGCCGTTAAGATTGGAAGCAACCTTTTCATCAGCCTTTGCAGCCGCGATAATATCTTCCTTTGAAGAATCTGCAGGAACTGAAAGAACTGTCTTAAGCTTGCCGTTTACCTGTACGGGAACCTCGATAACAGACTCAACGGTGAGCTTTTCATCATACTCGGGCCACTTTGCAAGGGCAAGGAATCCTTTACCGCCAAGCTTTTCCCACATCTCTTCTGCGATATGAGGAGCAAAAGGACAAAGTATACCAAGGAAGAGCTTGAGCTCGTCTACGGTAAGAGTTCCGCAATCGTAGATATCGTTAAGGAGTGACATCATTGCCGCAATAGCGGTATTGAACTTCATTTCCTCAATATCCTCGGTAACCTTCTTGATGGTCTTATGAAGAGCAGCCGCAATCTTAGGAGTAGAGCCGCTTCCCTGAGCCATTTCGTAAAGTCCTGCAACTCTGTTAAGGAATCTCTTACAGCCCTTAACGCCGTTTTCACTCCAGGGAGCAGCCGAGCCGTAGTCACCCATAAAGAGTATGTATACTCTCAATACGTCGGCACCGTATTCATCAACAACGTCGTTGGGGTCAACTACGTTACCCTTCCTCTTACTCATCTTTTCGACGTCGGGGCCGAGAATAAGACCCTGTGCGGTTCTCTTTGCGTAGGGCTCGTCTACGGGAACCTCACCGATATCGTAAAGGAATCTGTGCCAGAATCTGGAGTATATCATATGACGGGTAACGTGCTCCATACCGCCGTTATACCAGTCTACGGGAAGCCAATATTTCAGCTTATCCTGGTCTGCAAACACCTCGTCGTTAAGAGGATCGATATATCTGAGGAAGTACCAGGAAGAGCCTGCCCACTGAGGCATGGTATCGGTCTCTCTCTTTGCGGGAGCACCGCACTTAGGACAGGTGCAGTTAACAAAGGAATCGATCTTTGCAAGGGGGCTTTCTCCGCCTTCACCGGGCTCAAAGTTTTCAACCTGGGGAAGCTTCAGGGGAAGCTCCTCATAGGGTACGCCAACCATTCCGCAGTGGGGACAGTGAACAATAGGAATAGGTTCGCCCCAATATCTCTGACGGTTAAAGGCCCAGTCCTTCATCTTGTACTGAACGCCCTTTTCGCCTATACCCTTTTCGGAAAGGAAAGAGAGCATCTTTTCGATAGCTTCCTTCTTTGTAGCTATACCGTTGAGGAAGTCGGAGTTAACCATTTCTCCGTCGCCTGTATATGCGGCCTGAGAAATATCTCCACCCTTGATTACCTCTATAATATCTATGCCGAATTTCTTTGCAAATTCATAGTCACGCTCGTCGTGGGCGGGAACTGCCATTATAGCACCGGTACCGTATCCCATCATAACGTAGTCGGAGATATATACGGGAATTTCCTTGCCATTAGCGGGATTTATAGCGGCGATACCGTCTATTCTTACACCCGTCTTATCCTTTACGAGCTGAGTTCTTTCAAACTCGGTCTTCTTTGCGCATTCTTCTTTATAGGCATCAAGCTCGTCGATATTATTGATTCTGTCTCTGTATTTTTCAATAACGGGATGCTCGGGAGCTATAACCATGAAGGTAACACCGAACATGGTGTCGCATCTGGTAGTGTAGATACGGAGGCTTTCGTCACAACCTGTAAGGGCAAAATTGACAAACGCACCCTCTGAACGGCCTATCCAGTTTTCCTGCTGAAGCTTAACGTTGGGAAGGTAGTCAACCTTTTCAAGACCCTGAAGAAGCTTATCTGCGTACTCGGTAATACGGAGATACCATACGTCCTTGGACTTCTGAACGATATCGCTGTGGCAGATATCACACTTACCGCCCTGGGAGTCTTCGTTGGAAAGAACAACCTTACAGTGAGGACAGTAGTTTACCAAAGTAGTTGCACGGAAAACAAGTCCCTTGTCAAACATCTTTCTGAATATCCACTGGGTCCACTTATAGTAGTTTTCCTCGGTGGTATCAACAACTCTCGTCCAGTCAAAGGAGAAGCCTACCCTCTTAAGTTGAGAGGTAAACTTTTCGATATTGTTATCCGTTACTATACGGGGATGGGTATTGGTCTTAACTGCATAGTTTTCGGTGGGAAGACCGAAA
>JAZQLP010000022.1:0-7811 GCA_045542755.1 Eubacteriales bacterium
AATGGGCATAAAAGAGGGCGGCTCTTGCGCTATTCTCGCAGGTGTAGGTCCTATGGGGCTGGGCGCTGTAGATTACGCTCTTCACGGCCCCGTACGTCCTTCTCTCCTTGTTGTTACCGACATAGACGATAGCAGACTTGAAAGAGCTGCATCCCTTTACAGCGTGGAGGATGCGGCAAAGGACGGTATACGTCTTGTATATCTCAATACCTCTGCTCCCGATTCTACCGAAAAGCTTAAGGCTCTCACCGATGGAAAGGGTTACGACGACGTATTTGTTTTTGCTCCCGTAAAGCCCGTAGTAGAGCAGGCCGATGCAATAATGGGCATGGACGGATGCCTTAACTTCTTTGCAGGCCCCACCGATCCCAATTTTGCCGCAAACTTTAATTTCTATAACGTTCACTATGCTTCCACCCATGTGGTTGGTACCTCCGGCGGTAACACCGACGATATGAGAGAGGCTCTTGCTCTTATGGAAAAGAAGAGCATCAACCCCGCTGCGATGGTTACCCACATAGGCGGTCTTAACGTTGCCTGTGAAACCACCCTCACCCTTCCCAAAATCCCCGGAGGAAAGAAGCTTATTTATACTCATAAGTCTCTTCCTCTTACTGCAATAGCTGATTTTGAGGAAAAGGGTAAGGACTCTCCTCTTTTCAAAGCTCTTGCCGAGATAGTTGGCAGACACAACGGCCTTTGGTGTGAAGAGGCTGAGGCATATTTGTTGGCAAATGCTCCCGATATATACTAATTAGAAGGTGTAGATATGATTTTTGATAAAGTTTTGGCTCTTTCGGCCGACATTAAGGGAACTTTTTCCCACAAGGACGAAACCGAAATATGTGTAAACGGCGTAAAGTTTTACAGATACAGACTTTCCGCTGCCCTTCGGGCAAAGCTCCCTTCCGATCCCGCTGAAAAAGTTGGAGAGACCGAATATTTCCTCTCCCTCGCAAAGGCCAGAGGAGAAGAGAAGAAATATCCTCATTGGGATGCTCTTATTCACGACCTTATGAGGGGTGAATATACCGCTGTGGTTTCGTCTGAGCTGGTTTCAGCTCTCGTTTGTTCCACTAGCGGTGAGGATACCGCCCGCGAGCTTTTCGGGGATAGTTTTGGCTGGATAAAGGCTTGCGAGCAGGGTATAGATATGGCTCTTGCCGTCCAGAAGGCCATTGATAAGGAATACAAGGATACCCTCTTTATTGAAGGATACGGCATGGTATTTTCTGCCGACTCGGTAGAAGCCGTTGAGGATAAGGTCAGGGTGGTTCTTTCTGAGATAAAGAGCATGACCGTGGGTACAGATACCTCTGAGGTGGAGTTTGACGTTGAAAAGGCAGCGTTAGTTGCACCCGCAATCAGAATGCTTACGGGTGACTTAAGTTGTACCGACAATAAGGTTTGCTCTGTAGTTACCTTCCATACAGATGCCGCCGTTATGGAAAATGTTTGCTCCCAGTCTGCCTTTGAGGAGATAATCTCTTCCGTTTGTGCAGAGCAGGCAGAAATAATCAGAGGCGGAATGCTCTTTGTTGAATCCTGCGAGGATATGGAAGAGCAGTATAAGGTTCTCGAAGACAAAATATCCGCTTATAGAGAAGAAAATGGTGTTGCTCCTTCCGTGGTAGCCCTTGAGGGCTTTGGCGTTTACGCCTGCGGTAAAACCAAGGCAGAGGCCGACGAAATCATGTCCGCCTTTAACCGTTCTCTTGCTGTAAGAGCCTACGCAAAGGCATTTGGCGGAGCAGTAGTCCTTCCTGCAAATATCGCTAAGGTTGCATCTGCTTTTGCCGAAAGCAAGGCTGAAAAGACTGCAAAGCCCGAAAAGAGAATATCCCAGAAGATAATGATAGTTACCGGCGGAGCCCAAGGCTTTGGCGAGGGTATTGCCGATGATTTGTTGGCAAACGGAGCAAACGTTGCCATTGCAGACCTTAATATTGATCTTGCAAAGGCAAAGGCTGACGAGTTCTGCCTCAAATACGGACAGGGCGCAAGTATTGCTCTTAAGACCGACGTTTCCGACGAGGACTCTGTTAAGGACATGGTTTATAGAACTGTCCTTGCCTACGGCGGTCTTGACTGTATGGTCAGCAACGCAGGTATTGCTCGCTCGGGTAACCTTGAGCAGATGACCAAGGATATCCTTGAGTTACATACCAGAATAAACTATACGGGATTCTTCCTTTGTTCTAAGTACGCTTCCCGCATTATGAAGATACAGTACAGATTCTGCAATAACTATCACGCCGATATTATTCAGGTTAATTCAAAGTCGGGTCTTGTAGGCAGTAACAAAAACTTCGCCTACGCGGGCAGTAAGTTCGGCGGAATTGGTCTTACCCAGTCCTTTGCCCTTGAACTGGTTGACTACAACGTAAAGGTCAACTCCATTTGCCCCGGCAACTACTTTGACGGCCCCCTTTGGTCAGATCCTGAAAAGGGACTTTTCAAGCAGTATCTTCTCAGCGGAAAGGTTCCCGGTGCCCAGAATATTGCAGACGTTCGTAAGTTCTACGAGTCTAAAATACCTATGCACGCAGGTTGTTTCCCCGTTGACGTTGCCCGTGCGATAATGTATTGTATCGAACAGCTCTACGAAACAGGCCAGGCCATTCCCGTAACCGGCGGACAGGTAATGTTGAGCTAATTGGTTTAATAAAAAAGAGGATGCAAGTTGCATCCTCTTTTTTATCTTCCTGACAAAATATACACAAAAAGATATGCGCAGATAAGGAGTAGGGAAACGTTAAAGCCTGTTATGAAAAGGGCGTAAACCGCCAAGGCTGTTAGGGGAAGGAGAAAGACTATGCCCAGGACGTTAGTTATCCTTTTTGCTTTGTAAAGGGGGAGCTTTTGAGCAAGCAGGGAAAAGAGAACTCTGCCTCCGTCTAGAGGGTAGATGGGAAGAAGGTTAAGTATTCCGAACACTATACTGCAGAGGAAAAGGGCGTCGCCGCCGTTGGTGAAGGGGAGGTTGGCTGATATAAGATAAAAGAGAGGGGCGGTGAGAAGGTTTAGTGTTCCTCCCGCCATGAGGCAGATTATCTCTTTTTTGTATGAGATTGCTATTCTGTCCTTAAAATCGGCGGAGATGCCGCAGGCGTTTAATGTAACGTCTGCTCTTGATAGCCCCAGGGCTGAATAGGCACATATATGCCCCGCTTCGTGTATAACGCCGCAGATAAAGACGGTGATCACGGTGTCCGTCCTGCCGAGCAGAAGAAATATTATCCATATTATATAAAAGGTGGGGGATATTTTGATTTTCAAGAACTTTCGCCTCGGTTATATAAGAGTATTTTCTAGTAAAATCTTCCGTGTTCTTGTTCTTTCTATGAATTTATGCCGCCCACACTTGACAAGAAGGGGTATTTTGAGATATAATATCATAGATATAGTGCGTTTGGAGGGATAAAGATGGCAAAAACTAAATTCCGAAATCCTCTGAAGGCATCTTTGCGTTATTTTCGCTCCATAGACTTGTTTTTGGCGTTGGCCGTTACGGTTATCTCTCTCTTTGGTCTTGCGGCCATAAGAAGCGCTACTCTCACTGAGGCCTCGGGTCGAAGCATTTTGGTGCAGACCGTAGGTCTTGGGGTAGGCCTTGTTATAATGATAATCATATCATTAATAGATTATGAGCTTTTGTGTGATCTGTGGATACCCATAATCATACTCTCGGCGGGTATAAACCTGCTGACTGCCATTATCGCTAAAGAGATAGATGGTAACAGGGCGTGGCTGAATCTGGGATTTTTCAATCTCCAGCCCTCGGAGTTTACCAAGATGGCCTTTGCCATATCCTTTTCCCATCATCTTGAAAAGGTGGGGAAGGAGATAAACAGACCCAGAAACATCCTGTTCCTTTTCCTTCACTTTTTTGCTTATGTGGTGCCCGTTGTCCTTCAGAAGGATATCGGAAGCGCTCTTATATACCTTGGTACATTCTGCATTCTTATATATATTGCAGGTGTAAAGTACAGATATATTGCCCTTGCTGGAGTTCTCACCGTGTTGGCCACGCCTTTGGTATGGCAATATCTGTCCACTTATCAGAAAGCCCGTATTATTTATACGTTCCAGCCCGAGCTTGATCCTCTGGGATTTGGTTATCAGTCCCTTATGGCCCGTCTTGCCACGGGGTCTGGACAGCTTACGGGAGTGGGTTACGGCCAGGGTATTCAGACCCAGAACGATCAGCTTCCTGCTGACCGTACCGACTTTATCTTTTCGGTAGTGGGCGAAGAGTTGGGCTTTCTGGGATGTATGTTTGTAATCTTAATGCTTATAATTATTATTGGACTTATAATAAAGGACGCCTTCAAAGCAAAGACTAAAAGCGGCGCCTATATATGTCTGACAATAGCGGCCATAATTGCCCTTCAGACGGCGGTAAATATCGGTATGTGTATCGGCGTTTCCCCCGTTATCGGTGTAACCCTTCCCTTTATGAGTTACGGAGGATCCTCCATAATGAGTCTTTTTGTGGGAATGGGTCTTGTTCAGAGTGTTAATAAAAAGCCCGAAAAGGCCTTAAACTTTAAAATCAATAACGAATAAAATAAATCGGAGGCTTATTTCTATGCCCGAAATCAAAAAGTACAGGTTCGCCGTTGTCGGCGCAGGCGTAACCGGCGCGTGGATAGCGCGTGAGCTTACTAAGTACACCGACTCGGTATGTATCCTTGAAAAAGGTAACGACGTTGCGTCAGGCGCTACAAAGGCAAACAGCGCCATCGTTCACGGCGGATACGACGCAAAGACCGGAACCCTTATGGCAAAGCTCAACGTAAAGGGTAACGCCATCATAAGAGGTATTTACGAGGAATTGGCAATTCCCTTCAGACAGATAGGATCCCTTGTGGTTGCTTCAAACGACGAAGAGGAAGAGGTTATCCAGACTCTTTACAATAGAGGTATAGCCAACGGCATAGACGAGGCCGACCTTGAAATATGGGACAGAGCACGCATAGAAAAAGAAGAGCCCAACCTTAACGAGAATATTAAAAAGGCCTTCTTCTGCCGTACGGCAGGCGTGGTTTCCGCCTTCGAGCTTTGCATTGCCGCTGCAGAATCTGCAGTTAAGAACGGCGCTGAGTTCTACCGTGAGTTTGAGGTTTGCAAGGTTGAGGGTAACACCCTTTACGCAAAGGACGGCAGAGCCGTTGAGTTTGACTATCTTATCAATGCCGCAGGCGTACACGCAGACGAGATAGCCGCAATGTTCGGCGACACATCCTTTAAGATCCACGCAAGAAAGGGCGAATACGCTATTCTTGACAATAGCAAGAGCGACCTTGTTAATCACGTTATCTTCCGTCCTCCCGTTAAGTTCGGTAAGGGTATTCTTGTTTCCCAGACCGTTGATGAGAATATAATCGTAGGACCCACCGCCGAGAATATAGACGATAAGGAAAACAAGGAAAACACCACCGAGGGTCTTGAAAAGGCTTTCAGTGGCGCAAGACTTTCCGTTCCTACTCTCAGCGAAAGAGATACCATTAAGATATTTACAGGTCTCCGTCCTATCGGCGATAAAGAGGACTTCATTCTCAGCTTCTCCGAGGCTGACGGCCGCCTTATTAATGCCGCAGGTATCGAGTCTCCCGGCCTTACCGCTGCTCCCGCTATCGGTGAATATATCGTTGACCTGATTAAGGAAAAGGGTATAGAGCTTTCTCCCAGAGCAGACTTTATCCCCGGCAGACAGGTTGTAAGATTCAACTCCCTTTCTGATGAAGAAAAGGCTCAGATGATAAAAGAAAATCCCCTCTACGGCAGAATCATTTGCCGTTGCGAAAGCATTACAGAGGGCGAAATAGTTGACAGTATCAGACGTCCTCTGGGCGCGGTAGACGTTGACGGCGTTAAGCGTCGCGTAAGAGCAGGTATGGGACGTTGCCAGGGTGGCTTCTGTAGCCCCAGAGTAGTTGATATACTTGCCCGCGAATTAAACAGGGATAAGACCGAAATAACCAAGTTCGGTGGAAATTCCTGGATAATCAAGAATCAGTAAGTGGAGGGTAAAACAATGGAAATATATACCGATATTGCCGTTATAGGTGGCGGCCCCGCAGGTATGGCCGCAGCTCTTGCCGCTTACGAAAAGGGCGTTAAGGATATTCTTATCCTCGAAAGAGATACCCACATAGGCGGTATTCTCCGTCAGTGTATTCACGCGGGCTTTGGCCTTCACGTTTTTAAGGAAGAGCTTACAGGACCCGAATACGCTCAGCGTTATATAAACAAGCTTGCAGAAACCGAAATAAAGGTAAAGACCGATACTATGGTTCTCGCTCTTACCGAGGCCGAGAACGGCTATAAGACCGTTACCGCTATGAACACTAAAGACGGTATCCTTTATATAAAGGCAAAGGCCGTTGTTCTTGCAATGGGTTGCCGCGAAAGAACCAGAGGTATGCTCCGTATAGCAGGGGACAGACCCTCCGGCGTACTCACCGCAGGTACCGCACAGAGATACGTTAACATAGAAGGCTATATGCCCGGTAAAGAAGTAGTTATTATGGGTTCGGGCGACATCGGCCTTATTATGGCTCGCCGTATGACCCTCGAGGGTGCAAAGGTTAAGGGCGTTTTCGAAATAATGAAGACCTCCAAGGGCCTTAAGAGAAATGTTGTTCAGTGTCTTGACGACTTCGGTATTCCTCTTTACTTCTCCCGTTCCGTTATTAAGATTCACGGCAGAGAACGCGTTGAAGGCGTTACCGTAGCAAACGTTGACGATAACTTCCAGGTTATTCCCGGTACTGAAGAGTACATTCCCTGTGATACCCTTCTTCTTTCCGTAGGCCTCATTCCTGAAAACGAAATTACCCGCAAGGCAGGTATTACTATGGACAGAGCCACCGGCGGACCTACCGTCAGCGACGATTTCCAGACCGATCTTCCCGGCGTGTACGCCTGCGGAAACGTTCTCAAGGTTTACGACCTTGTTGACAACGTTACCAAGGACAGTATAATCGGCGGCCAGAACGCGGCTGAGTTTGTTAAGGCAAACTAATATTGATAAAAGCTATCCCCGACCTATAAAGTCGGGGATTTTTGCATTATTAGGTAAAAACTTGAAAAAAAGGTGGATTTTTTTTAACAAGAGTATTGACAGGCAGAATTAATTAGTTTATAATATAAGTAGCATAAAATATGCAAAAAAGGGGAATACCCCAAGAATTAGGAGAAAAGAAATGAAAAAGGCATTAAGTTTGGTTCTCTGTATCATCATGCTCCTTTCTATGGTAAGTCTTGTTGCTTGTAGCGGCAGTACTTACGAGATCGCAGTTGTTACTGACGTAGGACAGCTTATGGACAAAGGCTTTAACCAGGGTACCTGGGAAGGCGCTGAAGCATACGCTAAGGCAAACGGCAAGACTTATAAGTATTATCAGCCCGCTAACGGCTCTGATGCTACCGATAACGACCGTATTGCAGCTATGAGACAGGCTATCACCAACGGCGCAAAGGTTATCGTTGCTCCCGGCTTCCTTCAGGCAACCGCTATGACCACCGTTGCTCTTGAAAACCCCGACGTTAAGTTCGTATTCATCGACGGTTGGACACTTACCGACGCTGAAGGCAATGCTCTTCCCAACGTAACTGCAGTTGTTTACAAGGAACAGGAATCCGGTTACCTTGCTGGTTATGCAGCTGTTATGGACGGCTATAGAAAGCTCGGCTACACCGGTGGCGGCGGCGGAACTAATCCCGCATGTAACCGTTTCGGCTACGGCTTTGTTCAGGGCGCTGACGCAGCTGCTGCTGCAAAGAAGGTCAAGGTTGACGTGAAA
>JAZQLP010000023.1:0-3171 GCA_045542755.1 Eubacteriales bacterium
GGCCGCTGGCGGCGGGGGGTGTGGCAAACAGCTGAGTCTGCGCAATATCCGGGACACTTTTCGTCTTGTACAGTGTATTGTTCAACACGACTGTTGTTGTGATTCTGTATAAGAGAGCAGTCGATTCCCGTATTACGCAGAATACAGACAACCAACTCCCACCACCGTAAACGGTCCCCCTCCCTCAAGAGGGAGGCATGGGTTTGGCTGCCGGGTGGCAGCCTGCACCTTCACCTTCGGCGGGGCAAAAATAAACGCCGCCCCTTGGGGCGGCAATCTGTTTTATATTATATTTTCCCTGGCCCCTGGGAAGGTGATATCCCTCGCAAGATTCGGGGTGATATTTCTTACAGTTTTGCTTTGCAAATCTGTAAGAAGTGTTATTGCCGCTTTGCGGCAGTTTTATTCTATCCGCCTTCCAACTCGGCGTAGCCGAATACCACTCGCGAAGCGAATATCACTTGGCGTAGCCAAATATAACTTGCCGTAAGGCGAATAGAACTGCGCCTCTTTGAGGCGCCCTATCTCCAATAGGTATCCTTCGTTATCTTCGCCACCTCTTTACTTTGGGCGGCTTCGAAAAGGAAGGTGTAAACGGGGAATATCTTTCTCATATCCTCTGCCACTATTTTGGGCAGGTCGGGGGAGAACATCAGCTCTCTGTCGGGAGAGAAGGTTGATACTGCAATGCTCTTTCTGTCCGCCCAATTCCTTGCCTCGTCGGACAGGTGGGGGAACTTTGTGCGCTTGTACTTCTCGCCCTCAAGGACGAAAACGTTCTGGCTCATGTATGCGTCGTTGGCGGCTATCCAGAAGTCGTCCTTTTGCTCTACCATATCGCGGACGCGGGCAATATGCTCCTTGTCCATCCAATAATATCCGCACCCGTAGGCCACACCGAAGGGGGTTATCTCAAAATAAAAGGCGGGGGTGTCGGGATAGAGCTTCTTTGGGCGCATAAAGGTACACCAGCAGGATGAACGGAAAAGGCTCTTGTCGTAGGAAAAGCGTGTGTCACGGTAGATTCGGGATATGCCCCTGCCTATGCGTGGGTTGCAGTCGGCGTAGGGGTCGCATTCCTGAATTACGGGAAGCACCTCATTTATAAGCTCCTCAAAGGGCTGACGGACGTATTTTTCCAGCTCGTCCTTGTGGGCGTGGTAATATTCCTTTGAGTTGTTTTCCTTGTTTGTTACGAGGAAATTTATAGTCTTTTCGCTAAAGGGCATCAGGACATACCCTCCTCTTTTCTTGAAATGAGGAATATGGCCAAAAAGCCCAATATTGCAGGTAAAATTGCGGTAATGACCGACACAAATCCGCCCATAAGGGGGAGTACCGACCCGATTATAATGTCGGCGGCGGATGCGGCAACAAAGCCTATTATCATAAGGAATGTCTGCTTTGTGAACCTCTTCATGGCCTTATCCATAACCTTGACCACCACGAAAACTCCGATAAGCACCGAGAGGGCGATGGGCAACAGATAAAGAATGTCAAGCTCCTTGATAGCGGTAACGAATGGCTCGTAAATGCCAAGCACCAGCATCATATGGGAGAAGGATATACCGGGGAGCACCAGAGCCGCCGCAAGGAATACTCCTGCCACCAAAAGAACCAGATATCCCCAGAGGTTTGAGCCAAGGGAGATATTGAGCGCGTCCTCGGGAATAAGTCCGAGAAGAAAGACCGCAAGGGCGCCTATAATGGGATATACGGCGTCGTAAACCTTGACCCTTGAGGAGGATTTTGCCTGCTTGAATATAAGGGGAATGCCGCCCAGAATGGCGCCCGTAAAGAAGGAATATACGGGCAGGGGAAAGGAGCCTATAAGCCACTCCATAACCCCCGAAAAGAGGACGAAGCCGCCCCCTATAAATACAACGTAGAAAAGTAAGGTAAAGAAGTTTTTCTTAAAGTCCTTAAAAATGTTACTTGCCGAGTCCACAAGCCTGTGGTAAAATCCGAAAATGAGAGCCATCGTGCCCCCACTCATGCCCGGAACTATCATTGCCGCCCCCGTAAAGAGGCCCTTGGCCGCCTCGGGGAGAGCTTTTTTTATGTTAACCTTATTCACGGTAATTCTCCTTAAAGTGGATTATATATGGATTATACCACATTCAGCGCCTTTTTTCAACCCCTCGGCAATTGACATTTTATCAAAAACATGCTATAATAAATTAAACAGACTATACCTTACGAAAGGACGGGTACATTAATGGGACTTATTAAAGCTATAGGCGGAGCGATAGGCGGCACTTTGGCCGACCAGTGGAAGGAATATTTCTATTGCGACGCTCTTAATAAAGACGTTCTTATGACCAAGGGAAGCAAGCGAGTTTCCGGTCGCTCTTCCAACACAAAGGGCGAGGACAATATCATCTCCAACGGCAGTATCGTTGCCGTGGCCGACGGTCAGTGTATGATAATCGTTGAGCAGGGCAAGGTGGTAGAGGTCTGCGCCGAGGCAGGAGAGTTTAAGTACGACTCCTCAACCGAGCCTTCCCTTTTTGCGGGAAATCTGGGTCAGAGCATCATTGATACCTTCAAGACCGTTGGTAAGAGATTTACCTTCGGCGGCGACACAGCCAAGGATCAGAGGGTGTACTACTTTAACACCAAGGAGCTTATGGATAATAAGTTCGGCACCCCCAGCCCCGTGCCTTTCCGCGTGGTTGACAGAAATATCGGCCTTGACGTTGACGTGTCGGTAAGATGCAGCGGTCTTTATTCCTACAGAATAAGCGACCCCCTTATCTTCTACTCCAACGTTTGCGGTAACGTAAGCGATACCTTTTACAGAAGCGAGATAGAGGCACAGCTCAAGACCGAGTTTATCTCGGCCCTTCAGCCCGCCTTTGGCAAAATATCCACCCTTGAGATACGCCCCAGCGCTCTGCCCTCCCACGTTGACGAGCTTTCAAAGGCTATGAACGACGCCCTCAACGAAAAATGGTCAAAGCAGAGAGGTCTGACGGTGGTATCCATCGCCCTCAACCCCGTTTCTCTTCCCGAAGAGGACGCCAAGATGATAAAGGACCTTCAGCAGAAGGCAGTTATGCGCGACCCCACCATGGCGGCGGCAACTCTGGTTGGAGCTCAGGCTCAGGCTATGCAGGATGCGGCAAAGAACGAGGGCGGCGCAATGACGGGATTTATGGGCATGGGTAT
>JAZQLP010000024.1:0-13111 GCA_045542755.1 Eubacteriales bacterium
ATCTGTTCGTAGGTGGTGTTTTGCGCCTCGTCGAGAATGATGAATGAGTCGTCGAGGGTTCGTCCTCTCATATATGCCAGAGGAGCGACCTCAATAACGTTCTTTTCAAGATAACGCTGGTAGTTTTCCATGCCCAGCATATCGTAAAGTGCATCGTAAAGAGGGCGGAGATAGGGGTCAACCTTGTCCTGAAGGTCGCCGGGCAAAAAGCCCAGCTTTTCTCCTGCTTCTACGGCGGGACGGGTTATGATTATTCTGTTTATCTGCTTGTTTCTCAACGCCGTTACGGCCATTGCAACCGCGAGGTAGGTCTTACCCGTACCTGCAGGTCCTATACCAAGGGTTATGGCGTGGTCGGAAATCGCTTTTACGTAATTACGCTGACCTATGGTTTTTGGCTTTATGGGTCTGCCCTTGGCCGTAATACAGATGCAGTCGTTTCCTATTTCGTCAAGCAAGGATTCGTTGCCCTCTTCCACCATGGAAATAAAGTACGCAACGTTCTGCTTTGTTATGGTTTCGCCCTTTTTTGCGTGGCGCATAAGAGCTATAAGGACCTTTTCTGCCTTTGCGGTGTTTTCTTCCGAGCCGGTAACTTTTATACTGCCTTCTCTGTTTACAACGCCAACGGAGAGAGAATTCTCTATCACCTTAACGTTTTCGTCCAGATTTCCAAAGAGATTACCGAGGATATCAATGTTGTCAAGAGGTATGAGTCTGTCCATATACGACTGCCGTAAATCCTTTCGCGTTTCTTGTCTTTTATTGGGGAGAGGAAAGGTATATTTCCTGCTCCTTTGCTATATTTTTTATCACCGTGTAGGTGGCTGTCAGGGTGACGCCCTCCTCCGTGGTGATTATGTTTTCTTCTTTATTTTCTATTTCAAGGCCCGAAAAGCCTATCCGTTCCCTTTCTTCAAGCTGTTCCCGAAGGTGAGTCAGTGCTTCCTCTTGAGAAAAAACCTTTTCAACCTCCGTAAGCCCATATCTGACGGTTTTTGTCATAGAAACGGGGAGTACTCTTCCTCCCGAAAGGGTCAGGGAGGTTACGTCATTTTCCTCGTGAAAAAGCTCAAAATCCGAGTTCTTTTTTCCAAAGGTGAGCTTTATGCCCATAATATTAAGGGTATATACCCGTTCTTCCTCCCCCGAAAGCACCTGTTCCGTAGTTATATAGGGCTGGGTGAGGGTTATCGTTTGTCTGGTTCTTGCCATTATCAGGGCCGAAGCGTGTACCGTTCTGTATCCTATACGTTTACTGTCAAGAACCCCCGTAACAAGTAACTGTCCTTCTTCAACGCCTTCACCCCTTACGGCGCAGGCTTCACCCTTGTAGGTTTCAAACCGTATTATTTGTCCGCTTTCCGCGGCCACAATATTGCAGGGTGTTGTTGAGTCGAGGGCAGGGGGGAGATTGCTTTCAATTATCCGTACCTCGGCGTAGCTTCCTCTTAGGTTTACGTAGGCGTAGGCTACCGATTCAAATTCTTCGAGAAGTTCCAGCTTGATTGTCTGAGGGTCTATTTTATGAGCCAATGCGCCCTTGTAAAGACCGTTTTCTTCAAGTACCCGAAGAATATCCTCGTCGTATATGAGGTAATTGCCCTCGATTTTAATATCGAATATAAAAAAAGATGTGAATATCAGAAAAAACAGGGTAATTGCTATTCCTGCAAAGATTCCGTATCTGTGTTTGTATTTTGAAAGGAATATGGGAAGACCTCCCGAAGAGGTTCTTTCGAGTTCCAATCCAAGCTCTCTGGCGATCTCTTTTAGACTATCCTCTGCAAAAAGCCACGCTCTGAATGTAACGCCACCCACCGTGGGGCGAATGGTGTATATCGTCAGAGCTTCGTCGGCTACTCTGTTAAAAAAACGTTCAAAGTCGTCGCCTATGAGTCTGTACTCTCTGTATCCGAAAATACTGTCCTTGGTTATCACTTCAGCCCCCTCCTAATCGGTAAAGTCGGCGGAAAAGATATTCCCCGTGACCGTAAGGGAGCCCTCCTGCAGGTCGGAAAGAAGAAGTGCGCTTCCCATTATCCGCAGGTTGTAGCCTTTAAATTTCAGTTTTACTGTTTCGGAACGGTATTCAAGAATGCTTTCGCAAAAATCCACCCGCATCTTTTCTCTGCCCGTAAATTCAACCACGGGCAGATTAATGATGGGTTTCTTTATTTCAGGTGAGCGCTTCAATCTCTTCTCCTCCGTAGGATTTTATTGGTATATATCAATAAATCCTATGTTCGGGGTGGGGGAGATATGAGTTAGTCTTCCACTGATGAGTTAAGGAAGTTGAGCACTCTGTTTACGTAGTTGTCTTCCTGCATAGCAAATCCGCAGATGTGGGGAACGCCCTCAATTATCCAGATTTCGGCGGAGTTGTTCTTTATCGCTTCCTGATAAAGAGCCTCAGATGCCGTTGTGGGAATAACTGTGTCGTCCTTTGCGTGGATAAAGAAAAATCTCTTTCCTTCAGTCTTTGCAATGGCGGATATGGGTGACGAAGAAGAAAAGTCGCAACCCGACAGCCCTTCCATCATGCTTTTGACTGTGGAGTCAAAAAGCCATGAGGGAAGCCCCGTCCATATATTCAGAGAGGTCTTGAGATATCCGTCCAGGTCGGTATAGGAGCTATCGGCTATAACTGCCGAAACGTATGGGCTCTCGCATCCTGCAGTAATGGCTGCCGCGCCGCCGAATGCCCAACCGAAGAGGGTTATCTCTGCATCGGGATTCATTTGGTGAACAAAGTCCACTACCTCTAACAGCTCGTCCTTTTCCTCTGCACCGAAGGTGTAATACTTACCGGCAGACTCACCCGAGCCTGAGTAGTCAAAGGCCACAACGTCGTAACCGTTATCCAAGAGATGCTTATAGAAGAATACGCCGTCGTTTTCGGTGGATTCCCTGGAGCTTTCGTAGTTGTGGGAGATTATTATTACCTTATCTCCCATAACTTCCCCATCTCCCGAGGCGGGAAGATACCAGCCTTCGAGGGAACGGCCCTCTTCTGTGGGTACGGAAATGTATTCAAAATCCTCTATCCCCGCGTTTAAGGGGGAGCCAATGACTCCCGACCTCATGGGGTCAATGGTGTTTATGGCTCTACCGTAGGCAATCAAAAGCCAAACTGCTGCCAGCAGTACTACAAAAAATACTGCCGCCAGAGAAAGTATCTTCTTTTTGTCTGCAGGAGAGTATTTAGACCTTTCCTTTTTGGGTAAAGGTCTTTTTTGTTTAGTTTTACTTGACATACTGATCTTCTCTACCGTGAACTATTAGAATTTTATCAGTTCGTTCTGGTCAAGAAGCTTTTCGCCCTTTTCCAGTAAGAGCTTTGCTGTGCTTTCCGCATCTTCAACCCTTATAATAACGTACGCCGCACCGTCTATGGTTCCCGTGAAGGCGTACATATATTCTATGCCGATCTCTTTCTCGGTAAGGTGGATAAGGGATTCGGAAAGTCCGCCGGGAGTATCGCTTATTCTTATGGCAATAACCTGAGTCAGGGATACTGCAAAGCCTGATTCCTTAAGGATCAATTCTGCTTTGGCGGTATTGTCAACTATAAGACGGAGTATACCGTAATTGGAAGTGTCTGCCATTGATAAGGCTCTGATGTTAATACCGTTGTCTGCAAGGGTCTTTACTATTTTTGCAAGACGTCCCTGCTTGTTTTCCATAAATATGGAAATCTGTGTAATAGTCATAACTTTACCTCCAATTTATATTTTACGTCTGTCTTCTACGCGCTTTGCTTTGCCTTCGGAACGTTCTATTGTCTTAGGCTCTACAAGGCGAACCTTTACGGCGATGCCGAGGGTTGATTCTACTGCAGCCTTAACTTTACGCTCGGTTGCTTCAATATGCTTAATGGTATCGGAGAAGATTGCGGGATCCATTTCAACCAAAAGCTCCATAGTGTCAAGGTTGTTTATTCTGTCAACGATGATCTTGTAATAGGGGGTAACGCCCTCTTTTATCTTAAGCAGTACGTCTTCTACCTGAGAGGGGAATACGTTTACACCTCTGATAATAAGCATATCGTCACTTCTGCCAATGGGCTTGGACATTCTTACGGTGGTTCTGCCGCAAGCGCACTTTTCATGGGTAATGGTAGCTATATCGTGGGTTCTGTATCTGATAAGGGGGAGTGCTTCCTTTGAGAGACAGGTGAATACAAGTTCACCGGGCTGACCGTCAGGTACGGGCATACCCGTATCAGGGTCGAGTATTTCGGGATAGTAGTTGTCTTCCTGAACGTGCATACCTGCCTGGGCGGTACATTCACAAGCAACGCCGGGGCCTGCTATTTCGGAAAGACCGTAAATGTCGTAGGCTTTGATTCCTAAAAGGTCTTCTATCTCTTTTCTCATTTCCTCGGTCCAGGGCTCTGCACCGAAAATACCTATTTTAAGGTTTGTATCTTCGGGCTTTATGCCGTTTTCATTGAGGGATTCTCCAAGATAGAGGGCATAGGAGGGGGTACAGCAAATAACGGAGGGCTTGAAGTCCTTAATTATGTTCATCTGCCTTGAGGTGTTACCCGTGGAAGCGGGGATTACAGCCGCGCCAAGCTTCTGGGCTCCGTCGTGTAATCCGAGACCGCCGGTGAAAAGGCCGTAACCGTAGGATATGTGGAAGATATCTTCCTTTGATGCTCCAATGGCTACAAGACCTCTTGCAACGCACTCGGACCAGTTTTCAAGGTCGTTTCTGTTATATGCAACGACGGTCTGCTTGCCCGTAGTACCGGAAGATGCGTGTACTCTTACAATGTCGGTCATGGGAACGGCCAACATACCGTAGGGGTAGTTATCTCTCAGGTCAGTCTTATACGTAAAGGGGAGCTTTACTATATCGTCGATGGACTGTATATCGTCGGGAGTTACGCCCGCCTCGTCAAGACGCTGTTTGTAAAGAGGTACGTTTTTATATGCGTGAGCAACCATCCTTTTAAGCTTTTCGGACTGTATTTTACGCATTTCCTCACGGGATAAGGTTTCTATTTTTTCGTTATAAAACATGAGTTTCATCTTCTTCCTATTATTTGCTTGCCATTCCCAGTTCAAAGGCTTTAAGGTTTATATCAATAAACGCGGGCTTTACGGTGGTTTTTATGGCGTTTTTAAAGCTTTCGGGGTCAATTCCCAAATATCTTGCCGTTACACCGAGAAGTGCCACGTTTGTAGCCTTTGAAGAGCCTGCCTGCTGAGCAAGGGAGAGGGCATCGCAACCTACCACGGTCACGCCCATATTCTGAAGCTTTTCAAGTATATCTTCGGGATAGCCCATAGCTCCCGTAACCACGGGCATGGGGTCTATCTGCTGAGTACTGGTTATAATGGTGCCGCCCTTTTTAAGATAGGGGAGCCATCTTGCGGCTTCAAGCTGTTCAAAGCTTATTACGATATCAGCTACGCCCTTGTCGGAAATGGGAGCGTCAACCTTTTGACCGTATCTGACGTAGGTTACAACCGAGCCTCCGCGCTGGGACATACCGTGTACTTCGGATATTTTTACGTCGTAGCCTTCGCTTATGAGTACGTTACCAAGGAGTCTTGATGCCAGAAGAGTACCCTGGCCGCCAACTCCCACTATAAGAATCGTCTTTACATTCTCGTTCATTAGTTTTCTCCTCCGATGGCGTTGAATTTGCACAGACTTGCGCAGAGTCCGCATCCTACGCAAAGGGTAGGATTGATGTGAGCCTTGCCGTCCTTCATGGAAATGCAGGGACAGCCTATCTTCATACAAGCCTTACAGCTCTTACACTTATCTCTATCGATAACCATGGCGGGCTTTATTTTTGCAGACTTGAGAAGTATACAGGGACGACGGCAGATAATTACGGTGGGCTCATCTCTGTCAAAGGCATCTTCGAGGAGCTTCTGGGTATTTTCGGTATCGTAGGGGTCGGTAACGAATACGTTCTTAATGCCCACTGCGTGGCAGAGAGCCTCAACGTCTACCGAGGTGGTCATATCGCCCTTGAGGGTAACGCCGGTGGTGGGGTTCTGCTGATGACCCGTCATACCGGTTATGGAGTTGTCAAGGATAAGAACGACGGAATTGGAGTTGTTATATGCAATATTGATAAGACCCGTAATACCGGAATGGATAAAGGTACTGTCACCTATAACCGCAACTGCGCGCTGCTTTCCGCCGCGAGCCTTGTTATAGCCGTGGAGACCTGATACGGAGAAGCCCATACATACGGTGGTGTCCATAGCGTTAAGGGGAGCTGCGGAGCCAAGAGCGTAGCATCCGATGTCACCGTTTACAAAGACCTTCATCTTTGCAAGGGTATAGAAGATACCTCTGTGGGGACAGCCGGGGCAGAGTACGGGAGGACGTACGGGAACTGCTTCGGGGAAGGTTGCGGATTCAAGCTCTTTGCCAAGAATAGCCTTAGCGATTATCTCTGCGGAAAGTTCGCCCAGAAGAGAGAATACTTCCTTGCCGATAACGTCAAGGTTAAGGGACTTGCAGGCGGTTTCGATAAAGGGGTCAAGCTCTTCTACAACGTATACCTTCTTGTGCTTTTCGCAGAATTCCTTAAGCAAGTTTGCGGGAAGGGGATATGTAACGCCAAGCTTAAGGTAAGAAACCTTATCGCCCAGAGCTTCCTTTGCGTACTGGTAAGCAATACCGGAGGTAATAACGCCTATATCGGAGCCGTTGTATTCGGTCTTGTTAAGGTCGCAGGTGTTAGCCCATTCGCTTATGGCGGCCTGACGCTTTTCAACCTCAACGTGGCGGGCTCTTGCAAACGCGGGAACCATTACGAATTTCTGGGGATTCTTTTCGTAGGGCTTATTTTCAAGTTCTACTCTTTCGGAAAGCTTTACAAGAGACTGAGAGTGAGCAACTCTTGTGGTAAGACGGAGAAGGACGGGTGTGTCAAACTTTTCAGAAATCTCAAATGCAGCCTTTGTGAATTCAAGACATTCTTCTGAGTCGGAAGGCTCAAGCATGGTAAGCTTTGCGGCCTCTGCGTAATGACGGGAGTCCTGCTCGTTCTGGGAGGAGTGCATACCGGGGTCGTCTGCAACGGCGATAACAAGACCTCCGTTAACACCCGTATATGCCACGGTAAACAGGGGGTCTGCTGCAACGTTAAGACCAACGTGCTTCATGCCCGCAAATGCTCTCGCGCCGCCAATGGATGCACCGATAGCGGTTTCAAGGGCAACCTTTTCGTTGGGAGCCCATTCTGCATATACCTCTTTATATTCGGCGGCAAACTCCGTTATTTCCGTGCTGGGGGTACCGGGGTAAGAGGATACTATTTTACATCCACCCTCGTATATACCTCTGGCAACGGCTTGATTGCCGAGTAATAATTTCTTTTCGTCCATTATATCATTGACCTTTCTTAAAGTACCCAAGGGTACAGTTCTGCTTATACTATTTTATTATACTATATAATTAGAGTAAAATCAAGTCTTTTAGCGATTTTTTACACTAAAGTGCTTCAAGTTTGCCGAATGTTCAAAAAAATCCCACCGTATTTTACATCGGGAGGTGAAAAATCTGTTGACAATGTCACAATAAAGGGGTATACTGTTAAGGATTAATGCGTAAGGAGTTCAATTATGGACAACAGACTTAACGATAAAACCCTATATCTTCTTGATATGGACGGCACCCTTTATTTTGACGAAACCCCCATCGACGGCGCTCTGGAGTTTATGAAGAGCCTTGAAAGACGAGGCTGCGACTTTGTTTATATGACTAACAATTCCTCAAAGTCTGCCGACGATTATATAAAAAAGCTGGAAAAAATCGGCTTCCCCGCAGGCCCCGAGCATATGTTCACTTCAGGTCAGGCCACCTGCCAGTACCTTAAGAGCGTAAAGCCCAACGCACGCATATACGTTGTTGGTACCGAATCTCTCAAAAACGAGCTTCGTAAAAACGGATTTGAGGTAATAGAGGATGGCTCCCTTGCCGTTGATATGCTTCTTATAGGCTATGATACCGAGCTTACTTATCAGAAACTTAAAGATGCCTGCAACTATCTCTGCGAGGGCGTTCCTTATTACGCCACCAACCCTGACGTGGTTTGTCCCGCCCCCGGAGGAAGATATCTTCCCGACTGTGCAACCATGTGTTATATGCTTGAAAAGGCAACGGGTCGCACCCCCATGTATATAGGCAAACCCCGTAAGGAAATGGCTCTTTCTGCCATTGCGTTTAAGAACAGTACTCCCGATAAGGCGGTACTCGTTGGCGACAGACTTTATACCGATATTAAGTGCGGACTTAACGCGGATATTCTTACCGTTCTCGTTCTTTCGGGCGAAAGCACAATGGAGGATATAGACAAGTTCGACATTCATCCCCACATCATAGTGGACAGCGTTAAAGATTTGATTCAGTAAAAGAAAATAAAGCAAAAAAAATGATGCCACGCGGCATCATTTTTTTTATCTGAATTTTACTCTGTCTCTGTTTTCGGATTGAGCTCTGCGCCTTTTCTTACTGTTTATCATTTGCGCCAAAACGATATAAAACACGATTATCAGCAACAACGTTATTGCCGTTGCGATAAAATATTTATTGGAGAAGAAATCGGTTATATATTTGGTATATTGAGCCACAACGTCAAGCTCTATGGTGGTCTGGGCTATAAGATTAACCTCTCCCACAAGCTCACCGTCGTACATAACAGTCATTTTGCCTATAACTTGCCCCTTCTTTATGGGAGCCGTGAGTTCAGAGGGAATATCTACTATATTCTGAACCTCCTGCATATCGGCGCTTTTAGGCAGAGAAATGGCAATTTCGGCATCCGTAGCCACTACAACGTAATCCCTGTTTTTACCTAACTGTACGGGAATTTCCCTTACGGGCGCATTCTTTTGTACTATGGTAAAATACTGATATTCGTTTATTGCAAACACCAGCATATCCTTCATGTCGGTGTAGGTTTGGGTAATGTTTTTTGAGGATATGGCCACGCAGACAAACCTGACACCCTTGTCCTCGGTCATGCTTACCATGGAGGAGCCCACGTTTGCATCTCCGTAGAGGGCGAGGCCGGATGCTTTTCTATAATAATAGGTGGAGCCGCTGTCTATAAGGCTGTTTCTGGTATATACTTTTCTTGTTTTTCCGTTTACTTTAAGGTCTGCATATCGGAGATTTGAGCGTTCAATTATGTAGTCCAGAGAAAGTGCGTGACAGGCAATGAGAGCCGCGTCGTGAGGTGTGGTATAGTTGAGAGCCGAGCCTGTGTAATATCCCGTTACGTTTGCAAAATTAGTACTTGTAGCCCCTAAAGACTGAGCCTTTGCGTTCATTCTTTGATAGAAGGAATATATATCTCCGTCTGAGAGATGAAGGGCTATGGCTACTGCCGCCTCCTGGGAGTTGCAGACGAGGACGGCGTTCATAAGGTCGCCCAGAGATATCCTATCTCCGCCCACAATTGCGGCAGAGGACATCTGGGGAGTGAGGGCTTTTGTCTTTTCGTGTACAGTAATGACGGTATCCAGAGGAATACCCGATTCCACCAACAAAATACAGGTCATAAGACGGGGAAGAAAGCCGCAGAAAACTATATCGTTTGCCCCCTTGTCGAAAAGGACGGTACCCGTTTCCATATTGACTATTATTCCTTTTTCTGCAACAACCTGAAGCCCCTCTTCGGTCTGCTCTGCAGAGAAGGGGACTGAAATAACCGAAAGGCATATTATAAATGCGGCGACTGCCGCGAAAAATCTTCTGGTCTTATTCATCGCTCGTTTAAAATGTTTAAAATGAAGTAAAAGTATCACCTATAAATTATAACATATAACCAAAGGTTTTGGCAATACGGAAAGTTTGAATTTTTTATATATTTTTGTTGTAGTATATAAATTTCTCTCCGCCGCATATATTTGAGTATATCAAACAATGTTATGGAGGATTTTTTATGGAAGTAGAACTTGCGTTCTTCATACGAATGGCCTTTCTGGCCTCCTGTATAGCCTTTGCCTACGCCATTTATCTTTGCGCTTGGGTAAAGAAAATAAAGGTTGAAAATCAGCGGATAATAAGCGTGGGTAAGCTTATTAAGGCGGGAGCAGACACATTTATGAGGAAGGAATACCGCGTGTTGGCCGTCTTTACCCTTGTTGCGGCCTTCATTATTTTTCTTCTTTTGCCCGCCCCGCTTAACAGAAGTGACATATGGACTAATCTTACCATGGCCCTATCCTACGTTGCGGGTACGGTATTTTCCGCTATTGCGGGGAAAATCGGTATCTATATATCAACCCTTGCCAATACCCGTACTGCTCAGGCGGCTCAGAAGAGTATGGGTAGCGCCTTTACCGTAGGTTTTAGAGGCGGCTCCGTAATGGGGCTTTCTGTCGTGGGCGCCAGTCTTTTAGGCGTGGCCTCGATCCTCGCTCTTACAGGCAGTACCACAGCTCTTTTAGGCTTCTCTTTCGGTGCGTCGTCCCTTGCTCTTTTTGCAAAGGCCGGTGGCGGTATTTTTACCAAGACCGCCGATATAAGCGCCGACCTTGTGGGTAAGGTTGAATTGGGAATTCCCGAGGATGACCCACGAAATCCTGCCGTCATAGCTGATAACGTGGGTGATAACGTTGGCGACGTTGCGGGTATGGGCGCAGACCTTTTTGACTCAAACGTTGCCGCAATGACTGCCGCTTTGGTCATGGCTTCAAATCTCGACGGCGGTAACGGAATTAACATAGCTACAGTATTCTGTTATGTAACTCTTGGCCTCATATCCTCAATAATAGGTATTATGACTGCAGGCCTTGGAAAGAAAGGTACTCCCACGGGAGCTCTTAACCGTTCCACTTATATTACCACCGGTGTATTCATTCTTCTTACAGCCGCCGTAACTGCCATAGTGGAGGATTTTCGCTGGGAGATATGGGGCGCATCCGCAACGGGACTTTTCGTTGGGGTAATCATTGGTATGGTCACCGATTATTTTACAAACGACGCCCATTCCATAGTCAGAAAGGTTGCAAAATCATCAACCTCCGGCCCTGCTTTTACTATTTTAAACGGAGTTTCTTACGGCTTTGTTTCCTCTCTTCCCGCAATGATAGGCATAGCCGTTTCTGCTCTTGCCGCATATAAGCTTTGTGACGGTCTTGGTGAGGGATACGCTATGTTCGGTATCTCTATGGCGGCGGTGGGTATGCTCTCAATCGTAGGTATGATAGTCAGCAACGACGCTTACGGACCCATTGTTGATAATGCAAGAGGCCTTGCGGAAATGGGAAATTTAGGCGATGCTGCCCTTAAAAATGCCGATGAGCTTGACAGTGCGGGCAACACCGTCAAGGCAATAACCAAGGGCTTTGCTATAAGCGCGGCAGGGCTTACTGTAATAAGCCTTTTGGGCGCTTACATGAGCGAGCTTAACGTAAAGGCGGAAGAGCTTGGCTTTGAGCCCATAGAAATTTTCAGTCTTACAGACCCCACCGTCTTTTTCGGTATGCTTATAGGTGCGGCTGTTCCTGCCGTTTTTTCAGCTATGCTTATGCTTGGCGTTGTTAAAAACGCAGGCAGAATGGTTGCGGAGATACACCGTCAGTTCAGGGAGATCGTTGGCCTTAAAGAGGGGAGAAGCGGTGTTCTTCCCGACTATGCAAGCTGCATAAACATAGCGGCGGGCGGCGCCTTGGGCGAGCTGGTTTCCGCAGGTCTTTTCTCCATTGCCGTTACCCTCGGAGTTGGATTTGTTGGCGGTGTTTACGCTATTGCGGGCTTTTTGGTAGGCAATATCGTAAGTGGGCTTTTACTTGCTCTGTTTATGTCAAATTCGGGTGGCTTGTGGGATAACGCAAAGAAATATATCGAGGCGGGTGCCGAAGGCGGCAAAGGCTCTGACGCTCATAAGGCCGCAGTTATCGGTGACACGGTAGGTGACCCCTTCAAGGACACTGCCGGTCCCTCAATTAATACACAGATAACGGTTGTATCTCTGATTTCTTCACTCTTTTCTGGTTTGTTTTTGACCTTCTCTATATTCTAAAGATGTGGCGCGGTAAAATCCGCGCCATTTTTTTCGCATAAAAATTCAACTCGTTGCATACCATATAATAATACATAAGTACTTGCGGACGGTGTTAGGATTATTATGAAACGGGATATGTCTTTGTGGCAATGGATAGGATTTGGAGTTTCTGCAGCGGGCGGCACTCTTCTTCATTTTCTTTATGACTGGACAGGGGAGAGTGTCATTGCCGCTTTTATTTCAGGGGTAAACGAATCCACCTGGGAGCATATGAAGCTCATGTTCTTTCCTATGTTTGTTTTTGCTCTCATTCAGCGTGGATTTTTTAAGGATTACCCAAACTTCTGGTGTGTAAAGTTTATAGGGCTGTTGACGGGATTAACTCTGATACCTGTATTCTTCTATACTTACAACGGCGCTTTGGGAAAATCCCCCGACTGGGTAAATATCTCAATTTTCTTTATTTCGGCGGCGTTAGCCTTTCTTTTGGAAAACCGATTGTTCAAGAAGGGGAGCAGGGAATGCCGTTGGAACAAGATAGCCTTTCTTCTGATATGTATTATCGGCGTGTTATTTGTTGTTTTTACCTTCTTTCCCCCTCACATCCCTTTATTTCAGGACCCGGTTACGGGACAATATGGAGTATAATAGTCACTGGAGTCTGGACGTCTTTTGTTCGGGCTCCTCGTTTTTGCATTTTACTACATATTGTATATTTATGCAGAACATGTAGAATATTTTTATAATAAGTCATTTTTTTAGTGATTTGGTCTTAAATAAACCTTTCAAAAGCAATGATTTAGCGGTATAATTACTATAGTAATCTTAAGTGGGCTGATAATCGCCCAATTTTTTTACGTAAAAATGGAATTTTGCTCAGGCATTTTTCTGCAAAAGTTACAAAAAACAGAATTTTTTCCTACTTTATTGCATAATTGCGGTTATAAAGTCATAAAAGTGGTTGACAAATGAATTTTTGTGTGTTATAATGCATGTATTCATATATTCGTATAGCTTTCGTTAAGATTCTCGTAATTGAAAAAGAGAAAACTTGCGAGTAGTGAAGCAAACAAATTTATAAATGGAGGACACATTTATGAACAAGAAACTCAGATCCAT
>JAZQLP010000025.1:0-2788 GCA_045542755.1 Eubacteriales bacterium
TGTCAATTTCTATCGCTTAATTTGCGATACATTATCTGCGATAGCGGTTGTGTTTATGTTTTAAAATAATAAATACCGCTTTTCACTGACCACTGAACACTGACCACTGATCACTCGTCAAAGATATTGACAAACCCTGCCGTTTATTGTATAATATATTTATATTAAATCTTGCGAGAAGCCTTACGAGGAAAAATCTATGTCTGAGACGTCGAAAAAATCCATACGCCGTTCCCCATGGAGGGTGATAACGTTGCTGGTTATCATTCTGGGAATGGTGGCGGCGATGGTTCTTTCTTATATATTCATGACGGGGGGAGACCGACCCGAGGAGGACGTGGGGGACAACCTTGTCACCGACGACCTTTGGAGCAAGACTCTGGCCTATGCGGCCTACTCGGAAAACAAGGCCACCCTCAAGGTTGAGGACAGCCTTATACTTCTTGATAACGGTCTGATGTCATTGGAGCTTGACAAGACCTCTCCCTATCTTTCAAAGGTCTTCGGAGCCGAGAGTGGCAGGGTGCTTTTCCACTCCCTTCCCACGGTGAAGATGGAAACTGCGGGGCGTGAGTTCACCCTTTCGGGAACTCAATGGACGGTGCCCGTAAACACCGCATACACGGCCTCTGCGGCCTTTGAGGCGGAGCTTACCGCTCAGGGCAGGGAGGAGGAGTTTGTTGCCCTGAAAACCTTTACCATAAACGATAAAAATACCCTTGCCGACTGGTCGATGATACTTGGGGGATGCAAGCTCAAGCTTGTTGACGGGGCGGCAGAGCTTACCGTTGACGGCAGCGCCTCACCATATTTCGGGGCGGGGGACTTGGACATTGACGTGACCTCAATCCCCCAAGGGGCGGTGGGTTGCGTGAGATTAAAGCTTAAGGGAAGCGGTGTTTCCTCCCTTGAGGTAAACTACTCCGCCGTATACGACACCATTCGTCTTCAGGGCGTGGCCGAAAAGAGCCTCAGTCTGGGCGAAGACTGGGCATACGTTACCATTCCCGTCACCGACGGAAGCTTTGTGGGTGAGATATACACCCTTTATTTCAGGCTTTCAGCCTCCCTTGACGCCACCCTTACCTTGGCATCTGTGGAAGTGGGCTATGTAGACAGCTTTAAGGCTCCCGTTGAGGTGAGCAATCTCTGTACCGTGTATGCGGACAGATACGTTCCCTCCTCCTCAATCTTCTCCACCGCAGGGTACACCCCCGACCTTCTTTGGGCGGAGACGGTGATTCCCGCCGAGGAGCTGAGTCAGATAGAGGCGGTTTCGGGTACCACCTCCGCCTACTACAAGCCAGCAAATATTACCCTTGAAAATATCGATTATACCGTGTTCCACTTTGTGACGGGGGAAGCGGTCATGCTTCTGCCCACGTCTGAGGCGGTCACGGGCAGACTTAATATCACCCTCACCGAGGACAGCAGGGTCATTGTAAAGCAGTTCCTTGACCCCACTCCCTTGGCAACAGAGGGCGGGGAAGTAAATCTCTCCTACCGAATGGAGTACGCGTCATCCGAGATAAGACCCGAATTTGCCCAGAGCTATAACGAGGAGCGTCGCCTTCTCACCGAGGCGGACGTGAAGGTCACTCAGGGAAGCTTTGGGGGATACGACCCCTTTACGGGCAGATATATGTTCAGGTGTCAGGATGGTAGCGCGTCCCTCTCCCTTACCTCAAAGGACAGCCGCTACGTATACCTTGAATTTTTAGAGGCCGAAGAATACGTTTCCTTCTTTAACGGCCAGTCAAAGAAGCTCCCCCTTAATCTTATGGGGGGCGAAGGCTGTGTTGCGGGCGTATATCTTGAGGCAGGGGAAGAGATGACCTTTACCCTCAACTCCATTTCCGACGAGGGGCTTATGACCACCTTCCTTGACGGTATCGGATATACCAACTCCGCAGGCAAGGAGATAGGGGTTGAATTTACCTCTGCCGAGTATATTTGTTGCAGTGAGCTTTACACCGAGGTCAAGTATATCGGCGCCACCGACGACGGAGCCGCCGACGTGAACCTGACCCTTGCGGCCTTTACCGACGGGGACAGACCCGTATACATATACGACCTTGATATTTCATTCAAGAGAAGGGTCTCTCTCTCCTCTCTGACAGAGAACCTATGCCTCTTTTCCTTTGAAAGAGAGGGAAAAACGGGGCTTTACTATACCGACGTTTCCGACGGCGTATCCTTTAAGGGAATTAAGGATATGGCCGAAAAGGACGTGTTCTCCCTTTCTGCCGTAGGCCCCGCCATTGCCACCCTTACTCAGGAGGGCTACGCTCTGGGACTTGTGGTATCGGACTACTCCTCAACGGCCAACATCACCCCCCTCTCGTCCCTTCTTCACGGGGGATATAACGAGAACCGTTTCTTCCTTTCGGGCACGGGCGACCTGACCGCAAAGGATAGCGGAAACTTTGGCCTTGGGGACCATATAAGGCTCAGAGGGTTTATTTCCACCTCTGCCGACGAGAGTGCCGAGGAGCTTATCTCACGTATCAAGACTGCCTACGGCAACGGATACATCACCGTGGCCGACAGGGGCAGTGTGGAGGATGGCGTTATCCCCACGGTGAAGCTCTCATCCTCGGGCAACGCGGTGTTTAACCTTCGCGGCGGTACCCAGACCCTGCCCGTTAAGGTGGAAGGCCTCCGCGGGTATACCTTCCCCACCGTTAAGGTCAACGGACAACCCTACGTCCCCACCCAGTACAGCCTTTACATGGACGAGGACGGCACGGTCGGGTTTGTGTTTGACGTGAAGTCGGAGGCCAAGCGG
>JAZQLP010000026.1:0-42156 GCA_045542755.1 Eubacteriales bacterium
CGATATAATGACCCTTTTTCCTGAAGAGGTGGATGCTTTTCTTTCCTCCTCCATAATAGGAATTGCCCGTAAAAACGGGTTTATAGAGGTTAATTGCCACAATATCCGCGACTATACCGAGGATAAGCATCGCCGTGTGGACGACTATCCTTACGGCGGGGGAAAGGGTATGCTTATGCAGGCCGCTCCCGTTATGAAGTGCTTTGAGAGTATAAAGTCGCAGGTAGACGATGCCTGGTGTATATATTTGTCCCCCAAGGGCAAACGCTTTACCCAGACTAAGGCAAAAAAGCATCTTAAAAAGAAAAACCTCATACTTCTCTGCGGCCATTACGAGGGTATTGACCAAAGAGCCCTCGACTCTATTGTGGACGAGGAGATTTCCATCGGCGATTACGTCCTTTCGGGCGGAGAGCTTGGATCAATGGTAATAGTTGACGCGGTTTCAAGAATGGTTGAAGGCGTGCTTGCCGACGAAAGCTGTTATAAGGACGAGAGTATATATTCCGGGCTCCTTGAATATCCTCAGTATACACGCCCTCCCGTTTTTGAGGGGGAGAGCGTGCCCGATGTTCTTTTGTCCGGCGACCATAAGAAAATTGCCGAATGGCGTTTCGAACAGTCCCTTGAGGTGACTAAAGAAAAGCGCCCCGACCTTTACCGCAGATACATGAACAGAGCAAGCGTAAAGGCTCTTATGGCGAAGAAAAATAAGAAAAAGAAATCAAATAACAAACGTAAGTAATTACATATAGCAGGAGGAATTTACAATGGCAAAAAACAGATACGTAGGCGATTATCCCGTAATCGGTATTCGCCCCATCGTTGACGGCCGCCGCGGCCCTCAGATGATGCGTGAATCTCTCGAACCCCTTGTTTGGGCTATGGCCGAATCTGCCAAGAAGCTCTTTGAGGAGAATCTTTTCTATTCTAACGGCGAACCCGTTAAGGTAGTTATGGCCGACACTTGCATCGGACGCGTTCCCGAGGCTGCTGCTTGCGCCAATAAATTTAAAAAAGAAGGCGTTTCCATTACCCTTTCCGTAACTCCCTGCTGGTGCTACGGTTCCGAAACAATGGATATGGACCCCCATACTATCAAGGGCGTTTGGGGCTTTAACGGTACCGAAAGACCCGGCGCTGTTTACCTTGCCGCAGTTCTTGCAGGTCACGCTCAGAAGGGCCTTCCCGCATTCGGTATCTACGGTCACGAGGTTCAGGACAGAGACCAGGTTACCGAAATGCCTGAGGACGTAAAGGATAAGCTTCTCCGTTTTGGCCGCGCTGCCGTTGCAGTTGCTACCATGAGAGGTAAGTCCTATCTCCAGATCGGTTCCCAATGTATGGGTATCGCCGGTTCTATTATGGACCAGAGCGTTATGGAAGAATACTTCGGTATGCGCGTTGAATCTGTTGACGAGGTCGAGATCCTCCGTCGTATGGAAGAAGGCATCTACAACGAAGAAGAATATCAGAAGGCTCTTGCTTGGACTAAGGAACATTGCAAGGAGGGCCGCGATGATAACCCCGAAGAGGTTGAATTCCTCGGCGAAAAGGTTCGCATAAAGTTTACCCCCGAAGAAAAGGAAAAGCAGTGGGAATTTACCGTTAAAATGTACTGCATAATCAAGGACCTCATGGCAGGTAACCCCAATCTTCCCGATGCATTCGTTGAAGAAAAGGTTGGCCACAACGCCATAGCAGGCGGCTTCCAGGGTCAGAGACAGTGGACCGACCATTGGCCTAACTGTGACTACCCCGAGGCTCTTCTTTCTTCCACCTTCGATTACGAAGGCGCTCGCGAGCCCTATACCCTTGCAACCGAGAACGATATACTCAACGGCATGGGCATGCTTATGATGCGTCTGCTCACCCACAGAGCCCAGATATTTGCCGACGTTCGTACCTATTGGTCGGGCGAGGCTACCGAGAGAGTTACCGGATACAAGCTTGAAGGTAAGGCCGCTGAATCCAACGGTATTATCCACCTTCTCAACTCCGGTGCTGCATGTCTTGACGCTTCCGGCGTTTGCACCGACGAAAACGGCAACGCCACTATGAAGAAGTGGTGGGAAGTTACCGACGAAGATATCAAGAAGATGACCGACGCTACCGTATGGTGCGAAGCAGGTCAGGATAACTTCAGAGGCGGCGGATTCTCCAGCCACTTCACCACCAAGTCCGAAATGCCCTGTACTATGATCCGTCTTAACCTTGTTAAGGGCCTTGGCCCCGTTCTTCAGATAGCGGAAGGCTGGACCGTAAACCTTCCCGACGAGGTTTCCGACACTCTTATGGAAAGAACCAATCCCACCTGGCCCTGTACCTGGTTTGCTCCCCGTTGCGACGGTAAGGAAGGCTCTCCCTTCAAGACCGCTTACGAGGTAATGATGAACTGGGGCGCTAACCACGGCGCTATCTCCTACGGCCATATCGGTGCTGACCTCATCACCATGTGCTCCATGCTTCGTATTCCCGTATGTATGCATAACGTACCTGAAGACCAGATCTACCGTCCCGCTTGCTGGAACGCATTCGGTATGGATAAGGAAGGCCAGGACTACAGAGCCTGCCAGACCTACGGTCCTCTTTACAAATAAGGCATAGACTAAATGAATTAGCCCCAACCGAAAAGGTTGGGGCTAAACTATTTAATATATATATTTAATGACACTTTGAACATGGGGTAAATCCTTGTTTCTGGGCTTTTTCTAATGTTGTTTCATAAATTGCGTTTGCTCGAGATAAACCAGGACAAGACTTTCTTGAATGATATTTTTGGCCTGTTTCTGTTATATAAACGGTTTCAGAAGTTGTCTTTTCGATTTTTGGTATCTTTTCACCACTCTTGATTATTGTTTTACAATTTATGCAATATGTATCACCGGTGTATCCTTCTGCTGTAGTGGTAGATTCTTTTTTATTTCGGATTTCGGTGTCATGTCCAGTAGCTTTGATCTTTGAACCTTTATTTATTACGATATCACAGTTTTTACAGTAAATATCGCCAGTATAGCCGTTTTCTGTGCAAGTGGCTTCTTTTTTGTTTCGAGTTTCAGTTTTATGTCCGTAAGATTTAATTTTAGATCCATTTTTGATTAACTTATTGCAATTTTTACAGTAGGTATCTCCCGAATATCCGTCTTCGGTACACGTGGCGTCTGATGAATTTTTAATGACCGTGTTGGAATGGAGACAATCGCTCTCCTCTTTTCTATCTGTGTTTTCGGGCGCTGTTTCAATCTCACCTTTATTAATATTTTCTTGATCCTGAGTAGAGTTTTCTGTTTCCTCTTCATAAGATATCTCTGTATTGTTTTCTTCTATATTATTGATATCGTCGTCAATATGTTCATTTGAGTTCGTGCACATACCTATAATAGATAACAGTAATAATAATACGGCGATGATTCCAATTGTTTTTTTCATTTTATCCTCCTCATAAATAAAAAAAGTGCGCCAACCGAAGCCAGCGCACCGAAAAACGCAAACCCCGATTGTCGCCAAACAAATCGAAACAGAAGAGGATTTTCATCCTTTATATCCTATCTCTTTGGGATTTGCGATTTTACCAAATCTCTATAGAGAAAGGATATACGAAAAAGGGTATACTACTCCTGTCAAAAGAAGGAAAATACCTCTAAACTGTTTATTCGATTTGTTTGGCAAATTTATTATAGCATAGAAAAAAATAAATGTCAAGAGTTGTCGAAAATTGCGTAAAAAGACCTGCCGTAAGATTTACGGCAGGTCTTTAGTTTATTTTGTATCAATATGCTCCGGACTTGCGTTTACGTCAAAGTCCTGGGCGGTCCCTTTGTAGGTGCTTCCGCCTGAAACGACTTTAATATCCCTTGTTGTGGTAATAAAGCCGTTGGGGTCGATAAAATAGAGTCTGAACTTAATATCTCTTCCCTTATTAAGCTCTCTTCTGTGTCCCTTTCTCCAGAAGGGGAGGAATATCTCCTTTTTTTCGCCGGGGGCAAGCTCAACGGGGATATCGTACCATTTGTTGCTGGTATTCAGATCTGATACTCTTATAGTACATTCATTGAGGTTTATATCGTTGTACTGATTCCACAGCTCCATGGTGAAGCCCTCGTCGCCCTCTTTCCATTGGATCTCCTCGGGGAAATCTACGGGGGAGAGGCAGGATCGGAGAGCCCAGAAGGTGGGCTTGGGAATAAGGCTTGGAGTAACCACGCCCCAGTCGTTATCCTCTGAAAGTACTGACCATCTGAAGGGGTGTCCCTCAATAGAATCTGATGCGCCGCTTATCCAGGGGAAGAATGTACCGCCAAGACAGGAGGGCTCGTTTCTCATAAATCCCCACTCTCTCTTCAGTCTTTCGTGGAAGACCTTGAGAGTCGTGGTGTCCTCGGGGTATACGGGCTTTTCGTCGTCTATTATTGAGCAGTCGTTTGGACTGTAAAGAATATCGGGGTTGTTTGAGAAAAGACCGTACTCGGAGGCGAACCAGGTACCTGACCAACCTCTTTCCAGAGCCTCTTCTTTAGTGGTTATTTCCTGATCAAATTCCCATGAAAGGGGATTTGAAACCTTGCCCTCACTAAGGAATTGCTTTGCGAGTTTAAAGGAGTAGTGGACGTCTGCAATATCTCCTACTTTAAGCTCAAATCTCCCAAGCATAGGACCCTTCGTGGGACCGGGAGGGGGGAACATCGTGTACTTGTCGGGGGAGAGTGCCTTTACGAAGTCGTTGTAAAGCTGCAGGTGCATCCAGCCGTCGTTTTCTACGGCTTGGCTCTCGGGCATGTTCTCGTTTCCGATAGCCCAGATGTGGATGCAGGTGCGGTTTCTGTCCCTTAAAACTCCGCTCTGGAGTCGCATAAGGGCTTGTCCTACCCATTCGGGATCGTGAATGAAATGTGTACCCCAGTCAACGGGAAGCTCCTGAATCAGATAGAATCCCATCTCGTCGCAAAGGTCAGCTAAGGCTCTCGGACCCATATAGTGGGTTCGGATAGCGTTGACGTTAGCCTTTTTCATAAGCTCGAGGCTCTTTCTCAGCCATTCTGTAGGGGTGTGGATGCCGCCCTCGGGATGATATGATAGATGATTGACGCCTCTGAATTTGACGGGATTTCCGTTAAGAGTAGCTCTGCAATCCTTTATTTCGAAGTGGCGGAAGCCCTTTTTGAAGGTGTACGATTCAGGCTTCTGACCTTTGAAATATTCGGTAACGGTCACGGTATAGAGATAGGGATGCTCGTCGTTCCAGAGCAGGGGATCGGGAAGGAGTATTTTTATGGGAAGCTTTCGTTCGCTGTGGGCTTCCATAAAGGCTGCAAAGTTTACTCTCTTTGCAAGGGTTCCGTCGGGAGCCGTGATAGTGAACTGTATTTCGCCCGTTGTGTTTTCGTCGAGGTCGTTTTTAATATATATCTCGCCCGTAAGAAGTCCCTTTTTCAGATTATCTTCCTTAAAGAGAGCAGGAAGATAATATCCCGTTATTCTGCACCTTTCCTTTGCAAAGAATCTTGCGGGCTGCGCAAGGCCTGCAAAGCCGGATGAGTGGCGGGGCATATCAAGCCGGATGTACTTGTGGTAGCGGAGGATCCTTACCGCTACCAAAACCTCGTCTCCTGCCTTTACCTTATCGGTAACGTTTATATAGATGGGGGTAAGACCGCTGGTATGCTCTGCTAAAAGCTCGCCGTTAAGATATATTCTGGACGCGGGATAAATTGCCTCGAAGCAGAGGATTATTTCCTTATTTTCCCAGCTTTCGGGAATGCGTACGGTCTTTCTGATAATGGCGCCGTCATTCTCGGTAAAATGGGTCATGTTTACACGGTCAAAGCCGTTGCATCCGTATACGTCCTTATAACGGTCGGGACATACCTCGGTATCGTAAATGCATATCTTACCCGGTTGATTTCTCTTTTCCCACTTATCGTCAAAGACTTCCCGTTTTACAAGCTCCTCCTCGGAAGCACTGAAGGGAGAGTAGGAGACCCTCCATTCACCGCAAAGAGAGAGTGAGTCTTCAGACGCATCGTTCCATTCCTCTCTCCATACGGGAGTAATATCGGTCTCCCATTTACCGTTGAGGAAAGAGAGTCTTTCAGGTTCCTTTGATGCAAGCTGTTTTTCAATAACCTCTTGAGCTATAATTCTTTCTTCTTCTGTTCTGTATAGCATATCTTTTAATCCTTTTAGTTGAATATTTCGGAGAATTTGCCGTCAATGAATACGGGGATCTCTTTACCGTCAAACGTGATTCCCGTAATGGAAAGGTCTTCTGTTCCCACCATAAAGTCAACGTGGGTGATGGAGTCGTTAAGGCCCCTTTTCTTAAGCTCTTCCTTTGAGAGATTTTCGCCGCCCTTAAGGGTGGAGGGATAAGCTTCTCCGAATGCGAAATGACAGGAAGCGTTCTCGTCAAAGAGGGTGTTGTAGAAAAGAACCTTGGATTTTGCAATGGGAGAGTCTATGGGAATAAGGGCGACTTCGCCAAGGTATGCTGCGCCTTCGTCAACAGCAATAGCGGCCTTGAGAAATTCCTCACCTTTTTTAGCCTTTGCATCAACTATCTTGCCGTCTTTAAGGGTAAGAACAAAGTTGTCTATAATGTTTCCGCCTTCTATAAGGGGCATTGCAGAGGCAACTGTACCGTTAACGCCGTTTCTCTTGGGGGCAGTGAATATCTCTTCTGTGGGCATATTTGCAACGAATGTTATGCCGTTTTCAGTATCTTCTGCACCGCCAAGCCATACGTGACCTTCTGCAAGTTCTACGGTAAGGTCAGTGCCGATAGAGTTTTTGTATTTAAGGGCTTTAAAATTGTAGTCGTTAAGCTTTTTGGCTCTTTGAGCAAGTTTTTCGGTATGCTTTTTCCACTCTTCAACGGGGTCAGTCTCCTCGTTGATTCTTACTGCATCAAAAATAGCATCCCAAAGCTTTTCAACGGCCTTTTCTTCGGTTTCACCGGGGAATACCTTCTTTGCCCAGGATGTGGTGGGAATAGAAGCTACGCACCAAGGAAAATAGTTTGTCATCTGGCGCTGTCTGTATGTGGCAAGCTTCTTACCCGAGGTTATCTGCTGACGCTTTAATCTGTCGGGATCAACACCCTTGAGGGCTTCGGGGTCGGATGCATAGATGTTAAGCATAGCCGCGCGGTTTTCGGAGTAGTGGTTGTAGAACTCAACCTGCCATTCGGGGAACTCGTCAAAGACCTCGTCTGCGGCCTTGAGACAGGTTTCTCTGGAGCAGTAGTCGTCCTTCCATCTCATAATGACCTCTTTACAACCCAGGTCGTAAGCGGCGGTAACGCATCTTCTGCCAAAGTCTGCGCAGTCTACGGGGCAGGATACTATAAGGGTCTGACCCTTCTGTACGTTAAGGCCCGTAGCAACCAAAAGCTTTGCATATTTATTAAGTAATTCTGCGTTCATAATCTGTCTCCTTTTACTGATTTTCGTTGGCTCCTGCAAACTGGCTGTTGTACAGATTTGCGTAAAAGCCGTTCTTTTCAAGAAGCTCTTTATGGGTTCCCGTCTCCATAATATGGCCGTCCTTCATCGCAATTATAAGGTCGGAATGGATTACGGTTGAAAGTCTGTGGGCAACGATAAATGAGGTCTTTCCTTCCATGAGAATATTGAAGGCGTTCTGTATCCTCATCTCCGTTCTGGTATCTATAGATGAGGTTGCTTCGTCAAGTATAAGCATGGGTGGACGTCTTAACATGAGTCTTGTAATACAGAGCAACTGCTTTTGACCCTGTGAGAGCTCCTCATTATCCGTTATTACAGTATCGTAGCCCTTAGGCAGTCTTTTTATAAAGTTATGGGCTTGGGAAAGCTGTGCGGCGGCGATTACTTCCTCGTCGGTAACGTTTTGCAGCCCTATGGTAATGTTATCTCTTACGGTTGTGGTTTTTATCCATGTGTCCTGGAGTATCATACCGAAGTTTGCTCTTAGGCTCTTTCTTGTAACTGCAGAGGTGTTGTTGCCGTCGATTTCAATACTTCCTGAAACGGGGTCGTAAAATCTCATCAAGAGATTTATGAGTGTGGTTTTTCCGCATCCCGTAGGCCCAACTATGGCAACCTTCATACCGGGCTTTATCTGGAGGTCAAAGTCCTCAATAAGCTTTTTGTCGGGGGTATAAGAGAAGAAGAGGTCATTTATCTTTACTTCGCCTTTTACGGGATATGGGAGCGTTCCTTTTTCGTTGTTGGGAAGCTCGGGAGCGTCTATGAATTCAAAGACTCTTTCAGCGCAGGCCACGGCGTTCTGAAGCTCTGTTATTACGCCCGAAATCTCGTTAAAGGGCTTTGTATACTGGGTAGCGTAGGTTAAAAACGTGGTAAGTCCGCCAACGGTAATTCCACCCGTGATTACAGTAAATGCGCCTACTGCGGTAACTGCCGCATATACCAGGTTGTTTACAAATCTGGTGCAGGGGTTTGTGAGAGATGAGAAAAATACTGCCGAAAGGGTACATTTTTCAAGTCTGCCGTTTATTTCCTCAAATTTTGCGTCGTTTTCGTCCTGTCTTGAGAATGCCAACACGGTTTTCTGACCGGTTATCATCTCGTCCACAAATGCGGTCTGCTCACCCGTTACCTTTGCTCTTAAAGAGAACATAGAGTGTGTCTTTTTTGCGATGTATCTGGATACGAAGAGGGAGATGGGGGTGAGAATTATTACCGCGCCCGCAATAAGGAGGTTTATTCTCAGCATAAGAACTATGGTGAGTATAATGGTGAAAATTCCCGTAAAGAATTGAGAAAATCCCATAAGAAGGCCGTCGGCGAAGGAGGACGTGTCGTTCATTATTCTGCTTATGGTGTCGCCCGTTCCGCGGGAGTCTAAGTACCCTACGGGAAGACGGTGAATCTTTGCGAAAGCATCTGCTCTTACGTCCTTTACTACACCGAAGGTCAGACGGTTATTGATAATTCCCGTCAGCCATTGTGTTAAAGCGGCGCCGATTACGGCTACGCCTATTTTGATCAGAGCGGGGATTATTACTTTAAAATCTACTTGTCCTGCGGCAATCATTCCGTCTACGGCCTCTCCCACAAATACGGGAATGCTTAAAGTGCAGATAACTGAGACAGCAGAAAGAAGAAGGGATGCAACGAGGAGAGGAAGTTTGCGCTTGATGTAGGATAATATCCTTTTTATAACGCTGTTTTTCATCTTGCCGCCTCCTCTTCAGGGAATTGGGAAAGATAAATCTCCCTGTATATATCGCAGGTTTTCAATAGCTCATCGTGGGTTCCCACACCTACGGCTTTGCCGTCGTCAAGGACTATAATCATATCGGCGGCCATAACTGAGGATGCTCTCTGGGCGGCGATAAATACGGTGGTGTCTTTTATTTGAGATATCGCTTTTCTGAGATTTGCATCGGTGGCAAAGTCAAGGGCAGAGGATGAGTCGTCGAGGATAAGAATTTCGGGTTTTTTAACCAAAGCTCTTGCTATTGTGAGTCTTTGTCTTTGGCCGCCCGAGAAGTTTCTTCCGTTCTGCTCTACGGGTTCGTCAAGCCCCAGAGTCTTAGATGCGATTACGTCGGTTGCTTGGGCATTTTTAATGGCATCTGCAATGTCTTCGTCGGTGGCAGAACCGTTGCCCCAAAGGAGGTTTTCCCTTATAGTGCCCTTAAAAAGCAGTGCTTTTTGGGGGACTACGGCGATTTTGTTCAGGAGCTCTTCGTGGCTATAATCATTAACGTCCTTGCCGTCAACGAATACCGTGCCTTCGCTTGCTTCGTAAAAACGGGGTATCATGTTAATAAGTGAGGTCTTACCGGAACCCGTACCGCCTATAACGCCTACGGTCATACCCTTTTGTACAACGAAATTAAGGTTGCACAAGGAGTCTTCGGAGCTTCCCTTGTATCTGAGAGAAACGTTATCAAATTCAATAAAGCCTTTATCTGAAGATTTTCCCGTGGGAGAGGGGAGGTCTTCGGGAATATCAAGGACTTCCTGCAATCTGTCGCCGCAAGCCAGGGATTTTGAAATCGTAATTATGGTGTTTGCAAATTTTACCAACTCGACCAATATCTGAGCGGTGTAATTGTATATAGCTATTACCGCGCCCTGGGAGAGGTTGCCCGAATCTATTCTGATGGCGCCTACGTAAAGCAATGCTATAACGCCTATATTGATTATTGCGTATGTGAGAGGGTTGAGAAGAGTGGATATCTTTCCTGCATTTATCTGCGCAGATTCAAGGGCGGTGTTCTCGGAAGTGAATTCAATTTGTTCATTTTCTTCTGCGCTGAATGCTCTTATAACTCTGACACCGGATATGTTCTCTCGTACTTTCCCCAGAACCTTATCGGTTTTGCCCTGCACCTTCTTGAATAGGGGAACTGAGAATTTTACCACGAACCATATCGCAAGTGCCAGGAAGGGGATAGTGGCTGTGAGAACGAGAGCTGTTTGAGTGTCAAGAATAAAGGCTGCAATGACTGACCCCAATACTATAAAGGGGGAACGGAGAAGGAGTCGCAGCAAGAGATTGATTCCGTTCTGTACGTTAAGGATGTCACCCGTAAGTCTGGTTATTATGGCGGGGGTGCCCAAATCGTCTATCTGTCTGTATGACAGGGTGTTTATCTTTCTGAAAATAACGCTTCTGAGCTTTGCGGCAAAGCCGGTTGCGGCTTTTGCGGCAAAAAACTGGGCGGTAGCGGCACAGATAAGGCCAACGAAAGCTAAAAGTACCAAAATAAGGCACATGTTGATAATGTAGCCTTTGTCGCCGTTCTTTACGCCAACGTCTATAACCGAAGCTACGACCAGGGGTACGAGTATGTCAAAACCTGCTTCCAGGAATTTAAACAGAGGCGCCAAAATTACCTGCAAAGTATAAGGTTTTAAATAAACCAAAAGTCTTTTCAAAGTTATACCTCTCACTGAATTAAATATTATATGTCAATCTATATTATATCATAACGCGTTTGCCTAGTCAAGCAAAAAGGGGATAAAATACGAAAAAATTCCCATAAAAATTAAAGGGCCGCCTCTTGGCGACCCTTGGTCAAAAAATTATACGGTTTCTGCGTATTGGCAAGCTGCCAGGGCGGCTACGGCGCCGTCTGCGGCGGCTGTGGTAAGTTGTCTGACTTCCTTTGTTCTGCAGTCGCCTGCGGTGAATACTCCGGGGGTGGAGGTTACGCAATCCTCTCCCGCTTTGACGTATCCGTAGGAGTCAAGCTCGACGAGATCCTTAAACTCGTCGTTTCTGGGTATTTGTCCTACTGCAACGAAAATTCCAGAGAGGGATATTTCGCTTAGTTCTCCTGTTTTTACGCTTTTTACAGCGATGCCTGTAACGGCGTTTTCGCCCTTTATTTCTTCAACGGTATGGGAAAGAACGAATTCTACGTTTTCCTTCTCTCTCAGTATTGCAACCGTCTTTTCTTCGCCTCTGAATTCATCTCTTCTGTGAACCAGATATACCTTTGAGCAGTAAGCGGATAGGAACTGTGCATCCTGGAGAGCTGTGCTTCCTCCGCCGATTACTGCAACGTCCTTCCCCTTGAAAAATGCTCCGTCGCAAACTGCGCAGTAGGACACTCCTCTGCCCGTAAGCTCGGCTTCTTTTGCCACACCCAGGGGACGGCTCTTTGCACCCGTTGCTAAAATAACAGACTTTGCCGTGAGGGTGCGCATATCGGTTTTGATTTCAAATGTGGTGCCCGTTTTTGTAACGGATTCAGCCTTTTCAAAGGTTATTTCAGCCCCCAGATCTGCGGCTTGGGTATAAAGGGCTTCGGCAAATTCAATGCCGCTTATCTGCTTTATTCCGGGATAATTTTCTACGTTGGGGGAGGTTACTATCTGCCCGCCAATACCTTCCTGCTCAAGAAGAATAACGGACTTTCCGGCTCTTTTTGCATATATGGCGGCGGTCATGCCTGCGGTGCCTCCACCGATAACAACTATATCGTAATCCATATTTTTTCTCCGATTCATTTTATGGACAGAGCGTTGAGGAAAAACTCAACGCTCTTGTGTTTTTATTTGTTTTCTGCAATATATTTTCTGATGTTTGAGGGGTTAACATACAGGGTAACATTTCCATCCTTAACGTCTGCAAGGGTGGGCGCCTGTCTGATATCAAAGGCTATTGCAAGATCGGGGTTCTCCTCTGCATCTATAACCGTGTATGCTATTCCTGCCTGGTCAAGGGTGACCTTTGCTATTTTGCAATTGGGGCAGGTCTTGGTGGTAAAGAGGTAAAGGCCGTTTTCTATAGTCTGGGGGGCTTCAATAGTAGATTCTTCCTTTACTTCTTCAACCTTGCGGGACTTCTTAAGAACGGACTTGCTTATATCGTAAAGCTTTCTGTCCTTGAATTCCTGAAGCTTACCGTCGTTCCAGTTCTGTACGGGTCTGTAGTATCCTGTTATACGGCTGTATACTTCGGCATTTTCACCGCAAATGGGGCACTTGAAGTGCTCACCTGCGATATAACCGTGAGTCTTACATACGGTATAGGTGGGAGAAATTGAATAGTAGGGGAGTCTGTAGTTTTCAGCTATCTTGCGAACAAGGGTAGCGGCAGACTTCCATGTGGGGAGCTTTTCACCAAGGAACGCGTGGAAAACGGTACCCGAGGTGTAAAGGGTGTGGAGCTCATCCTGAATATCAAGAGCAGTGAAGATATCTTCGGTATATCCAACGGGAAGGTGAGAGCTGTTGGTATAATAAGGAGTATCGTCCTCTGCCTTTGCAGCGGTAATAATATCGGGGTATCTTTCAATGTCCTTGGATGCAAGTCTGAAGGAAGTGGATTCTGCGGGAGTTGCTTCCAGGTTGTAGAGGTCGCCGTACTTTTCCTGATAGTCGGAAAGTCTGTTTCTCATATGATTGAGTACGTCTACAGCGAACTTCTGTGCTTTTTCCTGAGTGAGGTTTTCGCCTATCCAGTTTGCGTTAAGACAAGCTTCGTTCATACCAACAAGACCGATGGTGGAGAAGTGGTTGTCAAAGTGGCCGAGATATCTCTTGGTGTAGGGATAGAGTCCTTCGTTGAGAAGTCTGGTAACAACGGTTCTCTTGGTGTGGAGAGAACGGGCTGCAATATCCATAAGCTTGTTAAGACGCTTGTAGAATTCTTCTTCGGTCTTTGCAAGATATGCGATTCTGGGAAGGTTTATGGTAACTACGCCGATGGAGCCCGTGCTTTCGCCGCTTCCGAAGAAACCGCCGGATTTCTTTCTCAGTTCTCTGAGGTCAAGACGCAGACGGCAGCACATACTACGTACGTCGTTGGGTTCCATATCACTGTTGATGTAGTTGGAGAAGTAGGGAGTACCGTATTTTGCGGTCATTTCAAAGAGAAGCTTGTTGTTCTCGGTTTCAGACCAGTCGAAATCCTTTGTAATAGAATAGGTGGGAATGGGATACTGGAATCCTCTGCCGTTGGCGTCGCCGTTTATCATTATTTCGATAAAGGCTTTGTTTACCATATCCATTTCCTTCTTACAGTCGCCGTAGGTGAAGTCCATTTCCTTACCGCCTACGATTGCGGGCTGATTTTCGAGGTCCTTGGGAACGGTCCAGTCAAGAGTTATGTTGGAGAAGGGAGCCTGAGTGCCCCAACGGGAGGGAGTGTTTACGCCGTAAATAAAGGATTCGATACACTTAACTACCTGAGAGTAGGAAAGGTTGTCTACCTTTACGAAGGGAGCAAGATAGGTGTCAAAGGAGGAAAATGCCTGAGCGCCTGCCCATTCGTTCTGCATAATACCGAGGAAGTTTACCATCTGGTTGCAGAGGGTGGCGAGGTGGCTTGCGGGGGAGGAGGTTATCTTGCCGGGGATACCGCCAAGACCTTCTTTAATAAGCTGACGGAGAGACCAACCTGCGCAGTAACCGGTAAGCATGGAAAGGTCGTGGATGTGCATATCGGCATTTCTGTGAGCATTGGCAATTTCTTCATCATATACTTCGGAAAGCCAGTAGTTTGCGGTTATAGCACCGGAGTTGTGAAGGATAAGACCGCCTACAGAATAAGTAACGGTGGAGTTTTCCTTAACTCTCCAGTCGGTGTTATAAACGTATCTGTCTACCAGATCCTTATAGTCAAGGATGGTGGACTTCATATTACGGGTCTTTTCGCGGTTCTTACGGTAAAGGATGTAGGCCTTTGCAATATCTGCGTAACCTGCCTGGATAAGAACGGATTCAACGCTGTCCTGAATATCCTCAACCTTTACCAGATCGTTTTCTATCTTTGTGGAATAATCAGCCGTAACCTTAAGTGCCAACAAATCTATAATGTCGGCAGTATAGGGCTTGTTCTGCGCTTCAAATGCGCTGGTAATGGCCTTGCTGATTTTGGAGATGTTAAACTCGGTTATCTTACCGTCTCTTTTAACTACTTGATACATGTCTCGCTCCTTTTTACGGATCTCCATCCGTCGGTTTTTTTATGTAAAGTGCCTTTGACAAAGAGGGCACTATGCCCTTGTCTGGCGTTCGGTTCGTGTCAAATTATAACATAAGAGCCCTACTTTGTCAATAGGGCTCTTACACAATATATGGAAATTTTTTATGTTTTTTTAGTGAAACATGCACAATATGTTGTGGTCAGTCAATTCCTCTAAGTTCTGCCGAAATGCCGTTTTTTCGCACAGTTGCAAGGAAATTGAAGAGTTCGTCTCTGGAGGGGGCAGAAAGTCCGCTACCTAAGATATTGCCCGAATCGGTAAAGGCTTGGATAAAGTATTTTTTGCAACCCTTTATCATCTCAGATATTCTTTCAAAGTCCTCTGCAGAGTGAAGTTCCTTTACGACGGTGGTTCTGAACTCGTAGTCTATACCGGCATTCATAATAGCATCAATGCTTTCGTATATGGGATCCATGCTCATTCCTTCAAGACCTGCCGTGAGGGGGTACTTTTCGGGGGAGTTTTTTATATCCATAGCCACGTAGTCAACCAGGCCTGCGTTAAGGATATCCTTCAACCTTTTACTCAAGTAACCGTTTGTGTCAAGCTTTATAAGCTTGCCCGTTGCCTTGATTTTTTCAAGGAATAAGGGGAGATCTTTTTCCAGCAAGGGTTCTCCGCCCGTTATGCAGACCGCTTCAAGAGTGTTCTTTCTTTTTTTAAGATAATCCAGAATTTCCTGCTCGGTAAACGGCTCGTTTTCGTCGGGCTCTGTTACCAGCGAAGCGTTATGGCAGAAGGGGCATCTGAAGTTGCATCCTCCTGTAAAAATTGTGCAGGCCATAAGTCCCGGATAGTCCAGTAGGGTAAGCTTTTGAAAGCCTTGTATGTTCATGATTTTCCTCGTTGAATTCTACTTTTTATATGGTTTAGTCAAGGTAAACGATCTTGCCCGTATCGGCAGATTCCTGACACGCCATACAGAGTTTAAGAGTCTTTAATGCATCGGAATAGGGGGAGCGTACGGTGGAGGTATCTCCCGTCTTTACAGCATCGATAAATCCTCTGTCAATGAGCGCGTTCTGGTTGCAATTTCTCTCTATTGTAACCTCGCCGTCCTTGTCCTTAAGAGTTACCGTTCTTCTCAAATTGTAGTGTACGGTAGCGTCCTCGCAATAGATACTCATACCGTTGGGGACCATACCTCTCGCGGTAGGATAACAGCCTGTTTTTATTGATGCAACGGCGCCGTTTTTCATCTTTATAAGGGCCGTGGTAAAGTCGTCCACGTTAAAGCCTTCAACCCCTCTTGCTTCGGGATCAACCATGCCTCTGCGCTTAATGCAGTAAACGCTTTCGGCTTCGCCGCAAACCTGCCTGAGCATATCGAAAAGGTGTATGTTCTGTTCCACTATCTGGCCGCCGGAGGTCTCAAACTTTCTCCACCACCATACGGAGGGGATGGTGTCTACCCAAGAGGCTTCTACCTGAGCCACTTTTCTGCCCTTTATAAATTCGAGAGTTTTTTCGGTTATGTCCTGATATCTGTCCTGAAAACCGACGCTGGCAATAATGCCTTTTTCTTCAATCATTTTGCCTATTTTTTCGGCAAGCTCATACTGAAGAGCCATGGGCTTTTCAATGAGAAAATGGATGCCCTTTTCTATTACTGCAAATTCAATTTCGCCGTGAACGTGAGGGGGAACGGCTATGGTTACGGCCTGGGGTTTTACCTCGTCAAGCATAACGCGAAAATCGGTATAGCACTTGCCTGTTCCCGCTGTCTCAGCGAACTTTTCTGCTCTCTCTTCTATAATATCACAAAAGCCTACAAGCTCTACGTCGTCAAAGGTGACCAGACCTTTGAGGTGGGCGTTTGCTCTGCCTCCGCATCCTATCATTGCTACTCTAATCTTGCTCATAAATCTGAACCTCCGTGGATTGTGTCAACAGTTTCTATCCCGTATATATTAGCACAAGTTTTTCGGACTGTCAATACTAAAATTGCACAAGGTTTGGATATCTTAAAACAATTTTTTTGCAAAATTGTCCTGAAGTCTTTTTTATCTTCCGTAAAGACCTAAAAAATTCAGAAATCTAACCTCTTTTTTTGACGATTAGGTATTTACTTTTTGCCTGAACTGTGATATAATAGAGTGAAGTATATTTATATAGAAGCAGAGCCTGCGTTTTTTACTTAATGTGCCTCTTTTGCAAGGGGTGTTCCGTACGGCTTTTGTTTCAAAATACAAGGAGATTGAAATGAAAAGATTTTTTACCTCGGAATCCGTTACTGAAGGCCATCCCGATAAGATCTGCGATAGGATATCCGATTCAATACTTGACGAAATGCTCAAGCAGGATCCCAACGCCAGAGTTGCCTGCGAAACTGTAGTTACCACCGGTATGGTAATGATAGTGGGTGAAATAACCCTTAAAGACGGATACGTTGATATTCCCAAGACTGTAAGACAGGTAATCAAGGAGATAGGCTACGACAGAGCCAAGTACGGCTTTGACTGCGACACCTGCTCCGTTCTTACCTCCATTGATGAGCAGTCTCCCGATATCGCTATGGGCGTTGACAGAGACGGTGCGGGCGACCAGGGCATGATGTTCGGTTATGCCTGTGATGAAACCGACACTCTTATGCCCATGCCTATATACTATGCTCACAAGCTTGCCCTTCGTCTTACCGAGGTTAGAAAGAAGGAGATTCTTCCTTTCCTTCGTCCCGATGGAAAAACTCAGGTAACGGTAGAGTACGAAGACGATAAGCCCGTAAGAATAGATACCGTAGTTATCTCCTCTCAGCACAGCAGTATGGTAAGCCACGAGGCTATATCCAAGGGACTTATCTCCGAAGTTATAAACAAGGTTATTCCTGCCGAGCTTATGGATGAAAATACTAAAATATTCATTAACCCCACCGGCCAGTTTATTATCGGCGGTCCTCAGGGTGACAGCGGTCTTACCGGACGTAAGATAATCGTTGATACCTACGGCGGATACGCTTGCCACGGCGGCGGAGCAATCTCAGGTAAGGACCCCACGAAGGTTGACAGAAGTGCCGCTTATATGGCAAGATATATTGCAAAGAACGTTGTTAAGGCCGGCCTTGCTTCAAGATGTGAGGTTCAGCTTGCTTACGCCATCGGCGTTGCTGACCCCGTAAGCGTTCTTGTTGATACCAAGGGTACCGCTACTGTAGCCGAAGATAAGATCGTTGCCGCAGTAAGGGAAGTATTCCCCCTCACGCCCAAGGGAATAATAGAAGAACTCGACCTTAAAAAGCCTATTTACGCAGCCCTTTCCGCATACGGACATATGGGCAGAGAAGATCTTGGCGTAAGATGGGAAGACTGCGATAAGGTGGAAGCCCTCATCAAGGCAGTGGGCAAGTAAAAACGAAAGAAGTCTGTTATACGATGAAACCCTTTAAGTCTGACTGCCATATACACAGCCGTTTTTCTCCCGACGGAAGAGGAACGGCCCCCGAAGCCGTTGTGGCTGCGGCCATTGAAGCGGGGCTTGACGGAATATGCTTTACCGACCATTGCGAATGTAATGACAACGTAAGTATCCCGCCAGAGTTTCCCCGTTGGCCTGCCCTTGACCACGAAGAGTATTTTAAGACTATATCCGCGCTCAAAGGAAAATATCCTCTGAAGATCTCCGTAGGTGTTGAGATAGGGCAGGGGACGCAGGGACCTGAATACGCCCGACGTTATATTGATTCTCATCCCTGGGATTTTATCCTTGCTTCTAACCATAATTTGCGCAACGAATATGATTTTTCGTATATGGATTATACGGGGAAGGATATTGAAGGCCTTTGCCGCAGATATTTTGAAGAACTCTATGAGGTCGTTGAGTGGGGGCAGTTTGACGTTCTTGCCCATCTGTTTTACTTCATCAGATACGTATACCAAGCCGGTTACGAGATAGACATCAATAATTACAACGGAATGATGGCTGAAATTTTCAAGCTCCTCGTGTCGAACGGTAAAGGTATGGAAATAAATACATCAAGTATTTCAGGCCCTTACGGTAAGACCATTCCCGGAATTGAACAGCTTAAGCTTTTTCGTCAGCTTGGCGGAGAGATAGTTACCATCGGTTCCGATGCTCACGTTCCTCAAAACGTCGGATTGGGCGGAGATCTTGCCCGCGAAATGATGCGAGAGGCAGGATTTAAGTACGTAGCCTTCTACGAGGCTCGTAAGCCTTCTTTTATGGCTATATAGAAACACAAGGGAGATTATAATGAAACCCTTCAGAGCAGATTATCATACACATTGTTGTTTCTCTCCGGATACGGGGGGAACGCTTCCCACCCAGAATATAGACGCCGCCCTTGCAAAGGGTTTGGACGCTCTTATGTTTACGGACCATTGTGAGTGTAATACCCACACGGGCACCTGCCCCTTCCCAAAGCCTTGGCCGGATATGGACTACGAGCATTACTTCGAGTATTGCTCCTCCTTAAAAGGCAAGTATCCTATACAGCTTGGCGTCGGCATTGAAATAGGCCAGCCTCTTCAGGGGCTTGAGTATGCAGAGAAAATGGTATCTGTAAAGCCTTGGGATATGATACTTGCTTCAAATCATAATATCGTCGGAGAGCCTGACTTCTGCCTTATGGAGTATGAAGGCCGAGATTTAGACGATATATGCAACAGGTATTTTGCGGAGCTCTACGATATAGTAAAATGGGGGAAATTTGACGTTCTTTCTCACCTTTACTATTTTATAAAATACATAAGCGTCAAGAATTTGCCGGAAATAGATTTTACAAGATTTGACGGCGCTATATCCGAAATATTCAAGCTTCTTATACAGACGGGAAAAGGTCTTGAGGTAAACACGTCTTGTATGCCCATCAAACAGTACGGTAAGCCCGTTCCCAATCTCGTACATCTTAAGATGTACAGGGAACTTGGGGGTGAGCTTATAACCATAGGCTCCGATTCCCATAAAGGCGCTGATATCGGTACCGGGATTGACGAAACCATCGAGCTTCTCAAAGAGGCCGGATTCAGATACGTAGCCTCATACGAGGGCAGAAAACCCACCCTTCGTCCCATAGCTTAACACCCATACGAAAGGAAAATGCAGTATGACTATAAAAGAAAGAGTACTTAAGTTTCTTGAAGAAAACTCTTGTTATACCCCTGAAAATATAGCGGCGGCGCTTTCTGTAGACGCTGATGAAGTAAAGGCCGTGATAGCCGAATGTGAGGCAGACGGAACTTTATTGGGATATACCGCAGTGGTTGACTGGAGCAAGACCGGCACGGAAAGATGTAACGCCATAATAGAGATAACCGTAGAAACCAAGACAGGTGACGGATTTGAGGCTGTAGCCCGTCAGATATGCGCCCTGCCCGAGGTAACTGCTCTTTATCTTATGTCGGGCGGCTATGACTTTGCCGTAATGATAGAAGGTCGAAGCATGAGAGAGGTTGCCATGTTCGTTTATCAGAAGCTTGCCGTTATAGACGGCGTAACAGGCACCGCTACTCACTTTGTACTCAACAAGTATAAGGATAAGAACATTACGTTCGGAACACCGGAAAAGGATGAACGCGAATGGGTCTGATTTAAGGACTCTTTGCTGCAAATACAGGTACTATGATAGATTACGAGAAAATTTTATCAAAGACTGCGGTCAATATAAAGCCTTCGGGTATAAGAAAGTTCTTTGACCTTGCCAGTAGCATGAAGGATTGCATATCCCTTGGCGTTGGTGAGCCTGACTTTAATACCCCCTGGCATATCCGTAACGAAGGTATAAGAACTCTTCAGCTGGGCAAAACCAAATATACCGCAAACGCAGGTTTGGAATCTCTCAGAAGAGAAATATCCAACTATATGAACAGAAGATATAACCTCGACTATTCTCCCGAGAATCAGATATTGGTTACGGTAGGCGGCAGTGAGGGTATAGACGTGGCTTTAAGAGCCCTTCTCAATCCCGGCGACGAGGTTCTCGTTCCCGAGCCTTCATTTGTTTGTTATAAGCCTCTTGCCGAGCTTGCGGGCGGCGTTGCCATACCTCTTCCTACCTATGAGAAGGATAATTTCAGACTTATGCCCGAAACGGTAAAGGCCGCCATAACCGAAAAAACCAAGGTTCTTATTATGCCGTTCCCCAATAATCCTACGGGCGGAATTATGAGTCTTGAGGATTATAACGCCATTGCGAAGGTTATCAAGGACACCGATATTATCGTTATAACAGACGAAATATATAATGAACTCACCTATACCAAGGAAAAATCTCCCTCTTTTGCCAATGCGGATGGTATGTATGAGCGTACCGTTATCGTAAACGGTTTTTCCAAGGCCTATTCAATGACAGGCTGGAGAATGGGGTATCTTTGCGCTCCCAAGGAGATAGTAAAGGTAATGATAAAGCTTCACCAGTTCGGTATAATGAGCGCTCCCACCACTTCCCAGTACGCAGCTATCGAGGCATTGAGAAACGGTGACGAGGATATTGCCGAAATGAAGGGGCATTACAATATGAGAAGACTTTTTCTTCTCGATGCCTTTAAGAGTATGGGTATACATTGTTTTGAGCCTCTCGGTGCATTTTACGCTTTCCCCAACGTGGGTGAGTTGGGCTTAAGCTCCGAGGAGTTCTGCCGTCGCTTCCTTGAAGAATACAGGGTTGCAATAGTTCCCGGAAACGCTTTCGGTGATAGCGGCGAGGGCTTTGTAAGAATATCCTACGCTTATTCCCTTGACCATTTGAATAAGGCTATGGACAGGCTGGATAAGTTTGTTACGTCCATAAGAAGAGGAAACTGATGTCTGATTCAAAGACCACGGTATCACTTCTCAAAAATACCGAATATGACAGAACCGAATTGGTTTCTGCCGTTGAGAAGCATTTTGAAAATCTGGGCGGTATAGAAAATATAATCCCTCTTAACTCGAGGGTGGTTATAAAGCCTAATCTTGTATCAGGCGAAAAGCCTGAGAAGGCAGTTACTGTACATCCTGATTTCGTATATGCAATAATTGAGGTTGTCAAAAGGCGGACTTCCAATATAACATTGGCCGAAAGTCCCGGTGGTCCTCACAACGATGCAAGACTGAAGGGAATATATAAGATAACTGGAATGGCTGACCTTGACTGTGAAAAGGTTTATGAGCCTACCGTTAAAGAGATAGAATATCCCGAAGGACTCAAATGCAAAACGTTTTCCGTTATAAAGGAGATTGCGGAAGCAGACGTTCTTATTTCCGCCGCAAAGCTTAAGACCCACGGAATGATGGCCTATACGGGTGCTGTAAAGAACCTTTTCGGCGCAATCTTCTCCCTTGAGAAGGTTGAATACCATTTTAGATATAACGATAGAGCCGATTTTTCGGATATGATAATAGACCTTTGTCTGGCTCTTAAACCTACCATAAGCTTTATCGACGGTATTGTTGGAATGGAGGGCGAAGGCCCCACAAGCGGTACCCCCAAGGCTGCAAATTGCACCATAGCATCTCTTAATTCCTTTGCCTGCGACGTTGTTGGCGCATCTCTTATTGGAATTGACGAGAGAATATCCGGTCAGCTTGCCCGTTCATACGACAGAGGCTTGACTCCCAGACTGGATGATATAAATATAGTAGGCGATGACTTTAACTCCCTTAGAACCGAGTTTGAGGTTCCCGTATCCCTTGAAAATACCGTGTCATTCGGATTTTTGAAGGTTATACCCAAGGGACTCCGTTCATTTATTGAAAGGGCTCTCTCGCCCAAGCCCGTTGTTATCCTGCCCGAGTGTATCGGTTGCGGCAAATGCGTTGAAAGCTGTCCCCAGAAAACCATATTTATCAAAGATAACAAGGCCGTAATAAAATACGGTAACTGTATCCGCTGTTACTGCTGTCAGGAACTTTGTCCCCGTCATGCAGTAGAAGTACGGAGCAAGAAAATATATAAATTTAAGCTATGAAAACTCTTACTGCAAACGCTTATGCGAAGATAAATCTTACCCTTGACGTCTTTCCAAAAGGGGAGGACGGGTATCACGAACTTCGCAGTATTATGCAAACCGTTTCTCTTTGTGACGAGGTTACGGTGACTCTTTCTTCCAATAGCAAAGAGATTGTTTCCGACGCTACCCTTGCGGGAATAGAGAACGATATATGCGTAAGGGCGGCAAGAGCCTTTTGCGAAGCCTTTCTTCCCGAGCCTATGGGAATACATATAGGAATAAAGAAAAATATTCCCATTTCCGCAGGCCTCGGTGGCGGAAGCTCCGACGGAGCGGCAGTTATAAAGCTGCTTGCAAAGGAATTCGGAGTACAGGACAAACAAAAGCTTATAGAAATCAGCCGTAAAATAGGTTCCGACTTGCCCTTTTTCCTTGAAGGGGGTATGGCTCTTATTGAGGGAACGGGGGAGAAGATAACGCCGTTATCTTATAGGTTCGAAAAACGGCTTCTTCTTGTAAAGCCCCAACAGGGAACTTCTGCGGGTGGAGTATACGGGATATTTGATTCTCTTTGTGAGAAATCTCCCCATACCACCGACGGAATGCTTTCTGCAATGTCTTGCGGAAAATTTGATTATTCATTGCTGTCAAACAGCCTGCAGACTGCGGCTATACAGGCTGCACCCCAAAGCGGAGAAATACTTCAACGCATGACCGAGCTCGGAGTTGAAAAGACTATGGTCAGCGGAAGCGGAAGCACGGTTATGGGCTTTTTCCCGGACAGGGACATAGAAGCTGCGGCCAAAGACCTTTCCGCCTACGGATTTTGTGAACTATGTCAGTTCGTTTACTGATGTTAATAATATTTTTTATATAGGAGAACATACTAGTTATGCATTACATGGGATTAAATGAGATTAGAGAAAAATATCTCTCATTCTTTGAATCTAAGGATCATCTTCGTATGCCTTCATTTTCTCTCGTTCCCCAGAACGACAAGAGTATTCTGCTCATAAACGCAGGCATGACCCCCCTGAAGCCTTATTTTAAGGGCGAAGAAACTCCTCCCAGAAAGCGCGTCACCACCTGTCAGAAGTGTATCCGCACCCCTGATATAGAAAGAATAGGAAAAACTGCCCGTCACGGTACATTCTTCGAAATGCTGGGCAACTTCTCCTTCGGCGATTATTTTAAGAAGGAAGTTATTCCCTGGGCTTGGGAATTTATGACAACCGTTATGGAAATTCCCGAAGAAAAGCTCCACGTTACCGTATACCACGAGGACGATGAAGCATACGATATCTGGCACAACGTTGTAGGACTTCCCGAATCCCATATTTCCAGATTCGGTAAAGAAGATAACTTCTGGGAGCATGGTGAAGGTCCCTGCGGTCCCTGTTCCGAGATATTCTTTGACAGAGGTCCCGATAAGGGCTGCGGCAGCCCCGACTGTAAGGTTGGTTGCGACTGTGACCGATTTATGGAAGTATGGAACCTCGTATTTACCCAGTTTAACAACGACGGTAACGGCAACTACGAGCGTCTTAAGAACTGCAATATAGACACCGGCATGGGACTTGAACGTCTTGCCTGCGTTATGCAGGGCGTTGACTCCCTCTTTGACGTTGATACCGTAAGAAACATCACCGCCCGTCTTTCCGAGATGTCCTCCAAGAAGTACGGCGACTCCCACGAAACTGACGTTTCTCTCCGTATTATTACCGACCATACCAGAAGCACTACCTTTATGGTAAGTGACGGTATCCTTCCCTCAAACGAAGGCAGAGGTTACGTTGTTAGACGTCTTCTCCGCAGAGCTGCCCGTCACGGTAAGCTCCTCGGTATTAAGTCCGAGCACTTCCTCAGCGAGCTTGCAAAGGTAGTTATCAGAGAAAGCGGCGAGGCTTATCCCGAGCTTAAAGAAAAAGAAAACTTCATCATTAACGTTATAGACCAGGAAGAAGCAAGATTCAATCAGACCATCGACAGCGGTCTTGCTATCCTTAACGAACTTATTGCTAAGGCAGAAGCTGAGGGTAAGAAGTCCATTTCCGGCGAAGACGCCTTCAGACTTTACGATACCTTCGGTTTCCCCCTCGATCTCACCCTTGAAATACTCGAAGAAAAGGGTATGAATACCGACGAGGCCGCCTTCAATGCTTGTATGGACGAGCAGAAGAAGAGAGCAAGAGAAGCTTATCTCGCCTCCGGCGCTTCCGCTTGGAAGGGCAACGAAGATCTTAAAGGTCTTCCCCAGACCGAATTCATCGGTTATGAAACCCTTACTGCAGAAGCAAAGGTTATCAAGGTTCTTACCGAAGAAGACGGAACCCTTACCGTAATCACCGACAAAACCCCCTTCTACGGAGAAAGCGGCGGTCAGGTAGGTGACAGAGGTCTTATTGAAAAGGACGGCGTTAAGCTCACCGTTGCCGATACCAAGAAGGCTAATGGCATATTCCTTCACAAGATCTCCGTCGTTGACGGCGTAGTATCCGAGGGTGACACCGTTACCCTTACCGTTGACAAGGCTCTTCGTGAGGCTACCAAGCGTAACCACTCTTCCGCGCACCTTCTTCAGGCAGCTCTTAAGGAAGTTCTCGGTTCTCACGTTGCTCAGGCAGGTTCTTACGTTGACGAGCACCGTATGCGTTTTGACTTCTCTCATTTCGCAGCTCTCACCGCTGAAGAAATTGCAAGGGTAGAAAAGATAGTAAACGAATATATTCTTGAAGGTTATCCCGTAGTTACCGAGGTTATGAAGACCTCCGATGCAAAGAACAGCGGCGCTACCGCACTCTTTGGCGAAAAGTACGGCGAGTACGTAAGAGTTGTATCCATGGGTGACGTTTCCAAGGAATTCTGTGGCGGTACCCACGTTGATAACACCTCTAAGGTTGGCCTTTTCAAGATAATTTCCGAGGCCGGTATTGCTGCAGGCGTACGTCGTATAGAAGCTCTCACCGGTATGAACGTTCTTGACGCTATCGGCGAAAAGGATAGAACCATAAACGAAACCGCGGCAGCTCTCAAGACTAACGCAAAAGAGGTTACTGCAAAGGCAGAGGCTCTCATGAACGAGCTTAAGGCTGCAAACAAGCAGATAGCTGATCTTAATGCAAAGCTCTCCGCTTCCGGTCTTGACGATATCGTTAAGAATGCCGAAACCATCGGTGCATTCTCCTTCATTACCGGTAAGATCGCGGCTGATGCAAACACTCTCAGAACTCTCGGCGACGATCTCCGCGCTAAATACGATAACGCAGTTGTTCTTCTCTTTGCAGAAAACGACGGTAAGGTAAATATCGTTGTAAGCTGCGGCAAAGAAGCCGTAAAGGCAGGCGCAAATGCCGGCAATATCGTAAAAGAAGCGGCAAAGATTTGTCTTGGCGGCGGTGGCGGTAGACCCGATGGCGCTATGGCAGGCGGTAAGGATGCTACAAAGATTCCCCAAGCCGTTGAAGCTGTAAGAGCGTTACTTTCCAAATAAAATAACATAATGAGAGGGACGGACAGGCAAAACTCTCCGTCCCCTTTTTATAAGAAGGGCGGTAAAATTATGGATTGTATATTTTGTAAAATAGCCGCAGGAGAGATTCCTTCTGCAAAGGTATACGAGGATGAAAAGGTTTATGCCTTCAGGGATATAAATCCCCAGGCACCCGTTCACATATTGGTTATTCCCAAGGCGCACGTTATGTCCTCAATGGATGATTTTGACCTTGAGGAAAACGGAAGCATTATGGTGGATATTTTTAACGCCATAAAGAAGATTACAGTTCAGGAAGGACTTGTAAACGGCTACCGTATTATAAATAACTGCGGTGAAGACGGCGCCCAGAGCGTAAAGCATCTGCATTTTCATATTCTCGGCGGTACAAAACTGCCTGAAACCTTTTGTTAAGGGAGATCAAAAAAATGGAATTAAAACCCAATGAAGGTAAGAACCTTATAATAGAAGTAAACGGTAAAAAATACGAACGTTACGCCATAGTTACCCGATTTGTAAACATAGGCGACGATTACGTTGATATCGTTAAGGAATACGCTCTTCCTCATATTCAGGAGGGCGACTTCATATCCATAAGCGAGAAAATAATAGCTCTTTGTCAGAAGAGGATTGTTTATCGCAAGGATATACACCCCGGATTCTGGGCAAAGCTTTTGTGTAAGTTCGTTCACGTAACTCCTGCAGGCCCCGGTGCGGGAACTCCTTATAAGATGCAGTTGGTAATTATGCAGTGCGGACTTCCCAGAGTTCTTTTTGCAGCCTTTTGTTCTGCAGTAACGAAACTTTTTGGTATAAAAGGCGTCTTTTATAAGGTATGCGGCCATGAGGTTGAGGGCATAGATGGACTTATAGATTACGATATTTCCTTTAAGGAGTACGTAGAGTACGGTATTCTTAATCCCGAAAATCCCGACGGAGTTTGCGAAGAGATCAAAGAAAAGCTTGGCATACCTTGTATGATAATCGATGCTTGTGATATAAGCGCCGTAGTTCTCGGCAAGTCCTCTGACCTTGCTATGCCCAAGGAAGAGCTTGTTGAAATAATAAGGGATAATCCTGCAGGTCAGGATGACCAGTGCACCCCCATTATTCTTATTAGAGAAGTTAAATAGAAATCTTTATATCGGAGGTTACTCAATGAAGAAAAAGGTTATTAGGACAGTTTGTCTTATACTGATATTTTCTTTCATCCTTTCGCTTTTTAGCGGATGTGAGGTGGAAGAATTTATCCGTACGACCTTTTTCCCCGTTGACGTGACCTCCGTTGAATCATCTTTGACGGAATATAAGTTCACTAAGGCTGACCAAAGCGCCGTTATGGACGTTTCCGTTTTTCCCGAGGATGCTACGGATAAAACCGTTAAATACGTTTCATCCAATACTTCTGTGGCCATAGTTGATGCCAACGGAAAGATAATACCTATGGGCAACGGAACTGCATATATTACCGCCTATCCCGAGCACGGAATGGGCTCGGTAAGCTGTAGGGTAGACGTTGACTTTACCGTTTACGTTGAAGGGGTTTATCTTACCGAGGACGTTGTGGAATTTACCCAGTTCGGAGCTACTCATCAGTTGGTTGCCTCCATAAATCCCCCCGATGCTACCAATCCTACCATAATATGGTCAGCGGGGGATAGCAATATCGCTACTGTTGACGATCACGGCCTTGTTACTGCCGTAAGTAACGGCGAAACCCTTATAGAAGCAAAGACCGAGGACGGCGATTTTATTGCTGCCTGCAGAGTAATAGTCAATTGCTTTATTCCAATAGAGGATGTGGAGTTTGATATAAGGGAGTTTACATTTAAGAACGTAGATGATGAACTCATCCTTACTCCTCAGTTTCAGCCTGCAAACACCACCGAAAGAGGCCTCGTCTGGTCCTCATCCAATGAAAAAATAGTTACCGTCACTTCCGATGGTGTCGTAACTCCTATGAGTAACGGTACAGCTACCGTTCAGGCCCTTTCCGCAAACGGAAAGAAAGTGGCAAAATGTAAGGTTACAGTTAAACTTCCCGTTCACGTTCAGGGAATCAAGATTACGGGCGAAGAATATACCATTGAAGGCACCGGACAGAATTATCAGATAAAGGCTTCCGTTGTACCTTCCAGTGCAGATAATAAAAAACTTAACTACAGTTCTTCCGATGAAAGTGTTGCTACCGTATCCTCAAAAGGCGTAGTGACCACAGTCGGCGTGGGACAGGCTGTTATTACCGTTACCACCGACGAAGGCGGATATTCGGGTGAGTTTAAAATAACCGTTATTCCTAAGAAAATAAAGGTTACGGGCGTAAAGCTTGCAACCTCAAGATATACATTTACCGAGGCAGGGGAGACCTATAAGATAAATGCATCGGTTGTTCCTTCTGATGCTGAGAATAAAAAGCTTACCTACTCCTCTTCTGATACCGCAATCGTTACCGTTGATGCAAACGGAGTCGTTACTGCAGTTGGTTACGGTATTGCTTACGTAACCGTAACCAGCGATGACGGCAATTATTCCGAAACTTTCTACGCCGTATTTAATAAGCCCACACCTCCTCAAACCGAGGATAGCACCTTTGTTTCCAAGGTCGTAACCGACGGTGAGGTAAGGGGTGTTTGGGTATCTACCGTAAATAATATAGATTTCCCTTCAGTTAAAGGCCTTTCTGCAGATAAGCTCCGCAAAGAGATAGAAACTATTCTGGACAACGTTGTCAGCTGGGGTATGAATACCGTATTTTTCCAAGTAAGACCTATGTCGGATGCATTGTATTATTCTGCTCTTTTCCCCTCATCTTCCTTTGTGGTTGGAACACAGGGTAATCCTTTGCCCGTAGATTTGCTGGCCGTGTTTATTGAAGAGGCTCATGAACGTGGAGTGGAACTTCACGCCTGGATAAATCCATACAGAATTTCCCAACAAAATATTTTTGGTACAAATCTTAATTCCCTTGCCGCAAACCACCCCGCCCGCTTGCATCCCGAATGGGTGGTCACCTATAACGGTGCTATGTATTATAATCCCGGCCTTCCCGAGGTAAGAGATCTTATTCTTGCCGGTATTGACGAGATAATATCCAATTACGATGTGGACGGAATACATTTTGACGATTATTTCTATCCCGACGGATGCGGACAGAATAATAAAAATCCCAAAGGCTTTGACGATTCTGCCGCATATACGAAGTACGGTAACGGCCTTTCCCTTTCCGATTGGAGAAGATCAAACGTTGATACTCTGGTTCTTGCTGCATCAAATCTCATATCAAGTAAGAAGCCCTCTGTAAAGTTTGGCATTTCTCCTGCTGGAATTTGGGCTATGCAGTCCTATAATTCAAACGGCGTTCCGGGACTTAACAAAACCTTGCAGACTTATTATGACGTTTACGCCGATACCCGCAAATGGGTAGTGAACGAGTGGATCGACTATATTTGTCCCCAGATATACTGGAATATAGACCATTCTCTTGCACCCTTTAAAAATATCGCTTCCTGGTGGGGAAAGCTTTGTAAAAATACGGACGTTGAGTTGTATATAGGTATTGCCGCTTATAACGGCGGTACGGGTAGCTTTACTTCAACCGAATACGTAAACCAGCTTACCTATATAGATACTATTGATAAATGTAACGGTGAAGTATTTTTTGCATACAATGATTTTGTTGCAAATATGGGTGGAATAAGGGACGTAGTTAAGGTTATTTATAAGGTAGATGAAAGCCCTTCCGCCCCCAAAGTGGAAGCCGCCAGTGATACTTTGGTTCTTTCAGGTACTTCCCAGACTATTTCAAACGAGTACGCCTCGGCTTACGTTATGGGCGTTTCTGATCCCAATTATCCTCTTAAGGTAAACGGCGTTGAGTATACCGATCGTTCACCTTCCGGATATTTTGCCTATTATATGACTGACTTAAAGGTAGGGGAGAACACCTTTACCTTTGAGCATAAGGGCAAAACCGTCAAGTACGTTGTTACCCGAAAGGGTAGCACGTCTACCTCGACTGCTTATGAGTATATGAAGGAATTCGGCTTTGTTTCAGGCAGTTTGACTCCCAGATACGATTACGCTTCTACAAGCGGCACCACACTGACCTTCTCTTGCAACGCTACTGCGGGAGCTACCGTATATGCTATGGTTGGTAATTACAGGGTTGACCTTAAAGGTTATGCCGATAAGCATATAAAGGACGGCCAATATCGTATAGGATGGTATGAAGGCGTTCTTACTCTGCCAATGACCGAGGGTAATCTTTATCTCGGAAAGCCTATCTTTTACGCCGAAATGGACGGTAAGGTTGCCGTTCTTCAAATGGAAAATGACATAGAGGTAATAAACGATCCCTCTTCTTACGTCGTGCAGATAGTTAAGGATAAATGCAATCTTATAGCAAATCTGTCCCTTGCCCCAAATGAATATTCCTTCGGAACCCTTGGGGCTATGGATACGGTAGTGTCAAAGTCAAAGGGTTATGCAAAGCTTTCAAGCGGATATTACGTCAATTCCTCTGATGTTGAAAGAATCCCCCTTAATTCGTTGCCCATTGCCGTGGCCGGAAATATCTCTGTTGCAGATAGCGGAGATTACACTCACGTTATTATTCCTCTTTCCGAAAAATCCCTGCACGATATATGGCAGTATGATGACAGAACCGAGATAATAGTTTATAACGTATCCAATCCCTCGGGACTTACGGCCTCTTTGTCAGGTAGTAACGCGCTGTTTTCTGCCGTTACCGTAAAGGCTCTCGGTGCTAACTCCTTTAAGGTAACCCTTACCTATAAGAAGGCTCTTTATATATTCGGCTATTACGCATCCTTTGACGGAAACAGACTTATAGTTCATTACCGCAACCCTGCAAAAATAAGCGAGGGTGCGAAGATGCTATCCGGAATAAAGATTTCCATTGACCCCGGACATAGCGATTCAAAGGGCGCATACGGTGCTTGGGGCTCTCTTAAAGGCTATGAAGCAGAGCTTAACCGCACTCTTTCGCTGTTAGTTGCCGCAAGACTTACCGCTCTCGGTGCAGAGGTAAGGCTTTCCCATAATGGGGAAGGCGTAAAGGATCTTGATACTCTTATTAAGGAGTTCAGAGCCTGGGGACCTGATATTAACGTTTCTATACACTTTAATTCTGTAGCCGATAATGCTGACCCCAATAAGGCACAGGGGGTTGAGACCTATTATAGCTACGCCCATTCCAAGATCCTTGCTCAAACAATGCTGGATTCTTTTTCAGAGCTTACGGGAATCGTTAAACGCTCTTCCAAGGGCGGGTATTATAAGGTTTCCAGATTTGCCGATTTTCCCTCAATTCTCTTTGAGACTGCATTTATTTGTAACCCCAAGGAATACGAATGGTTTATGCAGAGCGAGAATATGGATACTGCCGCCTCTGCAATAGTTGCCGGAATAGTGGCCTATTTTACAAAAGTAAGCCAGTAATATAAAAATGACAAAAAATCAAAAGCCGTCTTTTGTTTGTTGACAAAGGACGGCTTTTGTGATATAATTTATTTTGTAAATTTATGGTTTTTAACCAGGAGGCTTTCAATGGAAATACTTTACGAAAACCTACTTAACATTACCTGGCAGCAGGCTGTTATGTGGTTGATTGGTGGAATACTTATATTCCTTGCAATTAAAAAAGAGATGGAACCCACTCTTCTTCTTCCCATGGGCTTTGGCGCGATTCTTATGAACCTGCCCTTCGAAGGACCCGAAAGTGGTGTTGCTCACGTACTTAACCGTTTGTTTGACATCGGTATTGACAACTACGAACTCATGCCCCTTATCCTCTTTATCGGTATCGGCGCAATGATCGACTTTACCCCTCTTCTTACAAATCCCAAGCTTATGTTCTTTGGCGCAGCGGCACAGTTCGGTATATTCTTTACCCTCTGTCTTGCATCCGTTCTCGGATTTGATCTCAAGGATGCAGCATCTATCGCTATTATAGGCGCGGCCGACGGTCCTACCTCTATATACGTAGCAACCGTACTTGACTCTGCTTATCTTCCCGCTATTATGGTTGCAGCATATTCGTATATGGCGTTGGTTCCCATTGTTCAGCCCCCCATTATCAAGCTTTGCACCACTAAGAAAGAACGTCTTATCCGTATGGATAACTCCGGTGGTAAGAAGGTTTCTAAGATCACCCTTATTCTTTTCCCCATACTTGTTACCATCATCGTAGGCATAGTTGCTCCCGATGCAGTCGTTCTTATCGGCTTCCTTATGTTCGGTAACCTTATCCGTGTTTGCGGCGTTGTTGATTCTCTTTCCGAGACTGCACAGAAGGTTCTTGCAAACCTCGTTACCCTCTTCCTCGGCATTACTATTGCATCCAGAATGGTTGCTGCAGACTTCCTGAAGTTTGAAACTCTTCTTATTATGCTCCTCGGTCTTGTAGCATTTGTATTCGATACCTTTGGCGGCATTATGCTTGCAAAGGTCCTCAATATCTTCTCCAAGACCAAGATCAATCCCATGATCGGTGCTGCAGGTATTTCTGCATTCCCCATGTCTGCCCGTGTTGTTCATAAGATGGGTCTCGAGGAAGATAACCAGAACTTCCTTCTTATGCACTCTATAGGCGTTAACGTTTCCGGCCAGATCGCATCCGTTATTGCAGGCGGTCTTATACTCGGTATCGTTAAAGGTATGCTCGGTTAAGGAGGTATAGAGATGTCTGAATTTAATTTTGCTTTTACTCCCGAGGGATTGGCTGAAACCCTTCCCATAATGGGTCTTGGAATGCTCGGTACTTTCGTTGTTATAGCAATTATTGTTGTTATCGTTGCTGTACTCAATAAGGTAACTGCTCCCAAAGAATAATTAGTTAAAAAAGAATCAGCCGAACGGTATTTCCGTTCGGCTGATATTTTTTTGCTTATTTTATATTGAGTTTGCGGAGTTCTGCCACTATATTTGCCAGAGCGTTTTCGGAGAAGAGAGAATCAAATCCCGCATCCGTTACAAGGTCTGTAAATACCTTTGTGCCGCCCTTTTTGAGGAACTCGGTATAGTTTTCAAAGGCCTTGGCATAATCCTTGTGCATCTCAATAAGGAAATCAAAGGATACCGACTGTGCAAGACAGTAGTCTATATAGTAGAAAGGTCTTTCGAAAATGTGGCTCTGGTACTGCCAACGGCCACCCTCTTCCATATAGGTTATTCCTTCGTGACAGATATCGGGTCTGAATACTGCCTCAAGGTCAAGCCAAAGCTGTTTTCTCTCTGCGGGAGTCATTTCGGGGGACTCGTAAACCTTTTGCTGGAAATAATCCACCATGGTTCCGTAGGGGATAAAGTCTACGGCGTGTTCAAAGTGCATGCGTCTGTATTCGTCGGCTCTATCTCCAAAGAAAAGCTCCATATACTTCCATGCGAAGAATTCCATTGACATGGAGTGAACCTCGCAGGTTTCCATTCCTCCCGACTGAAGCTGGGGATCTTCTATATTCTTCATGCCTTCGTAGAATGCAAGTGCATGACCTGCTTCGTGGGTAAGTACGTCTACGTCATCAAATGTGCCGTTAAAGTTGGCAAATATGAAGGGCATTTTATACTTAGGAAATGAGGTACAGTATCCGCCACCCGACTTGCCCTTGCGAGCGATAACGTCGAATAGGTCGTGCTCAAGCATGAAGTTTATAAACTCTCCCGTAGATGCGGACATGCTTTCGTACATCTTTTTACCGTTTTCAAATATCTCTTCAACTGTGCCTATGGGTTCGGGATTTCCATTTTTGAGAACGTTTGAATTATCGTAAAGATAAAGTTTATCTACGCCCAGTTCCTTTGCCTGTCTTTTCTTGAACTCGGAAACGAAGGGTACCCAATACTTGATAACTCCGTTTCTGAATACTTCAATATCTTCAGGAGAGTAGCAGTTTCTGCCCATTCTGTAGTAGCCAAGCTCTACGTAGTTTTTGTAGCCGAGCTTTTTTGCCTGAAGGTCACGATTTTTTACCATACGGTCATAGATATCGTCGAACTTGTCGCCGTTATCCTTGAGCCATTGACCCAAGGCGTTGTAAGCGGCTTTTCTGACCTCTCTGTCTACGTCGTTACAGTATTTTCCGAGCTGAGGGATGTTGTGTACGCCACCGTCAAAGGGGATCTGGGCAGAGGAGAGTAGCTTTTTATATTCTGTGGAAAGCTTTGCCTCTTCCTGCATCTCGGGAACAATGCTTTCGTCTATGCTTTTAAGGGATATTTCAAGGTTCTTTATTGCTACAGGGCTTACATATTTTTGCAGCTCTTCCTTGAATTCGGAATTCACTACGGCCTTTGCAAAGGGGATGGATGCGGCCGACACTTTTGCGCCTATCTCGTCGTAATAGTCCATTTCGTCGGAGTAAAATTTATCCTCGGTGTTAAGGGTGAATCTTACATACGCTATGGATTCTGCTGTATAATATTCTTCCATAACGGAGTTGAACTGCTTGTAATATTCAAACTGTTCCTTTGCGCTTTTTGCGGCGGTAATGCCTTCGATTATTTCTCCAAGCTTTTTTTCTGCTTGCTCATAATCAAATCTTTCATAGGGGAGTTCACACTGTTTCATTGGAATACTCCTTTCGTATATAGGTACGTGCCTGTCGCTAAACAGGCACGTTATTTATATTAGTTAATTCTTTGCGTTTCTCATGAAATCCTTCATTCTCTGGGCGTGGTCAAGAGTTCTCTTTCTCAAGCGGAGAGACTTGGGGGTTACTTCAAGGAGCTCGTCGTCGGTGATAAAGTCCAAAGACTGCTCGATGCTGAATCTTCTGGGAGGAACAAGGCGGAGAGCCTCGTCGTGGCCGGAAGAACGTATAGCGGTAAGATGCTTTTTCTTACATACGTTTACTACGATATCAACGGGTCTGTTGCATTCTCCCACGATCTGTCCTGCATATACCATTTCGGAGGGGTCTACAAACATAGCGCCCGAATCCTGGGAGTTGAATATACCGTAAGAAGTGGTTTCGCCCGTTTCGTAGGCAATAAGAGCACCGTTAGCTCTGGTGGGAATTTCTCCCTTTTTGGGCTGGTAGCTGTCAAAAATGGAGGTCATTATGCCTTCGCCTCTGGTCTGGGTCATGAATTCGTTTCTGTAACCGAAAAGACCTCTGGAGGGGATAAGGAATTCAAGTCTGGTGCGGCTACCAACGTTTGACATATGTGAGAGCTCGCCCTTTCTTGATCCCATGCTTGACATAACGGAACCAACGGCATCTCCGGGAACGTCTACTACAAGTCTTTCAACAGGCTCACACATAACGCCGTCGATCTCTTTAAAGAGAACCTTGGGGGTGGATACCTGGAACTCGTAGTTTTCTCTTCTCATGGTTTCTATGAGAACGGAAAGGTGCATTTCGCCTCTGCCGCAAACGGTAAACGCGTCGGTAGAGTCGGTGTCTGATACTCGGAGAGAAACGTCTTTGAGAAGCTCTTTGTAGAGTCTGTCTCTCAGATTTCTGGAGGTTACAAACTTACCCTCTCTTCCTGCAAAGGGGCTGTCGTTTACCATAAAGGTCATTTCAACAGTAGGCTCGGATATCTTTACAAAGGGGATAGGTGTAACGTCCTCAGGGGAGCAAAGGGTATCACCGATGTTAACGTCTTCAATACCCGATATAGCAACTACGTCACCAACGGATGCGGTGTCTACCGCAACCTTGCCAAGGCCGTCGAAGGTGTAGATGTTTACAGCCTTTGCTTTCATTTCGGGATGGCTGTGGTGATGGTCGGTAAGGACGATATCCATACCTTTCTTAACAGAACCTCTTTCAATGCGGCCTACGGCTATTCTTCCAACGTACTCATTATAGTCAATGGAGGATACAAGCATCTGGAAGGGTGCTGTCTCGTCGCCCTGGGGAGCATCCACGTAATCAACTATTGTGTCGAGAAGCACCTTAAGGTCCGTAGTACCGTCGTCGGGAGAAAGGGACGCTATACCGTTTCTTGCGGATGCGAAGATAACGGGGGAGTCAAGCTGCTCTTCTGTAGCGTCAAGGTCAAGAAGAAGTTCAAGAACCTCATCGACTACCTCGTGAGGTCTGGCATCGGGACGGTCAATCTTGTTTATAACGATAATAACCTTGTGTCCAAGCTCAAGAGCCTTCTGTAAAACGAAACGGGTCTGGGGCATGGGGCCTTCAAAGGCATCTACCAACAGCAGAACGCCGTTTACCATCTTGAGTATACGTTCAACCTCACCGCCAAAGTCCGCGTGGCCGGGGGTGTCTACTACGTTTATCTTTGTATCTCTGTAATTAATGGCCGTATTCTTTGCGAGAATGGTTATTCCGCGTTCTCTTTCAATATCGCCCGAGTCCATAACTCTGTCAGCAACGGCCTGATTTTCACGGAAGGTACCGCTCTGCTTGAGCATCTCGTCAACAAGGGTGGTCTTGCCGTGGTCAACGTGCGCAATAATGGCTACGTTTCTGATGTTTTCACAAATCAAATTTACATCTTCCTTCATATATAATAAACTACAATAAAACAACATCATACATTATATACTCAAAAAAAACGAATGTCAACAAGGAAAACCCGCCAAATTAAAAAATTAACCATTTGTTTACAATTAGCCCCTTGATTTTCAGACAAAAGTGTGGTATTATATATAGGCTTGAAAAACAGAGCAAAATGCGTTGTTAGCTCAGCTGGATAGAGTGACTGGCTACGAACCAGTAGGTCGAGGGTTCGAGTCCCCCACGACGCGCCAAAACCCCGATTGTTCATCAGTCGGGGTTTTTGTTATATGAATTTATTTGAGGGAAGTGTAGGTTATGAATAAGATTTTCTTGGATAAGACAATAGAAAAACTGAATTTTCCCCAAGAAGCAAGAGATGAGATATTCGCTTGCGTAAAAATTATTGAGAATAACGGCTATGAAAAGAATATTGATGGGATAGTTTCTGCTTTTATTGAAGGAGAGTATGTTTCCAAAAACGTAAGGCCGGAAGTCCTTGCTTTGGCCGAAGAAACAAAGATCCATAAATATGCTGCATGGCTCCTTGTTTGCCTGCTTGCAATTGAAAGTGCCATGCCTATTTGGCAAAGCAGGGGACTGGGTGAAGAACTGTTCTGGTATACATTTGAAGACATTACCTTTAAAGCCCGCAAGTGCAAGAATATTCACGGCGTTTGGGGACTTTTTGTTCCATATTGGTATAATAGATTCTATAATGCAAAGATAGTTAGATTCGGATGTTTTGAGTTTGAAGATGGGCATTATAAACTCGAAGCGCCCTATGTTTGTGGTAGTATTACCGTTAATAAAGGGGATGCTGTAAAGGGGCTCCATATACCCGCCAGCGGTATGCCCTTTGATAGGGAAGGTCGTCTTGATGCTTTATGTCAGGCATACGAGTTTTTTAAGGATGAACTTAAAGGAAAACCCTTGGTTTGTCAATGTCATTCTTGGATTCTTTATCCCGATTATAAGGATCTTTATCCCGCAGGATCAAATCTTCGTAGCTTCTTCGATGAGTTTGATATTCTCTATGCTGACGATCATGATGAATTCGGAGATATATGGAGAGTATTCGGTAGAGACAAGGATAAGCCTTACTCTGAGCTTCCCGAGAAAACCTCTCTGCAAAGAGCCTTTAAATCCCACCTTCTTAGTGGGGGAAAGTTCGGTGAAGGCTTCGGTATGTTTGTCTTTGACGGTGAAAAAATAATAACTTCAAAATAGGAAAAGACTCTTGTTTGCGTACTAACAATAAATCTGATAAAGCAGTATAACTGTAGAAATACAGTTATACTGTTTTTTTATTCAACTCACATTAGAAAAATTCTCTCCAAATGAGTTATTGTTTTTATAAAAATATGTGCTATAATAGTATTAGGATAAGCGCTGATCCAAAACAATTTGGAGGAACGATAATGATTAAACTTGGAGAAAAAATAAAATCATTAAGAAAACAGAAAAACATATCGCAAGAGGTTTTTGCCAACTATCTTGGCGTGTCTTTTCAGGCCGTTTCAAAATGGGAAAACGGAAATACAATGCCGGACGTGACTATGATCCCTGCAATTGCATCCTTCTTTGGGGTTTCCACCGATGAACTCTTTGATTTTAATCTGTTTGAAATGGAAAAGCAAGTTGAGGCAATCTGTCAAGAGGCATATAAATATCGTTTTACCGATGGGGCAGAATCTGAACGTATTTTGCGCGAAGGATTGCAAAGATTTCCCGGGAATGACATCATATTGAACAATCTGCTTTATACTTTGGATTATCAAACGAGAGCAGATGAGGTAATCACTCTTTGCAAAACACTCATTGAGTCTACCAAGGATGATTCTGTGAAATATGATGCTTGCCGAATTCTTGCATCGTGTTATAAGGAAAATGGGCAGAATGATTTAGTTAAGCCTACTCTTGAAATTATTCCTGAAATTTATTTTTCGAAATTGGAACTGATGGCATCTCTTTTGGATGGAGATGATAGTTACGAGGCTGCACAGAAACAGAAGAATCTTTCCGCAGAAGATTTGATCGATATGCTGATTGTTGTTGGTAAGCGTTTGAAAGAAATCGGCGAAATTGAGAAGGCCAATTCTCAGTTTAGGATTGCACTAAAAATAATGGATGCGTTTGAAGAGGATTTCATTGAAAACAAATGGTTCAACGCTACCGTTTATGGGTACACAAGCGGACAACGAAAAGAAGTGGAAATGTTGCTTGCAGAATAATTCCTCGCCCCGCCTTGCGCGGGGCATCTCTTTTTGTGTCCCCAAAAGCAGTGCTTATCAGGAAAACAGACGAACTTTCTGGACGCAAAACCAAAGGCTCCGTGTGTAAAGGGGGGGGGACTGGTTATCACCCGACAGTACAACTGATAGGCATAACATACTCTGCCTTACAGGGTAAGGAATGCGAAACGGAGTACGAACAAAATGCCCGTGCTCCATCTGTCTTCTCGGCAGGCAAATCTGCTTTATGGAAAGCTCTCTTTCGGAAGAGTTTTTCTGCATTTTATATATTGACATTTTTGTAAAATTGTGCTATAATAAATCAGTATAGCGTTTAAAACGTGACAGGTGGTGACTTTGTGAATAAAATAGATAAGACCGTCCTTCGAGAAACCAGATATATTGCCCTTTGGGTAGTGATATTCAGCGTTATTATGGAGGCCGTCTTTCTCATAATCAATCAGTGGGATTATACCGTTATTTTGGGTAACCTTCTCAGTGCTACTGCTGCAATCCTCAACTTTTTACTCATGGGTATTACCGTGCAGAAGGCGGTAGTAAAGGAAGAGAAGGATGCAAAGTCAACCATGAAGGTTTCTCAGAATCTTCGTATATTGGGGCTTTTCGTCGTTGCCGTAGTTGGTGCGGCTTTGCCCTGCTTTAACACCTTTGCGGTTCTTATTCCTCTGCTCTTTCCCCGTGTAGCCGTTGGGATGAGAATGTTTTTCAGTAAGAAATCAGATAACCATACAAACGAGGAGGTGAAGGAAAGTGAATAAGAAAAGCCGTCGCTTTATTGCGGTGGACGTGCTTTATTTGTGTATAGCTATTCTCCCCATAGTCGCGGCGATGGTTCTTAAGATACTTACCGCGCAGCCTTCGGAAGGAATCTCAATTACGGGCGCGATGGTATATTTTACATTGAATATGCCCATACAGAACCTTCCCATAACCGAGGCGCAGGTCAATTCCTTTTTTGTAATCATATCAATTTTCGGTTTTTGTCTTTTTATGACTCACGGGCTCAAGGTCAAAGCAGAGCTTAAAAGACAGTATCTTCTTGAATGGTGTATTGAAAAGGTCAAGGGCCTTGTAAAGGATAATATGGGAGATTTCTTCTCGGGATACGCTCCCTTTATTGCGGCTGTCATAGCCCTTTCCGCTTTTTCAAGTTTGCTTGCCCTTTGCGGACTCTTTGCCCCCACTTCGGACATAAACGTAGTAGCAGGTTGGTCCATATTGGTATTTATCCTGATTACCTATTACAAGCTTAAGGGCGGTTTGCTTAATTATCTTAAGGGATTTACGGAGCCTATATTCGTTATGCTTCCCCTTAATATTCTCGGTGAAGTGGCAACCCCCGTGTCTATGGCCTTCCGTCATTACGGTAACGTTTTGTCAGGCTCGGTTATTGCGGTACTTATAGCTGCTGCTCTTCAGGGCTTGTCGGGGCTGGTACTTGGTTGGCTTCCCGGATTTTTAGGGGAGATACCCTTCCTTCAGATAGGTCTTCCCGCTGTTCTTTCGGTTTATTTTGATATTTTTAGCAGCTGTATGCAGGCATATATATTTGCAATGCTGACAATGCTTAATATTTCAAATAACTTCCCTCAGGAAGAATACGAAAAAAGACAGCTCAAAAAGCTTGAAAAGAAAAATAAAAAATTAAAAGTAAATAATTGATTTTTGGAGGTATATTGCGTGAAAGATGCTCTGTACCAATAAGATATAGTGCGCTCTTCACGCCCAAATTTAAATCTTTTCTTCGAAAATCTTTAAATTAATTTATGTGTTGCCGTCAACGGCAACAAGGAGGTTTATTATTATGGAACTCGCTATTGGTATTATTTTAGGTTGTTGTGCTCTCGGCGCAGGTCTTTGTATGGGTATCGGAGCTCTCGGCCCTGGTATCGGTGAAGGTCACGCTGTTGCAAACGCTTGTGAAGCCATCGGACGTCAGCCCGAAAGCAAGGGTGCTGTAACCTCTACCATGATCATGGGTTGTGCTATTTCCGAAACCACCGGTATTTACGCCCTTGTTATTGCAATCCTTCTTATCTTCGTTGCTCCCAATATTATGGTAAACGTTCTTAAGAACGCTCTCGGTATCTAATTGGAGAGAGGATTATTATGCAGTCGTTAGACATTATCTCCGTCAATCTGTGGCAGATACTTATTTCATTGGCTAACCTTACTCTTTTGTTTTTAATAATCAAGAAGTTCCTCTTCAAGCCTCTTCAAAAGATGCTTGATCAGAGAAAAGCCGAGCTTGACGGACAGTATTCCGCCGCGGCGCAGGCTGAACAGGAAGCTCTCGCGACAAAAGAGTCTTGGGAAAACAAGATGCAGACCGCTTCTGCAGAGGCTGATGCCATTATGCAGTCTGCTACCGAAAACGCAAAATGGCGCGGAGAAAAAATAGTAGCCGAGGCTCAGGATAAGGCGGACGGTATTATCCGTCAGGCTGAAACCGAGGCTGAGCTTGAGCGTAAAAAGGCTCAGGCAGGCATTAAGCGCGAAATCGTAGACGTTTCTGCGGCACTTACAGAAAAGATGCTTGGCAGAGAAATCAACGCGCAGGATCATCGTGCGCTGATAGATTCCTTTATTGAGGAAATAGGTGAAAACGATGACGGAAATGAGTAAAGAATACGCAACCGCCCTCTTTATGCTTAGTCGCGAGGTTGGGCGTGAAAAAGAATATTTGAAGGCGCTTAATAAGGTGATGGCGGCGTTTGATGAAGAACCGGATTATCTGGAGTTTCTCTCTTCGCCCGCAATTCCTGTAAAAGAGCGTCTTACCGCCATTGAGTCGGCATTCGCAACTCTCCTTCCCGAGCACGTTCTGTCCTTTTTACAGCTTCTTTGTGAAAAGGGGAGAATAAGGGGTTTTAAGGAGGCTGTTGAGGAATACGACAGACTTCTCGATGCTTTTGAGAATATTTCCGTAGCAAAGGTTAAAAGTGCCGTTGCTCTTACGGATAAGGAGCAGGAGCGCCTTGTAGAGAAGCTTGAAAAGATGTGCGGACATACCGTTACCCTGGTTTGCGAGGTAGACGAGTCCCTTATGGGCGGTATTATCGTAGAGGTAGACGGTAAAGTTATGGACGGAAGCTTACGCAGCCGTTTGCACGAAGTAAAGGATGTGATTAGCAGATGAGCTCAAGACCCGAAGAAATCAGTAACGTAATAAAAGAACAGATAAAGAACTACAGATCCCGTATCGAAATGAAGGAAACGGGCACCGTTATCCTCGTTGGTGACGGTATAGCAAGAGTTTACGGCCTTCGTGAGTGTATGGCCAGCGAGCTTTTGGAGTTTGAAGACGGCAGCTTCGGTATGGCCCAGAATCTTGAGGACGAAACCGTGTCTGTTGCTCTTCTTTCTGACAATAACAATATTCGTGAGGGTACCACCGTTCGCAGAACGGGTAAGGTTCTCTCCGTTCCCGTAGGCGAGGCCCTTCTTGGCCGAGTAGTAAACGCTCTCGGTGAGCCTATCGACGGAAAAGGTCCCGTAGCATATGCTACTACCCGCCCCATAGAATCTGAGGCTCCCGGTATTATTGAAAGAAAGAGCGTTTCCGTTCCTCTCCAGACTGGTATTAAGG